>DATANT010000239.1:0-5719 GCA_036266115.1 Gemmatimonadaceae bacterium | reverse complement strand
GTCGAGCGCCGGAACGCCAGGACGGAAGGCGCGGACCACGCCGTCACGCATCGCGAGCTCGCCCGTGAGATTGGAGACGGCGGCCGCGTACTCCTGCGCGCGCCGGGACTGCGCCGCCGGCACGAGGGCCGGCCGCGCATCCGCCGCGACGGCGCTCGCTCGCTCCGTCGAGCGCCCGCGCGCTCCCGCGCGCGAACGGCCACGCCCAGCATTCCCATTGGCGGCCCGTCCGAGAGCCGGCAGATCGGTGGTGACCCGGGTCCCCGATCCCACCCGTCCCGTGATGTAGCCTTCCGCGCGCAGCTGATCATAGGCCGTGACCACGGTCATGCGCGCGACGCCGAGCGTGGCGGCGAGCGAGCGGGTGGATGGGAGGCGTGCCCCTGGCTTGAGCGCTCCGTCCAGTACCTCGCGCCTGATGCGCGCGTAGATCGCGCGATGGCCGATCACGCCCGGCGGAGCCGCCCCTGCGGAAGCCGGCGCGCGGCCGCGTTGCGCCGGGAGCGCGGCGACGACGGCGGGGGAATCGAAGAACGCCTGCTGCCCGGATGGTCTGCCTTTCGATGGCAAAGTGGCCTATCTCACCATGGCGAATATGGCACTGTTGCCTGGTCCAACCTGGGACCATGATGGGGCATTGCCCGATGCACCGCCAGTCCTCGCTCGCGACGACCATGAGACATCCAGAAGTCGCCTTCCAGGCGCAGCCACACCTCCCTCCTCCCAGCAGCACGCGCGTCACGCCCGGTCAGGGCCTCGTGCTGCACCCCACCGTGCTGCCGTCCGCGCGTGGCGCCGGCAACGTGACGCACGGCCGCACGGCGTCGATACCGCCAACACAGGCGCGGTCGACGCCGCGGCACGCCGGACCGGCCGCCGAACGATCGGTCGTGAGCTACCTGCGGGAGATCCTCGAGGGCACGGTCGGCCGATGACCGCCGCATCGGATCGGGGTGCTCCGCCACAGCTCGACGAGGGCGCCTCGATGTTCGAGCGTCGCCTCCGCGAGCTCGGACTCGAGCTGCCGCGCCCGAGCTCCCCAGGCGCGAACTACGTGCAGTTCGTGCGCACGGGAGAGCTGCTCTTCCTCACCGGACAGCTCAGCCAGTGGAATGGCGAGCGCCGGTTCATCGGCAAGCTGGGGCGGGAATTCGGCGTGGCCGACGGACAGGCCGCCGCCCGGCTGTGCGCCCTCAATCTGCTCGCGCACCTGCGGGAGGCCGTGCGGGACCATCCAGGCCGCGTCGTTCGCTGCGTGCGCGTGACGGGCTACGTGAACGCGACCGACGACTTCACGGAGCACTCGCAGGTCGTCAATGGCGCGTCCGATCTCCTGGTGGCCGTGCTCGGAGAGGCCGGACGGCATACGCGAATGGCGATCGGCACCAACGGGCTGCCATACGGCGTGGCCGTGGAGGTGGAGGCGCTGTTCGAGATCCGATGACGGCGCCCGACTCCCTCGGTGGTGGGGCGCCGCGCGACGCGCCTCAGCCGGCCTTCGTGAGCCGCACGCCGCCGGAGCCGGTCTCGATCTGGATGCGGCCCTTGCCGTCGCCGATGCGCCCCGAGAGCTCGCGCCGGCTGCGGCGCGTCACCTCGAGCGGGATCTCGGACTCGATGCCCCCGCTCCCCACGTCGATGCTCAGCTCCGCCCCCAGCGTGGAGGGCACGGCGATCGTCACGCCACCCGAGCCGGTGTCCACCTCCAGATTCTCCACGTCGCCCAACAGCCCCAGCTCCACGGAGCCGCTTCCGGCGTCCACGCGAATGTCCGACGCCCGGAGCGCGCGCAGTCGCACGCCGCCCGAGCCGGTGTCGAAGTCCACCCGCGTCGCGGTGATGTCGCTGCCCGCGATGCCGCCGGATCCGGTGTCGAACGTGAGCGTGGCACCCTTCACGCGCTCCAGCCGAATGCCGCCGGAGCCGGCGTCCACCGCGAGGTCGCCCTCGTGGTCGCTCACCTGCACGCCGCCCGAGCCCGTATCCAGCTCCAGGCGGCCGCGCGTGCCGCTCGTGGTCACCCGGGCGGCCGAGACGTCCACCACGAGGTCCGAGGCGACGTTGGTGACCGAGGCCTCGCCGACGGCGAGGTAGAGCGCCACGCGCTTGCCGGCCGGCACGCGCACCCGCACGTCGGCGCTCGCGTCCAGCCCGCTCCCGCTGGACGTGATCTCCACCCGGCGGCCGCCATCCACGTGGCCGAAGCGGCCCTCGTCGTCCACGCGCACGCTGGTGCGCGAGCCACCGCCCTGCCCCTCGCCGCGAAAGACGATGCGGTCGCCCGGGTACCGGACGCGGAGCGACGACCGGCCATCCAGCGATCCCGCGTCCACGGTGAGACGGCCGGCGTCGCTCCCCCGGGGCGTGACCTCCACCACCACGTCCGGTCCTGTGCCTGCCTCCACCGTGATGCGTCCGGCGAGGTTGTAGACCGCGACGTCGGCACCCCGCAGGGTGTGGCGTTGCTGCGCGGCACCCACCGCGGCCAGCGTGGGGATGAGCGCGGCAGCGTACCGTAGGGCGCGCGGGAGCGAGCGGGCGATCGGAGCCATGGGCCGGGGAGCGGAGTGTGAGCGGACACCGGGACCGGTGCCCAGCCATCAGACAGGGACCAGGCCGCCGGGGTTTGAAGAGAACGGCTGCTCTTCCCCTACGGGGAGCCGGCCGGGAGGTGTCGATGGGCGCTGCCCCACTCCCGCGAACGAGGGCGCGCGCTTCGCTCGGGCGACGACCGGTGCACCCACGGCGGACTGTGGGGTATCAGGGACGAGCACGGTTCCGATGGCGCGGCACTGGTCACGGTGCCGGGTGCGCACGATCTTTCGCGCTCTTCACCCCAAAACCCCAGCCCACGCCATGTCCCTTCCATCCCGCGACCAGGCCCTCGCGCTCGTGCACGAGTACACCGCCAGCGATTCCCTGCGCAAGCACATGCTCGCGGTGGAGGCGGTGATGCGCGCGTATGCGCGGCGGTTCGGCGAGGACGAAGAGCGGTGGGGACTCACCGGGCTGGTGCACGATTTCGACTACGAGCGCTTTCCCAACGCCGCCCACGCGGCTCATGCCGAGCATCCGGCCGAAGGCGTGCGGATCCTTCGCGGGCTCGGCTATCCCGAGGACGTGCTCGAGGCCATCCTGGGGCACGCCACGTACTCCGGGGTTCCGCGCACCTCGCGCATGGCGCAGGCCCTTTTTGCCGTGGATGAGCTCACCGGGCTGGTCACCGCCACCGCGCTCGTGCGCCCGTCCCGCAGCGTGCACGAGGTGGAAGCCCGCTCCGTCCGCAAGAAGATGAAGGACAAGGCGTTTGCCCGTGGGGTGAGTCGCGAGGACGTGCTGCTGGGCGCCGAGGAGCTGGGCGTGGAGCTGGACGAGCACATCGGGTTCGTGATCGAGGCCATGCAGCAGCAGGCCGATGCATTGGGGCTGGCCGGCGTGCCGACGCCCGAGTGACGAGGCCAATGCCGGCCGGCACTCCCCGATGCGAGCCGCGCCTGACGTGAGCCAACGTTCCACTGGGCACACGCGTTTACCGGATGAATGTGTGATCGGACTCTTTCATGACTGTCGCCCTCGCCGTTCCCGCTCCGCCGCGCCCGCGGGTCATGGTTGACCGGTCGGGAGACGGCTCCGTCCACGAAGCGCTGCTTCGCGAGCGCGCCCTCGTGCGCGCCGCGCAGCAGGGCGACACGGTCGCGTTCTCGGCGCTCGTGCGGCTGCACCAGCGTCGCGCGTACGCGGTGGCGCGCGCCATCGTCGGCACCCACGAGGATGCCGAGGATGCCGCGCAGGATGGCTTTCTGCACGCGTACCGTGCGCTGCACCGGTTTCTGCCGGATCAGGCGTTCGGCGCGTGGCTGCACCGCATCGTGGCCAATGCGGCGTTGGACCTCACGCGCCGCCGGAAGGTGCGTGCGGCCGACGAGTTGCCGGAGACGGTCGCCGCGCCGTTTCGCGATCCGGGCGAGGCGAGCCATCTGCGCGAGCGGCTGCAGGGCGCGCTGGCGCAGCTCACGGAACGGCAACGGTCGGTAATCGTCCTCCATGACGTGGAGGGCTTCAAGCATGCAGAGATCGGCACCATGCTCGGTATTCCCGAGGGCACAGCGCGATCTGACCTCCACCATGCACGCGCGCACCTGCGCCGAGTGCTGGGTGGGCTACGGAGTGAGCTATGACGAACGACATGAATAGGCCGCGGCGGGACACGAGCCCCTCCGGCCCTGATGATGAGATCACGCGATTGCTGCGCGCCCACTACGCGCCACCGGCGGATGCCGGGTACTGGGAGTGGCTGGAAGCGAAGGTGATGCGCCGGGTACGAGAGCAGGGCAGCACCGAATGGTGGGACGTGCTGAGCGGCTGGGGCCGCGCCGGGCTGGCCGCGGCCGCCGTGGCGGCCGTGGTGGCAGGCGCCCTCACCCTGCGCGCCCAGGACGAGGAGAGGCACGTGGCCTACGAGGCGGTGCTCAGCCAGCCCGAGGTGGTCACGCTGCAGGTGCGCCCGGAGGAGCCGGTCACCGAAGGCGCCGAGTCCGTGCGCTTCGATCTTCCGTATTAACGAAGGCACGGCATGCAACGTCCAAAGACAGTGGCTCTGGCGCTCCTCGTGGGCGCGCTCCTGGCCGGGTTCGCCCTGGGCTACGGTGTGGCCTGGGCGCGGAAGGCCAGCGAGGGCAGCGGCCGGGATCAGCGGATGCGCAGCTCGCTGGCCCGGGACCTGGCCCTGTCGGCAGACCAGCGCCGCGTGATGGACAGCATCCTCGACGAGCGGAACGCGCGCATGTCGGTGGTGGTGAAGCCGGTGCAACCACAACTGGATTCGCTCACCCTGGGCGCGCGCGCGGCCATCCGGGCCACGCTCGACCCGGAGCAGCAGCTACGATTCGACGCCTACGTCGCGCGGCAGGACAGCGCGCGCTCCACCAAGTAACCGCGCCGGGCCGTCCGGCATACCCTTGCACGTCATGCGCAGCTGGATCCTTCTGGCGGCTCTCCCCTTCGCGAGCGCCGCCGGCCAGAACGTGGCAGTCGCTCCAGCGCGCGCCATCGCACTCGATGACGCCGTGCGTCTGGCGCAGCAGAACGCCCCCACCACCGTCTCGGCCCGCGGGCAGATGCGCACCGCCGACATGCAGACGCGGCGCGCCTACTTCGCGTACCTGCCCAACGTGAACCTCTCCGCCGGCACCGGGCGCACGGACGGGGTGCAGTTCTTCCAGGGCGAGCTGGTGCCCCTGCGGGGAGATCCGTGGAACTTCACGAACGGCCTGTCGGCCAACGTGGACCTGTTCGACGGCTTCGCCCGCTGGAACGAGGTGAAGCGGAGTCGCGCCGCTCAGGGCGCGGCCGAGGCCAACGAGGTGGTGCAGCGGTACGGCGTGGCGCTCAACGTGAAGTCGCAGTTCTTCAACGTGCTGGCGGCGCGCGAATCCGAGGGCGCCGCGCTCACACAGCTCGCGCAGGCCGAGCAGCAGGCCCGCTCGGCCAACGCGCGCGTGGCCGCCGGCGCGGCCACGAAGAGCGATTCGCTGCGCGCCATCATCGAGGTGGGCAACGCGCGGGTGGCCATGCTCACGGCCCGCAACAACCTGAACCTCGCCAACGCCGCGCTCACCCGCCTCGTGGGCGCCAGCGATCTGGTGACCGCGTCGCCCGAGGACACGCTGGGGCAGATCACCATGGCCCTGGACAGCACCGAGCTGCTGGCGCTGGCCCA
>DATANT010000238.1:0-9251 GCA_036266115.1 Gemmatimonadaceae bacterium | reverse complement strand
AAGGCGACGAACGCGCCGTAGCCTCTCACCTCGTTCTCGCGTTTCACGAAGCCGTGCCCCTCGTCGGGGAGGACGTGGGCGTCGGCGCCGGGACCGCAGGCGCGGCGGCCAGCGCCACCGCGTTGGCCGGCGGCTCGGCAGCGAGCGGCGCGCCGACGCCCACGGGCGGATCCACGTTGTCTGCGTTCGCGCCGGGGCTGCGCGAGCACGGCGCGCACCTGCTTCCCGTCCGGCCCGAGCACGTCGACCCTGCCGAGCAGCCGTAACTCGATCATGCGGCCGAACATCCCGCGCCGTGGATGGGTTCGCAAGATGGCGTGACCTGCCAGGTCACGGCTCGGATCACGGCGGCGTGCTAAGATGGGGCCGTCTCGCGCCCCGGGGGCCTGGGTAACCACCTCCATACCTGGCGGACTTGCGACGCGCGTTGGAGAATGCCGAGCGGCGCACGTCGCTCCCTCGCAGCATCACGCCCCGCCTGCCTCGCGGAGTGCGCCGAGTCCAACGCATGCCTCACAACCCTCTCTGGCAAGGAGCTCCAGCATGCCGCACGTCCGCTCTTCCGTCGTTCTCTCGATGATGGCCAGCGGGGTCGCCATCGCGACATTCGTCGCTCTCCCACTCACGGTCGCTGCGCAGCCGCGGGCGGCCGCCGCCAGGCCGACTTCGGCCGCGGTCGCGGTCCCCGAGATCCCGTACCAGCGCTTCACCCTGCGCAACGGGCTCACGCTCCTCGTGCACGAGGACCACAAGGCGCCCATCGTCGCGGTCAACGTCTGGTACCACGTGGGCTCGAAGGACGAGCAGACGGGCAAGACCGGCTTCGCGCACCTGTTCGAGCACCTCATGTTCAACGGGAGCGAGCATTACGACGACGACTACTTCAAGGCGGTGGAGCCGCTCGGGGCCACGGACCTCAACGGCACCACCAACAACGACCGCACGAACTACTTCCAGAACGTCCCCGTCTCGGCGCTCGACCGCATCCTCTGGCTCGAGTCGGACCGCATGGGACACCTGCTCGGCGCGGTCACGCAGGCGCGCCTCGACGAGCAGCGCGGTGTCGTGCAGAACGAGAAGCGCAATGGTGAGAACGAGCCGTACGGCAAGGTCTGGCTGACCATCGCCGAGAACACGTATCCGAAGGGCCACCCGTACTCGTGGTCGGTCATCGGGTCCATGGAGGACCTGAACGCCGCGTCGCTCGACGACGTGAAGGAGTGGTTCCGCACGTACTACGGCCCCTCCAACGCGACCCTGGTCGTCGCGGGCGACGTGCAGGCCGAGGACGTGCGGCAGCGGGTGGAGCGCTACTTCGGCGACATCCCGCCGGGACCGCCGGTGACGGCGCACGGGGCCTGGACGGCGAAGATGACCGGCGAGCGCCGGCAGGTGATGCAGGACCGCGTACCGCAGGCTCGCGTGTACAAGGTCTGGAACGTTCCCGGATACGGTTCCGCCGAGCTGACGGACGCGACGCTGGCCTTCGACGTGCTGGCGCGGGGCAAGACGTCGCGGCTCTACAAGCGGCTCGTCTACGACGACAAGACGGCGTCCGCCATCGGTGGCTACACCGACGTGCGCGAGATCGGCAGCCAGATCGTCATGTGGGCGACGGCACAGCCGGGTGGGGACCTGGTGGCGGTGGAGCGCGCCCTCGACGAGGAGCTCCGCCGGTTCATGGCGGAAGGGCCGACCGCGGCGGAGCTGGAGCGCGTGAAGACGCAGCAGCGCAGCGCGTTCATCCGCGGCGTCGAGCGCATCGGCGGCTTTGGCGGGAAGTCGGACGTGCTCGCCCGCGGGCAGGTGTACCTGGATGATCCCGCGGCGTACAAGGCCGAGCAGCAGCGGGTGGCGGCGGCCACCACGGCGGACGTGCGGGACGCGGCGCGCCGCTGGCTGGCCGACGGCGTGTACGTGCTCGAGGTGCACCCGTTCCCGGACTACCAGACGGTGGCATCCACGGTGGACCGTTCGACGATGCCGGCCGTCGGGGCACCGCCCGCGGCGCCGCTCCCGGCCGCGGAGCGCGCGACGCTCTCCAACGGGCTGAAGGTCGTGCTCGCGCGGCGGACTGCGGTGCCGGTGGTGCGCCTGACGGCGGTGCTCGAGGGTGGCTTTGCGGCCGACGACCCGTCGAAGCCCGGGCTCGCCGCGATGACGATGCAGATGCTCGACGAGGGCACGACGACTCGCGGCGCGCTGCAGATCGCCGACGAGCTCGCGGCGCTCGGCGCCACGCTCAGCACCTCGGCGGACCTGGACGTGATGCGCGTGTCGCTGTCGGCGCTCACGGACAAGTTCGACCCGGCACTCGCTCTGTACGCGGACGTGCTGCTCCGCCCGTCGTTCCCGGCGGGTGATCTCGAGCGCGTGAAGGGGATCACCCGGGCCACCATCCGGCAGGAGAAGGTGGAGCCCTTCGCGATGGGGCTGCGCGTGCTGCCGCAGCTGCTCTACGGCACCGGACACGCCTACGGGCAGCCGCTCACGGGGAACGGAACCGAGGCCTCGGTGGACGCGATGCGCCGCGACGACCTGGTCGCCTTCCATCAGCGCTGGGTCAAGCCGAACCACGGCACGCTCATCGTGGTGGGCGACATCACGATGGCCGAGCTGACGCCGAAGCTCGAGCGCGCCTTCGCCGCGTGGCGGCCGGGCGACATCCCGGCGAAGAACCTCGCGACCGTCGCGCCCAAGGCGCGGCAGACGGTGTACCTGCTCGACCGTCCGGGTGCCGAACAGTCATACGTTCTCGCCGGACAGCTCATCGCACCGAAGGCGAACGAGCAGGAGATCGCCTTCCAGCTCTTCGACGACGCGTTCGGCGGCGCGTTCGGCTCGCGCATCAACATGAACCTCCGCGAGGACAAGCACTGGTCGTATGGCGCGTTCAGCTTCCCCTTCGATGCGCGCGGACAGCGGCTGTGGATGGTGGTGGCCCCGGTGCAGACCGACCGGACGGTCGAGTCGCTGCAGGAGGCGGTGAAGGAGTTGCGTGGCGCGGTGGGCGATCGGCCGCTGACGGCCGCGGAGGTCGCCGACGCCAGGGACCGCCAGATCAAGAAGCTCGCCGGACGATGGGAGACGGGGAGTGCCGTGGCGGCCGCGCTGGGCGAGATCGTGACGTTCGAGCTCCCCGACGACTACTACGCGACGTTCGCCGAGCGCGTCCGGCAGGCGCCGGAGTCGCAGGTGAATGCGGCGGCGCGAACGTTCATCCAGCCGGACCGGCTCGTCTGGGTCGTGATCGGCGACCGGGCGAAGGTGGAGCCCGGCCTGAAGGCGCTGAACCTCGGCGAGGTGGTGCTGCTGGACGCGGACGGACAGCCGAAGACGATCATGCCCTGAGTCGCTCACGACGACGGGACACGGCATCCCGCGGCTGCGGAGCTCGAGGGCGATCGCCCCGGCCCGGGTACACACGGCCATCGTGTATCCGGGGCGCCCCGCGGCGTTCGCGCTCACGAGGTCCAGAGCGGCCACGCCAGCCCGCCACGGCCATGTGGACGTCGGCGGCTGGCGGAGTCGCCGTCCCGCACGCAGCGGGACGGCGCAGGTAGATGGCGGCGTGGGCAGGGAGCGCGCGCCACGCGCCCTCAGCGCCACGCCGTCACCGGCGCCCGCTCACGAGGTGGCCGGGCGCTTGGCGCAGGCCGAGAACCGGGTGGGGCTCTCGTAGCCGTCGGGGAAGTCGACCGTCAGCATCTCCCATCCGTCGGCACCGAGTTGGTTCAGGTAGGTCTCCAGCGCCTCCCGCGACTTGCCCTTGCCCCAGCCGTCACCCGGCACGTCGTTGGCGCTCAGCAGCTTGTATTCCCAGCGCGGCATGTGAATCTCCCGGTTCCGGTGTGCACTCCGGTGTCGGCGGGGTCCGGCGCCGGCGTGTCCCATGGCGCTTTCCTAAGTACGCCACGGTGCCGGGGCCAGCAAGCACATCCGCCGCGACTATCGCCGGACGCACTCGCCCGGGTGATGGTCGGCCACTACCTCCCGCGCGGCGTGGACGTGGCGGAGCAGGCTACAGGCCGAGGAGGTAGACGGGCGCGAGTGCGGCGAGGGCGGCGCGGACCTGGAGGGCCAGTACCCACAGCGCCTGACGTGGAGTCCTGGGGAGCCACCGGATCGCGAAGCACGCGATGATTGGCAGCTGTGCAGCCATGAGCAGTTGCCAGACGTGGGCGGCGGTCCCCTCGTCGGGCTCGCGGGCAGTGCCGAACAGGGCGACGTGAATGAGCACCGTCGCGAGCGCCGCGAACGACATGGCCACCGGAAGAAAGGCGCTCGGCTGCTTCATCGTCGACCACATGGTCATTCGGCAGCTTCCAGAGATCCGTCTCGGTGAACGCTTCACGACGAGCCACCCCGCAACACCGCGCGTGGTGAGCCAATCCACCAGGCGCTGCATCAGGCGAGCCGCGCCGCGCGGCGGACGAGCCATGCACGCGCGATCGCGGCAGAGACGCGGAATCTGCGCGCTGGCTGGCGGTGCGCCGCCGGCGTGGCGATGGACCCGGCCCCGCGCTATCGGGGTGGGCGCACGACGGTAGCCGCGCGTGCGGCGGGTGGCGCGAGGCCCGCGCCTCGCCCGTGACAGCTCGCGAGCCGCCGCCGCGCCGAGGAGCAGCCACCCGACGTCGGGTCGTGTCGGCACACCGCGTGGAGCGCCAGCGGCCCGGACATGGCGATGCACTGGCTGTACGACATTCCCGAGTGGCTGCTGGCGGTGCTGGTCGTGGGTGCGGCGGTGGCGCTGTCCGTGGGCGGGTTTCTCGCGACACACGCACTCACGCGCTCACTCCGGGCGCACACGGCGAACGATGTGGCGGGCGCCGTGCTCGCCACGGTGGGCCTGGTGCACGGCATCCTGCTCGCCCTCGTCGCGGTGGCCGCCTGGGGCAACTACGCGGCCACCAGGGACGCCGCGGAGCGCGAGGCGGCCGCCCTCGCGAACATGTTCCGCCACACGGAAGGCTACCCGGAGCCGGCGCGAGGGCAGCTGAGGGACCGGCTGCGCGCCTATCTACATCTCGTGATCACGGACGAGTGGCCCGCGCTCCGGCGCGACGGCGCCAGCGCACGCACGGCGCAGGCGCGAGACGCCCTGGCCCGCGAGTGGGCCACCTTCGACCCCAGGGCGGGCCGCGAGCAGGTGCTGCACGCCGCGACCGCGCGCGAGCTGGAGGCGTTCCTCGATGCGCGGCAGGCGCGCCTCGCGGCCGGCCAGGCGGGGCTGCCGGGGCCGCTCTGGGCGGTGGCGCTGCTCGGGGCGGTGCTCACCATCGGCTGCACCTACTTCTTCCGCATGACAGACGGGCGGGCGCAGCTCGTGATGACGTCCACCGTGGCGGCGTCGCTGGGGCTGGTGATCTACCTGATCCTCGTGCTGGACCACCCGATGTGGGGCACGCAGGGCCTCGGGCCGGATGCGTTCGTGGAGGTGGCGGGGGTGGTGGGCGGGGGGTGAGGGCGCGGCGATGGGTGGGTGGCGAGGCTGGCGCTCTCGGTATCGGGCGAACGGGGGTCCCCCCCAACCACGAGGGTAGCCTCGCCCACCTACCCGACCATCACCACTCCACCGCGCCCCGGTCCCGCCTCACCTCATCTCACCCCACCCCCACCTCCGACTCCCCCCGCACCACCAGCTGCGCCGCCGCCCGGCCGTACATCGCCCCCACCACGTTCCCCGTCCCGCAGTACCCGCCCACCGCCCACACCCCGTCCCGCACCTCCTCCAGCAGCGGCGCCCCGTCCGGCGTGTACCCCACCGACGCCGCCCACCGGTGCGTCACCGGCGCCTGCACCCCCACGTGCTCCCGCAGGAACCGCTCGAGCGCCCCCTGCACCCTGGCCGACGGCGCGGTGCTCACCGTCCACTCCTCGTCGCCGCCCAGGTCGCGGAAGCCGCCCAGCGCCACCCGGCCGTCCGGGAGCTGCTGCCAGTACTCGTAGCCGTAGCGCGCGTACACCGGACGCGGCACGCGCACCTCGGTGGTGGGCGCGGTGGCCAGCATCTGCAGCCGCGCCGTGCGCACGCGCCCCGCGAGCTCGGGCAGCAGCACCTCCAGCCGGCCGTCCACGGCCACCACCACTCGCTCGCAGCGCACGCGCCCCTGCGGCGTGCGCACCTCGGTGCCCGAGACGCTGACGGCGGGCGAGCAGCCGTACAGCTGCGCGCCGGCCTCCAGCGCCCGGTGGGCCAGCAGCCGACAGCGCAGCAGCGGGTTGAAGGCGCCGTCGGTGGGCACGAGCAGCCCGCGCCCCTCGGGGCCCTCGTACGGCTCGGCGGGCAGCCCGTCCGCCTGCATCGTGGCGAGCTGCCGCGCGCAGTCGGCCTCCTCCTCCACGGACGTGGCCACGCGCAGCGAGCCCACGCGGCGCACGGCCTCCGGCGTCTCGGCGGCGATGCGCTCCAGCTCCCGCAGCGTGAGCCGGTAGAGGTGCACGGCGCGCTCGCGGCCCAGCGTGGCCGCGGCGTCGTGGTGGAAGGCGGCGATGCCAGCCAGCAGGAAGCCGCCGTTGCGGCCGGCGGCGCCGGCGCCCACGTCGCTCGCGTCCACCCCCACCACGCGCGCGCCCAGCCGCTGCAGCTCGGCGATGCACGAGAGCCCCGAGCCGCCCAGGCCAATCACGCAGACGTCGGTCTCCACGTCGTCGTGGAGCGAGGGCAGGCCTGGCCAGCGGCGGTCGTCCCACACCGGCAGCGTGGAAGTGAGTGTCATGCGCGGAAGGTGGAGCGGCGCGATGATCGGCTCAAGGTCCCCGGGCGCATCCGGCGATCACCCTCCCTCCCCGCCCACCCTGCGCTTCTGGCATTTCCCCCGCGCGTCCCCTAGCCTTCAAGGCATGACTCCATGGGTACGCAACATCATCGCGGCCAACGTCGCGATGTTCTTTCTGCAGCAGACCGTCCCGGGTCTCACCTCGGCACTCATCCTCGTGCCGGGGGCGGTGCTGGAGCGTCCATGGACGCTCATCACCTATATGTTCCTGCACTCGGAGCGCGGCCTCTCGCACATCCTCTTCAACATGCTCGGGCTCTTCTTCCTGGGCCCGCGCGTGGAATCGAAGCTGGGCCGGAATGGCTTCCTGGGCCTGTACTTCGTCAGCGGCATCGCCGGCGCGCTCCTCTCCATCTTCACCACGCCAGCCCCCATCCTGGGCGCCTCGGCGGCCGTGTTCGGCGTGTACCTGGCGTTCGCCCGCTACTTCCCGCGCGAGAAGCTCTACATCTGGGGCATCCTCCCCATCGAGGCGCGGTGGTTCGTGGTCATGATGACCGTGCTCACGCTCTGGGGCGGCTTCGGCGGCAGCTCGGGAATCGCGCACTTCGCGCACCTGGGCGGGTTCGTGGGTGGGTTCCTGTTCCTGTTCTGGTGGGATCGCCACTCGCCCGCGGCGAGCTTCAGGAGGAAGGCGGCGCAGGTGGCGCCCTCCACCGGGTGGCAGCCCACGCGCTGGCAGCCCGGCAACGACGCGAGCAGCGCGGACCTGGCCCGCTGGCGCGGCATCAAGCGCGACGGCATGCACTCGTTGAACCAGGAGGAGCTGGATCGCGTGCTCGACAAGATCAGCGCCGGTGGGCTCAAGAGCCTCACCCCCGACGAGCGCGCCTTTCTCGAGCGCATGAGCACGCGCTCGTGACCGACGAGACCGTGCTCGCGTGACCGGCGGCCGGCCCCCCCGCCGCCGCTACAGCGACGACGAGGTCGCGCTCATCATCCGGCGCGCCTCCGAGCTGCAGCAGGCGGACGCCGCCGCCCGCGAGCCGGGCAGCGGGCTCTCGCTCACCGAGTTGGAGGAGGTGGCGCGCGAGGCGGGGCTGGATCCGGCCCTCGTGCGACGCGCGGCGGCCGACGTGGAGAGCCGCCAGCCGGCCAGCGTCGCGTCCCGCTTCCTCGGCGCGCCCACGCGAATCCAGATCGAGCGCACGGTGGAGGGGGAGCTGCCGCCGGTGGCCTTCGAGATGCTCGTGGACGAGATGCGGCGCACGCTGGGCGAGACCGGCCAGACGAGCGTGCTGGGACGCACCCTGGCCTGGAACATCACCCCCGCCACCCACCGCCACGCCCAGACCCGACGCGTGCACGTGAGCGTCGTCTCCCGCGCCGGCCTCACCACCATTCGCGTGGAGGAGTCGCTCACCGCGCTCTCCACGGGGCTGTTCGGCGGGCTGGTGGGCGGCATGGGCGGCGGGAGCGGCGGCATCGCGGTGGGCGTGGGCCTGGGTGTGTTCGGGTCGGCGCTCACCGGCGCCGGCCTCTGGATGGCGAGCGTGTTGGGCGCCTACTCGCTGGCGCGCGGCATCTTCGCCCGCAAGTCGCGCGGGCGCGCCGCGGAGCTGGGTGCCATGGCGGACCGCCTCGCGACGATCGCCACCGACGCCGTCCAGGACGCTCGCGTGGGCGACGCGGCCCGGCTCGCGCCAGCAGCGCCATCTACTTTCCCTGTCCTGCCACGGTAGCGACCGGCAGCACCGTCGGCTCCATTCCGCCCGACCACCCGGCACCACGCCCATGTCCTCACTCCCGCGACCGCCCCGTCCCGACTCGCAGCACTACTTCATGGGCATCGCCATGGCCGTCCGCGCGCGCGCCGACTGCACCGGCAACCGGGTGGGGGCGGTGATCGTGGTGGACCGGCGCATCGTGTCCACCGGCTACAACGGCACGCCGGAGCGCATGCCCAACTGCTCCGACGGCGGCTGCCACCGGTGCGCGCACCGCGACGAGTACCCGTCGGGCACGGGCTACGACCTGTGCATCTGCGTGCACGCCGAGCAGAACGCGCTGCTGGCGGCGGCGCGCTTCGGGATCGCGGTGCAGGGGAGCACCATGTACACCACCATGCGTCCCTGCTTCGGCTGCACGAAGGAGATGCTGCAGGCCGGCGTGCACGCCGTGTGGTACCTGCACGACTGGGTGCATCCCGACGCCGCGCAGCAGAGCCAGCTCCAGGCGCTGCAGGCGCGGTTTCCGGGCGAGGTGCGCCAGCTGGAGATGACCGATCCCGACATGGCGTGGGCGGTCACCACGCAGCGCATGCCGAGCGGCCGGCCGGTGGACGAGACCGGGCATTCGGTGGTGTAGGGCGCGCCCGGAGGGGCGGGCGGAACGCGGCCGGGTGCGTGAACGGCGACAGCGCGTGCGTCCCGTGCGCTGCGCCAGGATGGGTATGAGAAGCGGAGGCCGTCGTCACGCGACGGCCTCCGCCTGTCATCGGCTCTGTTGAAACGGCCCTCCCGGTTGTCA
>DATANT010000237.1:0-7840 GCA_036266115.1 Gemmatimonadaceae bacterium | reverse complement strand
TCCTCCCCACTCGCACCCGCCACCGCCCCCGGCCCCGCCCACAACCGCGCCCGCCCCTCCTCCACCAGGCTGTATGCCACCGGAATCACGATCAGCGTCAACGCCGTCGCCGTGAACAGCCCCCCGAACACCGCGATCGCGAGCGGTGCCTGCAGCTGCGCGCCGGGGCCGATGGCGAGCGCCATCGGCAGCAGCCCGAGCATCGCGGTGATGGTGTTGATGAGGATCGGGCGCAGCCGCGCGTGGCCGGCCAGGCGAATGGCGTCGTGCACCGAGTGGCCCTCACGCCGCATCTGATTGATGAAGTCGATCTTCACCACGGCATCGTTGTCCACGATGCCCACCAGCACCACCATGCCGATCAGGCTCACCACGTTGAGCCCCGCGCCGGTCACCCACAGCGCGACGGCGGCGCCGATGGTGGCCAGCGGCACGCTGAGCAGCACCACCGCCGGCTGCACGAAGCTCTCGAACTCCGCCGCCAGGATCATGTAGACCAGCAGCAGCGCGAGCAGCAACGCCAACCCCAGCGCGGCGAAGCTCCGCCGCATCTCCTCGTTCTCCCCGCCAATCTCCCGCCGCAGCCCGTCGGGCGTGGACAGGGTGGCCAGCGAGCGCTCGATGCTCCGCACCGCCTCGTCCAGATCACCGCCCGGCGCGTCGGCGTACACCGCCACCACCCGTCCCTGCTCCTCGCGGCGGATCTCGGTGGGCCCCACGCCCTCCTCGATGCTCACCAGCTCCCCCAGCGGCACGTCCTGCAGCCGCACCTGCTCCAGGGTGGCGAGCGACCGGCGGTCGGCGTCCGGCAGGCGCACCATCACCGGCACCTTGCGGTCGAACGCCACGTAGTCGGTGGCCCGGGTGCCGCGCATGTAATCCTCCACAGTCTGCGCGATGACGGTGGGCTCGATGCCGTACGACGCCGCCCGCTCGCGGTCGATGGTCACGCGCACCTCGGGATGCCCGAGCGCGGTGCCGACGCGCACGTTGGCGAGCCCTGGCATCCCCTGCAGCCGCTCGGCCACCTCCCCGGCGTGTACGAGCGCGGCGTCCAGATCCTCCCCGCGCAGCCGCACGGCCAGATCGGCCTCGCCCGCGCCCAGCAGCGCGCCGAGCGCGGTGGCCTGCCCGGTCTCCACGGTGGCCTGGCCCGGCACGCCGGCCAGCACCGGCCGCAGCGCGGCCGCCACGTCGGCGGTCGCCGCGCCCTCGGCCAGCCGCACGTCCAGCACCGCCGAGTGCAGCCCGCTCTCGTCGTCCACGCCGGCGATTGCCGCCTGCCGGCCGACGCGCGTGAACACCGCCGCCACGCGCGCATCGGCGAGCAGCGCGCGCTCCACCCGCGCCGCCACCTCCGCCGTGCCTTCCAGCGGCGTGCCGCGCGGCAGCTCCACGCGCACGCGGAAGCTCCCCTGGTCCACCTCGGGCAGCATGGTGCGCGGCAACGCGAGCGCCACCGGCACGGTGAGCGCGAGCGCGAGCGCCGACAGTGCCACCACCCGACCGCGGTGCTCCAGCGACCACGCCAGCCGCCCCTCGTACCATGCGGCCAGGCGCGCGAAGCCGGCGTCGAAACGGTCGAGGAAGCGGGAGAACACGGTGGGCAACGCCTCGCGCCCGCGTGACTGTCGCCCTCCCCCGGCACTCCACCGCGCGGCCAGCGCCGGCAGCACCGTGAGCGCCACCAGCACACTGGCTCCCAGCGCGAACGCCACGGCCAGCGACAGGGAGCCGAACAACTCGCCCGCCACGCCCTGCACGTAGATGATCGGGCCGAACACGGCGATGGTGGTGAGCGTGCTCCCGGTGATCGCGCGCGACACCTCCTCCGTGCCCACGGCCGCCGCCTCGGCCGGCGCGAGCCCCAGCTCGCGATGGCGGAAGATGTTCTCCACCACCACGATCGAGTTGTCCATGAGCAGGCCCACGCCCAGCGCGAGGCCGCCCAGCGACATGATGTTGATGGAGACGCCGGCCGCGTCGAACAGGGCGAAGGTGGCGATCACCGAGAGCGGGATGGCCAGCGCGATGGCCACCGGCACGCGCGTGTCGCGCAGGAAGAGGAAGAGCACGAGAAAGGCGAGCAGTCCGCCGATCACCACCTCCTGCACCACGTTCGCGATGGAATCCGAGATGAACCCGGCCTGGCTCGTGGCCACCACCAGGCGCAGCTCCGGATACTGGCGGCGCAGCCCGGCCAGCACGTCCTCCACGCGCTCGCTCACGCGCACCGTGTTGGCGCCGCTCTCCTTGAAGAGCAGCAGCCCGATCGCCTCCTCGCCGTTCAGCCGCGCCAGGCTCTCGCGCTCGCGAAAGCCATCGTCCACCCGCGCCACGTCGCGCAGCAGCACGGACCTGCTGGCGGAATCGCCGCGTGCCGCCGCGCCCTCGCGCCGGATGGGCACGTCGGCGATCTGCGAGACGTCCTGCAGCTCGCCCAGCGTGCGCAGTGCGTAGCGGTAGCGCCCGCGCCGGATGGTGCCGCCCGGCGCGCTCCGGTTGGCGGCGTCCAGCGCGCGGCGCACGTCGTTCACGGTGAGCCCCAGGCTCTCCAGCCGGCGCGGGTCCACCTCCACGTGGATCTCGCGCTCCAACCCGCCGGTCACCGCCGCCTGCGCGATGCCGTCCACCTGCTCCAACCGGCGCTTGATCACCGCCTCGGCCAGCTCCTTGAGCGCCCAGAGGTCGGTGCTCCCGACCGCGCCCACCGAGTCGGCGCCGCGCGAAGAGGCGCCGCGTGCGCCAGCGTGCGCGCCACTGCCCGCACCGCGCACCGCGCCGCTGCCCGCGACGCTCACCGTCATGATGGCGTCCGACGTGGGATCGGTGCGCAGCACCACCGGCCGCTCGGCGCCCTCGGGCAGCTGATCGCGCAGGTTGTCCAGCCTCTCGCGAACGTTGAGCACGGCGAAGTCCATGTCCGTGCCCCACGCGAAGCGCAGCGTCACCAGCGATACGCCCTCCCGCGACACGCTGGTCACCCGCTCCACGCCCGGCACGGCGCTCGCCACGCGCTCCACCGGCTCGCTGATGAACCGCTCCACCTCCACCGGCGCCACGTTGGCGTAGGTGGTGTGCACCACCAGGCGCGGGTAGGCGACATCGGGCAGCAGGTCGATGGGCAGCCGCAGCACGGCGAGCGCGCCGAGCATGAGCACGGCCAGCCATCCCATGGCCACCGCCACCGGACGGCGGATGGCGAGACGCGGCAGGCTCACGGCGCCGTCCGGTGACGCGCTGACGTCACCGCGGCAGCTCCCCGCCCACCCGCTCCTGGAGCGTGGCGCGGGCGGTGGCGAAGTCCACCCGCGCGGCCACTTCGGTGCGCTCGGACGCCGCCGCGCGATCGAGGATCTGCTGCAGCTCCGGCAGCGCCAGCCCGCCGGCGCGATAGCGCTGCTCGGCCAGCTCCACGCGCTCCCGGCTCAACGCGCTGGCCTGCTCGGCCAGCCGCACGCGCTGCTCGGCGTTGCGCGTGTCGATGAGCGCCGCGCGCACCTCCTGCTCCATGCGCAGGCGCGCGGCGCGCAGGCTCTGCGCCTGATCATCCCGCTGCTCCGCGGCACGCGCCACGTCGGCGGGACGCCGGAACTGATCGAGCACCGGCAGCGTCACGTCCAGGGAGAGCGAGAAGGCCTGGTCGGGCGGATTGAAGTCGAACAGCGCGCCGTTCAGCCGGTCGGAGAGCGAGCGCCCGTACCGCGCGCTGGCCCGCACGCTGGGCCACCACGCGCCCCGGCTCGCCGAGAGCCGGCGGTCGGCCGTCTGCAGTGCCGCGTCGCGCTCCTGCAGCACGGGGCTGGCGCGCAGCGCGAGCGCCACCAGCTCGTCGGCGCTGGCGGCCAGCGTGTCGCCGAGCACTGGCAGCGAGTCGGTGAGCTCGAGCGGCGCGTCGCTCTCGCCACCCAGCAGCTCCGCCAGCAGCAGGCGATCCTTGGCCGCGTCGCCCCGCGCCTGCGCCACCTGCGCCTGGGCGGAGAGGATCGCCTCCCGTGCGCCCAGCACGTCCTCGCGCCGGGCGCTGGCCACCAGGAAGCGCCGCTCGGTGGTGGCCAGCTGCTCGCGCGCCGAGGCCAGCACGCCTTCCTCCAGCCGCACGCGCCGCTCCGCGCCCAGGGCGCGGTAGTACTGCCGGGCAACCTCGGCGCGGAGCCGAACGCGCCGGGCGGCGATGCGCGCGTCCACCGCTCGCACGTCGCTCCGCGCCGCGTTCCGCATCTGCTCGCGCCGGAAGCCGTCGAACAGCAGCAGTTCGGCGCCCACCGACTGCAGTGCGCTGCTCGTGCGCGAGGTGAGCGCGTCGTCCAGGCGCACCGCGTTGCCGAACTCGTCGAACGTGGTGAGGCGGCGCGACGAGCTGCCACCGAATCCCACGCTCGCGCCCACGCTGGGCAGGTACGCGCCCCACGACTCCCGCAGGGCGGCGACGGCGACGGTCTCGTCGCTGCGCGTGATCTGATAGTCCGGATTTCCGCGCTCCGCCGCCGCGATGGCATCGGCCAGGGAGAGCGAGCGGGCGGCCTGGGCGCGGAGGGGTGTGGCGGACAGCATCGTCGCGCCGACCACGAGGGTCAGCAGCCGTTGCGTGGCCGGCACGCTAGCGCGGCCTCCCGCCGCTCTCCTTCACGCTCGGCACCAGGCGCACGCGCGCGTCGTGGGTGAGCGTGTAGTGGCCGTCCACCAGCACCCGCTCGCCCGGCTGCACCATGTCGGTGTCCGGGTGCTCCACCACCTCCACCTCGTCCGCGTTGCCCAGGCCCGTGGTCACGTAGCGCCACTTGGCCAGGCCGCCCTGCTGGTCGCCGTCGTAGACGAACAGCATCGTGCGCCGGTCGCGCTCCAGCACCGCCGCACGCGGCACCAGCACGCGGTCCGGAAAGCGCTGCGCCTCGAGCGACACACGCGCGTACATCCCGGGCAGGATGCGCCGCTGGGCGTTGGGCACGATCACCGTGACCCTGGCCGTCCGCGTGCCCGTCTCCACCACCGGGTTGATGCTCTCGATGCGCCCGGCGAACGTCTGGCCCGGAAAGGCGGCGAGCGTCACCTGCGCCGTGCGGCCGGCAGCCAGGAAGCCCACCTCGCTCTCCAGCACCTGCACCTCGATCTTGATGGGGTCCAGGTCCATCACCGTGGCCAGCTCGTCGCCCACCCGCACATGCTGACCCGGCACCACGCGCACGTCGGCCGCGTCGCCGTCGAAGGGCGCCGTCACGCGCGCCCGCCGCAAGTCCAGCTCCGCGCGCTTCACCGCCACCTCGGCGCCCTCCAATCCGCTCCTGGCGCGCGCGATGCGCGCCCGCTCGGCGCGCTGCGCGGAGTCGGCCATGCGATCGTCGAACAGGGTGAGCTCCTGGTACGTCGCCTCCGCCGATTCGTACCGAGCTCGCGCCTCCGCCACCGCCAACTCGAACTCCGCCGGGTCCACCGCCGCCACCAGGGCGCCCGCCGTCAGCCGCTGGCTCTCGCGCGCCGGCACCTGGGCCAGGCGTCCCGCCACGAGCGCGAGGAGCCTGGTCTGCCGCTGCGGCGCGGCCTGTCCCGTGGCCGTGACCGAGACCACGAGGGTGCCGCGCACCACGGCCGCGCCCTCCACCGGGATGGCGACGTCGCCCGCCGCGCGAGCGGCGCCCTCCGTCTCGTTCGCCGCGATCGGGCGCGCCGCGTCATCCCCCGACGGCGCGGCGGCGCCGTCGCGGATCTTGAGGTACGAGGCCGCGCCGAGGGCCAGCAGGACCGCGACGGGAAGGGCGATGCGGAGGAGGCGGGTGGGCGGGCGCATGGAGCGGGAGGACGTGCGAGGGCGGGCCCAGCGGCGAGATGCGAGCGCGAAGATGGCGCTCGGAGGCGGCGAGGGCAACTTAGAGAACGTTAAGACAGGGCACCGTCCGGAAGCGCGGTGCCGGTCACTCCGACACGCGCAGCGGGTCGGAAGGTTGCCGACGGCACCGGCGTGATACTGCCGCCGCGATGGCGGGTAGCCGCGATCAAACGACCGCGAGGCGGGGCGAGCGGCGGCGCGGAGCGAGTCGGGCCGCTTCCGCCTGGCGCCACACATGGGTGCATCCAGCTCGCGGGCTCGGTGAGCCGCCCATCATGCGGCCCTCACCGGATACGCGCCGAGCCGGTGGTCGTGCTGCCAGCTGACGTCCGGCCGCTCCGGCCTCCCGGCGGCACCCGCGCGCCGCGCGCGATGCACGCGTCCAGCCATCTCATGATCGCCGCGATGGCGCGCCGCGCACCGACGAGTCGCGCAGCATCACCACCGCGGCCACTCCGAGCACGCATCCGCCTCGCCGCGGCGCAGTGCCGTCCCGCGTGCCTGGATGCGGGTGCGACGTGGGTCCGCGCGGGCCTGACCAGGCGCCGTTCGCGCGTATCGCGCAACGATGAACCGCCCGGGCCTGCCGGTGAGGACGAGTGCGCGCCAGAACCCAGCCCGGCGAGAATGGGAGGTGGAGCGTGGCCTGCACACCCACCCGCGCCGGCGACGCTCGACCGGCGTGGAGCCGAACCGTCAGGCGCGGCGTGCCGCTGGTGCGCGTCGGGGCGAGGCCCCGGTTCGGCCAGCCGAGCCGGAGGGCGAGGAATCGTGTGGGACGCCTACGCGGAACAGGCCTTCGGCACGTCGGCACCAGTGGCGGTGCGAGATGGTGCTTGAAGCCATGCAGCCCGCCAGCGCCAACCGACTCGCGAGTAGCGACCGGGCGACACGCCACCCATCAGGCGCGCCAGGTGAGCTGGCGGTGCCCCTTCACTCGCCGCCCCGCTCCCCCACGTACGCCCGCGCCGCCTGCACCACCTGCTCGCACACCGTCTCCAGATTCCCCGTCACCAGCGCGCCAGCCGCCTTCGCATGCCCGCCGCCCCCGAACTCGCGCGCGAACCGGTTCACGTCCACGTCACCGGTGCTGCGGAAGCTCACCTTCACCTTGCCGTGGCCCAGGTCGCGGAAGAAGAGCGCCATCCGCGTGCCCAGGATGGAGCGCGGGTGCTCCACGATCCCTTCCAGGTCCTCGGAGCGCAGCGAGTACTGCTCCACCGCGCCGGCCGGCACCGAGATCCAGGCGATGCCGTACTTCTCGTCCACCCGGAGCGTGGCCAGCGCGTCGCGCAGCAGGTGCAGGCGCCCCAACGGCACCGACGCGTACACGGTGCGGTACATCTCCTCGGGGTTCACGCCGGCCAGCAGCAGCTGCGCGGCGATGGCGTGGGCGCGCGGCGTGGTGTTGCTGAAGCGGAATCCGCCGGTGTCGGTGAGGATGGCCGCGTACAGCGCGCGCGCGATGGGCTCGGTGACCTCCAGCCCGAGCGTCACCGCCAGGTCGAACACCAGCTCCCCGGTGGCGCAGGCCGAGGTGTCGCTGAAGATCAGCCCACCCGGCGGCTCGTCGCCGGCCACGTGATGGTCGATCACCAGCTTGGGCACGTCCAGCGCGCGCACGGTGTCGGCCAGCACGCCCAGCCGCTTCACGTCGCTGATGTCCAGCACGATGAGCGCGTCGATCCCGCGCAGCGCCCGCTCCCCCTCCGCCGAGCGCTCCTCGATGTCGTCTCCCAGCAGGAAGTCGAACATCGACGGCCACGGCGTGGGGTTCACGATGCGCGCCGTGATGCCGCGCTGCACGAGCAGGCGCGCCAGGGCCGCTTCGGAGCCGCAGCCGTCGCCGTCCGCGTTGATGTGTGTGGAGAGGGCGACGGTGGTCCCGGGCCGGAGCTCGGTGGCGAGACGCTCGATCGCGGCGCGCCGGTGGGGCGCGACGCCCAGTGGATCTGCAGGCATGCGGAGGGGATGAAAAAACGAGTGGCGGCACCCGGTGGGTGCCGCCCCGACGTT
>DATANT010000236.1:0-4600 GCA_036266115.1 Gemmatimonadaceae bacterium | reverse complement strand
CCATCACCAGCAGGTCGCCGGCCTGCATGAAGCGGTCGTTCGCGCTGTAGTGCAGCGCCGTGGAGTTGGGCCCCGAGCCCACGATGCTGGCGAAGCCAGGGCGATCGGCGCCGTTGCGGCGGAAGGTGTACTCGATGAGCGCCTGGACCTCGAACTCGTTCATCCCCGGCTCCACGAGCCGCAGGGCCTCCTGCTGCGCGGTCACCGTGATGGCGACCGCCTTGCGCAGCAGGTCCTGCTCGGCGGCGCTCTTCGTGCCGCGGAGTCGCATCACGGGGCCGCTCGCCTCGGCAATTCGAGCGTCCGCGTGCCCTCTGGTGAGCGACTGGAGAAAGAGCTGCTCGTGGGCCAGCGTGTCGCCGCTCTCGGTGAGGTTGAGGGCGATGGCGAGCGGCGTGCCTGCCGTGAGCAGCGAGTCCAGCACCTGCTCCAGCGCCTCGATCGGCCGCGTCTGGAGCCCCGTGGTCCGCTGCGCCCCCGTCAGGCCGGCGCGGCGGCCGGTCCATGTCTCGCGTGCGGGGTCGCTGGGCAGCACGAACAGCGTACCGGTCACGCGCCCACCCTGCTTGAGCATGAGGAGCGCCGCATCGGGCTCGGTGAAGCCGGTGAGATAGCGGAAGCGTGGCGCCTGCGTGAAGGGCAGGTAGTCGGCCGCCGGCTCCGGCGCGCCGAGCGACAGGAACGCGCCATCCGGCAACGCCTCGGCCAGCCGGGCGCGGCGGTCGGCGTACTCGGACTGGGGAATCTGGGCGGCGAGCGGCGAGGCCGCGGCGAGGACGAGCGCGAGCGCGAGGATGCGGTGTGACACGAGGCGAGAGGCGGAGCGGGAAGGAAGGATGCCGGATCGTACCCATGGCCGTCGTGAAATCTGGCACCGGGTACGCGTCCCGTGTATGACGGCGCTCACGGACCGCGAGTGGGCGGCGCGGGCCAGCACCCTCTCCCCGTGGCGCGCGGACGCCGTAGCTTCCCTCCTCATGGCCACCACGCCTCCCACCTCGCCAATGCCGCGTTCGCTCGACCAGCAGGTCGAGATCGAGACGCCCGAGCATGTCGCCTTCGCGTACACCATGGCCGGCGTGGGCACGCGCGCCGCCGCGGCGCTGGTGGACACGGCCATCTGCACGGGCGGCTACGCGCTGCTGCTGCTCCTGGCCGCGTGGGCGACGCGGCGCTACGGCGGCCCGTCGGGACGGGATCTCGCCGGCGAGTGGGTGACGGCGCTCGTGATCGCCGGCCAGTTCCTCATCTTCTGGGGCTACTACGTGTTGTTCGAGGGGCTGCGCGATGGGCAGACGCCGGGCAAGCGCTACTTCCGGCTGCGCGTGGTGCAGGACGGCGGCTACGCGGTGACCCTGGGAGCGTCCGCCGCGCGCAACCTCGTGCGCCTCGTCGACATGCAGCCGGGCATCCTGTACGGGGTGGGGCTGCTGAGCGTGGCCGTCTCGCGCTCGGGAAAGCGACTGGGCGACTACGTGGCCGGCACCATGGTGGTGCAGGAGCGGCGCACCGCCTTTGTCGGCGGCGACGACGCGGCGGCCGAGCCGCGGGTGCTCGTCGCCGGCCCGGCGCTGCTGGACGAGGCCGAGTTCGCGGTGCTGCAGCGGTTCGTGGCGCGGCGAAGCTCGCTCGACCGGCCGCGTCGCGAGGCGCTGACGGGGCAGCTCGTCAGTCGGTTTCGCGCGCGGGTGCCCGGCGGCCCGTCGGGCGACCTCGCCTTCCTGATCGCGCTGGAGGCCAGCGAGCGGCGGTTGCGCGAGCTGGGCGGGGCGGCCCGCAGCGATACCGGCGCGCATCGCGAGCAGCACGCGCTCGTGGCGCGCGGGCTCCCCGACTGGCGCCACTTCGCGCGGCTGCTGGACGACGCCGAGCGGCGCGGCCTGTCGGCCATGAGCGAGGACGAGGTGAGCGACTTCGTCGCGCGGTATCGTGCCATCACCGGGGACCTCGCGCGACTGCGCACGGCCAGTCGCGATCGCGACGTGGACGCGGTGTACTACCTGAGCCGGCTGGTGGCGGGTGGGCACGGGTTGCTCTACCGCCAGCGGCGGCTTCGCCCGGCGGTGGTGGGCGACTACGTCTTCGACGCCATCCCGGCCGAGATGCGGCGCTCCTGGCGGCCCATCGCGCTGGCGGCGGTGCTGCTCTTCGGGCCGGCCATCGGCGCGTTCGAGGCGGTGCGCCGCTCGCCGCAGGCGGCCGCGCAGATGGTGCCTCGCGGTCTGGTGGATCGCGCGGAGACCGGCGTCGTGCGGCAGCGGGAAGGGGGCGGCTACCTGCCGGAGGAGGATGCGCAGCTGCGCGGTGCGATCCTCACGAGCGCCATCACCACGAACAACCTCCAGGTCACCTTCGGCGCGTTCGCGCTGGGCATCACCGCCGGCGCGGGCACCGTGCTCGTGCTCGTGATGAACGGCGTCGCCGCGCTCGGCGCGCCGCTCGGCTTCTATGCGCGCATGGGGCTCCTGGAGCAGATCCTGGGCTTCGTGCTGCCCCACGGTGTGCTGGAGCTCACCGCCATCTGCCTGGGCGGCGGTGCCGGGTTGCAGCTGGCCGCGGCCATCCTGCTCCCTGGCGCGCTCACGCGGCGGGACGCACTGGTGGAGCGCGGCCGGCGTGCCCTCACGCTGGTGGCCGGTGCGAGCGTGCTGCTGCTCGTGGCCGGCCTCATCGAGGGCAACATCTCGCCGCGCGTGTGGCCCCTCTGGGAGAAGGCCGCGGTGTCGGCCGCGACGGCGGTGTTGCTGCTCTGGTACTGGACGTTGGGGATGGGGCGGGGGACTGCGGGTGAGCGCGGTGCCGCCGTGATCGCGCGCGGGGGCGGAGAACGCGGAGCCGCATCACGCTCGTGAAGTCGATCCCGACGCTCACGTGTCGGCCCGACGTGTCATCCCGCAGGAGCGCTCCCGAGAGCGATGCCGGTGAAGGTTGTCATCCCGCGGGAGCCTTGATGGACGGTGAAGCCAGTCGAGGTTGTCATCCCGCAGGAGCGCGGCCGAAGGGGAGGCCCATCAACGTTGTCATCCCGCAGGAGCGAGCGCAGCGAGCGAGTGTCGGGATCGCTCTCCCCCGCGGTCGTTCGGCCCCGGCGCGCGGACCGCTCTCTCGCTCAGATCGAAGCTCAGATCGAGCCTCGGCCCTTCAGCTCCAGGTACCGGTTCACGACCGCCGCGGCGAGCGTGTCGGGCGAGACGTCCACCACGTCCACGCCGGTCTGCCGCATGCGCTGCAGCGCCGCGCCGCGCGCCTCCAGCAACTCCTCGGCGGCCGCCGCCTCGTAGAGGGCCGCGGGCGTGGGATCCGCGGGCGGGACGGCCGCGGCGTGCAGGGCGTCGTTGCGCAGCGCGACGACGAGCGGCAGGTGGCGCGCCGCGCTCCGCGCCGTGTGCGCCACCAGCGCCTGCGAGGCGCGCACGTCCACCACGTCGGTGAAGAGCACCACCAGCGAGCGCTTGCGGTGCCGGGTGGCGAGGGTGCGGAAGGCGGCGGCGTAGTCCGGCTCGGTCATGCTCGCCCGCGCCGGTACGAGCGCGTCGCGCACGCGCTCCAGCGCCGGGCGGCCGCGCGCCGGCGGCACCCAGGCGCGCACCTCGTCGTCGAAGAGCAGCAGCCCCACCTGGTCGCCCGAGTGCACGGCGACGTCGGCGAGCACCATGGCCGCGGCCAGCGCGTGCTCGAAGCGCGACCGATCGCCCGCGAGCTGCGTCATGAGCCGGCCGGCATCCATCGCGATCACCACGGTCTGCCCCTGCTCCACGGTGAACTCGCGCACGATCGGCTTGCCGCGCCGCGCGGTGGCCTTCCAGTCCACGTGGCGCGGATCGTCGCCCACCGCGTACTCGCGCAGGCTGGCGAAGCTCGTGCCGCCACCGCGGCGGCGGAGCGCGCGCACCCCGGCGTCGCGCAGCCGCCGCTGCACGGCCAGCAGCCGGTAGCGCCGCACGCCGGCGAGCGACGGCACGACGGTGATCGCGTCGTCTGGCGAGAAGCGCAGGGTGCGGGTGACGAGACCGAGCGGTCCCGCCACCCGGAGCGCGACCGGTCCCAGGGCGTGCTGCCCGCGCGCGGCGCCCCGCACCGCGAGCGACACCTCCCGCTCGCCGCCAGCGGGCAGCGACAGCGTCGCAGGCAGCGCGTCACGCTCCACGCCGGGCGGCAGGCGGTCGAAGAGCTGCACGCGCAGCGCGCGCGGCCAGCGCGAGCGGATGACGTACGTCCCCGCCGCCCGATCTCCGAGACCCACCACCGGCGGCGCGTGCCGCTCCACCACCACGTCGCGCACCGTAGGCGTGCGCGCGATGTCGCCGAGTGCCGCGGCAAGCACGGCGAACAGGACCCCGAGCGCCACCGCGGCGCCCCAGGTGCTGCCGGAGAGCAGCCAGAGGGGTGAGGCGACGAGGACGACGACGGCCAGGCGGCGGGTGGGGGACAGGGACATGGGGACGTTGGGGGGCGGGCGGTCGGCGGTCGGTTCGCAGTGGGTGGTCGGGGGCGGTGCGCGATCGGGGTGATGGGAGCGGGGAACTGGTGGTGCATGCTCGCGGGAATGAGACCACCCTCGTGGTTGGGGGGGGACCCCCGCGCCCGCGCAGCCCATCCC
>DATANT010000235.1:0-14028 GCA_036266115.1 Gemmatimonadaceae bacterium | reverse complement strand
TGCACCTTCGCCGGCTCGGTGGGCGCGAGCGTGATGGCCACGCGCAGGTCGCCCTTGCCGCACCGCATGCGCCAGCGGCCGCGCAGCGCGTTCTCCGCCACCAGCGCACCCTCCGGACGGCAGTCCCCGCCCGCCTCCAGCGCGAGGCGCCCGATGGCCGCGCGCCGCCGGTCCTTCGACTCGTCCAGGTACAGGTTCATGGCCGCCACGCTGTCCGCCAGCGCGTCGTTCCAGCGCGATACCAGACGCGTCACCTGCGCCTGCCGCTCCACGAGCACCGGGGCGGGCTGCGGCACGCGCGGCACCAGCCCGCCGGTGCGCGACAGGAGCTGCAGCGCCTGCTCGCTCACGCCGGTCCAGCCGGTGTAGGTGCGGTTGCCCAGCGCGACGATGCCCACGCCGTAGTCGGGCAGCCAGCGCATGAGTGACCCGAACCCGGGCAGTCCGCCGGTGTGCGACACCGACGAGGGGAACAGGCACGTCTGCCCGACGCGCAGGCCGTAGCCGTAGCCGCCGGCGTTGAGCGCCAGCGCGCCGGTGGCACTGTCGCGCACCGCCGTGGCGCCGCTGAAGCGCGCCACCTGCTGCATCTCGCGCACCGAGGCCCGGCGCGCCGGGCCGGTCTCCGCACCGTCGCGCGGCGGCCAGGCGTCGAGCATGAAGCCCACCCACCGGCCCAGATCGCCGATGGACGTGAGCATGCCGCCCATCGAGCCGAAGGCGCCGTCGGGAAGCTGCGGCTCCTCGAGCCACTCGCCGTCCTGCACGCGATAGCCGTGCGCCAGGCGCTGGGGCGCCACGGCGGCGGCCTGCAGCTCGGTGACGTTCATGCCCAGCGGCCGGAGCACGCGCTCGGTGACGTAGCGCGGGTACGGCATGCCCGACACGTTGGCCACGATGCGGCCCAGGATGGCGAAGCCGAAGTTGGAGTACTCGTACTGCGTGCCCGGCGCGGTGGAGAACGGGATGCCGCTCCGCATCATCGCCGCCATCTCCTGGTCGGTGGCGGCCAGCTGCTGGTCGCCCCAGGGGTTGTCCTCCGGAAAGCCCGCGGAGTGCGTCAGCAGGTGGCGCACGGTGATCCTGGGCGAGTCCGCGGTGGGATACCGCAGCCCGGCCAGCTCGGGGACGTAGCGCTCCGCGGGCTCGTCCAGCGCCAGCTTGCCCTGGTCGCGCAGCTGGAGGATGGCGAGCGCGGTGAAGCTCTTGGTCATGGACGCGATGCGGAACACGGTCGCGCTGTCCACGGGCGAGCGAGACGCCACCTCGCGAAAGCCGGCGGTGCCCACGTGCGCGATCCGCCCATCCACGATGATCCCGTACGCCATGCCCGGCACGCGCCCCCGCTCGGCGAACCCGCGCATCAGGGTGTCGATGGCGGGGAAGGCGGCGCTGAGCTTCGCGAGCCGCTCGGGATCCTCGAACCGCGCGGGCGGCGCGAGGCTGCTGGCGGACGACGACTGCGCGACGGCGAGCGACGGCGTGAAGGCGAGCGTCGCGCCGAGCGCGACGACGAGGGAGCGCGGGGTCATCATGCGTTCGGGGGTGAGGGAGGACGAGTGCTCGCCGCGTCGATCTCCGACTGCCGCCGGCTGGCCTCGGCCCAGTCGATCACGGGCGCGACCTCCGTGTCGGCCAGGGTGAGCGTGCCCAGCGCGCGCTCCAGCACCGGAGCGCCGAGCTCCGGAGGGAGGGCGCGGCCGAATGCCACCTCCGCGCGCCGACACAGCCGCTCCTCCTTCGCCCGGTCGCGTCCCTCGCGGCGCACGCCCATGCGATCCACGCGGGCGTGCACGCCCTCGTGCAGGATGGACGAGGCCACCGGCGCGGCGGTGATGTCGCGCCGCGCGAGAAAGGTGAGCTCCGTAATGCAGACGCGCTCGTCCGGGAAGTACGCGCCACGACAGGGAAAGCGCACCACCGAGATCTGCCGCAGGTCGCGCCGCAGGTGGCGGAGCCGCGCGGGCGCGTAGCGCTCCAGCAGGCCCAGCGCCTCGTCGAGCCGCGCGAGCACGTCGGCGGTGGCGATGTCGGGACGCGAGTTCTCCACCACCACCCGCAAGCCGCGCATCTCGTGCACCGTGGTCGCGGCCGGGCCGGCCGGCTCCCCGCGTCCGGTGACCAGTCGTTCGAGGAATCTCCGGATCATCGCCCTACTCTCCCAGCACGCCGATCGCCGCGACCTCGGCGTGCTCGCCAGGGGTGAGGCGCAGTATCCCTTCCCGCTCGTGGGTGAGCACCCCGAGCACGAGCTCACCGGCGCGGTAGACGGTGAGATCCTCCAGCCAGCCCGCCGGGCCGGCCTCGTGATGGAACAGCCCGCGCGTCAGGAACGGCGACAGCGCGGTGATGCTCTCCCGGGAGAGCGTCCACAGGCGCACCTCCCGCTCGACGTCGGCGTCATCAGGGCCGGCGAACACGGGTCTCGACGCGTTGGGCAGCGCGAACGGGGCGAGCGCGTCCTCGAACGCGTCGGCCAGCGCCGCTGGCTCGTCCCGCAGCGCCCGCACCCGCACGGAGAGCTCGTCGGCTCCCGCCGCGAGCAGCCAGCGCAGCAGGCGCTCGGTGGCGTCCGGCGACACGCTCGCGGGCGAGAGGTGCCGGGTCTCCACCACCTCGGTCACCCGCGCCTGGCGACGAGCTCGATCTCCACGGACGCGGCCAGCGGCAGCGCGGCCACCGCGACCGTGGTGCGCGCCGGATACGGTCGCGCGAAGCGCGCCTGGTACGCCGCGTTCATCGCCGGGAAGTCGGCCATGTCCGTGAGGTAGACGTTGCACTTGATGACGTGGTCCATCGTGAGCCCGGCATCCAGGAGCACGAGCTCCAGGTTGTCGAACGCGCGGTGGGTCTGCGCCTCCACGTCGCCGTCGATCAGCCGGCCGGTGGCCGGATCCACCGGCGTCTGGCCGGAGAGATAGAGCAGCTCGCCGGCCCAGACGCCGTGCGAGTACGGACCGAGGGCGGCGGGTCCGCGCGGGCTTTCCGTCTGCTGGCGCGCCATCAGCGCGTGGACCCTGGTGAAACGATCATGCGAGCATGCTCCTGGTTCCTGGTGCTGGCTCCCGACGATGCGACACGAGCGGATCGCGTAAGATGCGACCCGCTCGCGGCGGTGGCCAGGGATCGCTCGGCGCGCCCTCAGGGACGCGGAGCGATCCTCCACAACTCGCCGGCCTTCTGATCCGTCACGATGTACAGCGCGCCGTCCGGGCCCTGCCGCACGTCGCGCACGCGCTGCTTGCGGTCGGCGAGCAGGCGCTCCTCACCGGTCACGCGATCGTTCTGCAGGGTGAGCCGCACGAGGGCCAGGTCCCTCATGCTGCCGACGAAGAGGCTGTTGCGCCACGCCGGGAACGCGTCGCCCGTGTAGAACTGCGCCCCGGATGGCGCGATCACCGGATCCCAGTAGTAGACGGGCTGCTGCATGCCCTCGCGGTTGGTCACCGCGCCGGCGATGGGCTTCCCGTTGTACTCGATGCCGTACGCCGTCACCGGCCAGCCGTAGTTCTTCCCCTTCTCCACCAGGTTCAACTCGTCGCCGCCCCGCGTGCCGTGCTCCACCTCCCAGAGCCTCCCCTGCGGATCGAACGCCGCGGCCTGCACGTTCCGGTGGCCGAGCGTCCAGATCTCGGGCAGGGCGTTGGCCTGGCCCACGAACGGGTTGTCGTCGGGCACCGTGCCATCGGGGTTGATGCGCAGGATCTTGCCCAGGTGGCTGTCGAGCTGCTGCGCCTGCGGACGCATCGGCGTGTCCGAGCGCTCGCCCAGCGTCACGTAGAGCTTTCCGTCGGGGCCGAAGGCGAGCCGCGAGCCGAAGTGCTTGTCGCCGGCGTACACCGGCTTGGTCTGGAGAATCACCTTCACCTGCTCCAGGCTCCGCCGGTCGGCCGAGAGCATGCCGCGGGCGACGCTGGTGGCGTTGCCGCCCTGGCGGGGCTCCGAGAAGCTCCAGTAGATCGTGCGGTCGGTGTCGAACGTGGGGCTCAGCGCGACGTCGAGCAGGCCGCCCTGGCCGCCCGCGGCCATCCTGGGCAGGCCGGTGATCGGCGCTCCCACCTGGCCCGTGGCCGAGACGATGCGCATGCGCCCGGGCCGCTCGGTGACCAGCAGGTCGCCACCCGGCAGCGGCTCCACCGCCCACGGGTTCACCAGCGCGCTGGTGAGGACGGTGACGTCGAAGGCCACGTTGGACGGGCTCTCGCAGGCGTGCGTCTGGCCCGGGAACGTCGGCTTCTGGTCGGTCGCGTTGGGCGATCGTGTCTCCAGGGGTGTGCTGCAGGCGACGGCGGCGATGGTCGCGCTATCAGCAGCGGTTCCCGCCGCGGTGGTGTCCGCGCCGGCGTCCGCGCCGGGACTGCAGGCCATGCCCGCAGCCGCCAGGAAGAACGTCGAGACGAGCGCTCGTTGGCCAGTATGCATGTGACCTCGGTAGAAGGAACCAACAGACTGAATTGCAATGACTTGAAGAGAACGCACGCGGGCCCGAGCCGCAATTGACAGGCCAGGTGGCCCGGCGCGACTGCGCGGCCCACCGCCCGCTCACCAACGCATTCGGGCACCCGTACGTTCATCCAGGGCGACGGTACGCGTTGCCGACGCGCAGTCACCGGTGGTGATCACGTTGCACCCCCACCGGCGCACAAGCCTACTCGAGTCACTGGAAAGAGCGACCGCGTGAAGAGATCGTCTCGATGGATGGATGCAATGGCGCTGCTGGCGGTGCTGGGCATCGCGGGGTGCGCCAGCACCATCCAGCAGTCCGAAGCGCGGGGTGAGCCGGCGCTCACCCCAGCCGCCCTGGCCCGCGCCGACAGCGGGCGTCCCCCCTACACCCCGGCCGACGTCGCGTTCATGCAGGGGATGATCGCGCATCACGCGCAGGCGGTGGTGATGGCCGGCCTGGTACCCACGCGCGGCGCCCGCGGCGACGTGCGGGTGCTGGCCGAGCGCATCGACGTCGCGCAGCGCGACGAGATCGCGTTCATGCAGCGCTGGCTGCGCGAGCGCGGCCAGACGGTGCCGGACCCGGACGCGCATCACGACATGGCCGGCCACGCGATGCCCATGCACGGCGCGATCATGCCCGGCATGCTGAGCCCGGAGCAGCTCGCGCAGCTCCAGGCGGCCGCCGGCGCCGAGTTCGACCGGCTGTTCCTGACGTTCATGATCCAGCATCACGAGGGCGCGCTCACCATGGTGGAGGAGTTGTTCGCCAGCCCGGGTGCGGGCCAGGATGTGAACGTCTTCCGCTTCGCCTCCGACGTCACCGCCGACCAGGTGACGGAGATCGAGCGGATGCGCACCATGCTGCCCGCGTCGTCGTCGGCCGATCGCCCGTGACGCGCTCCCTCCGCCCATCCGCCAGTACCCCGTCCCGCACTACCTCCTCAACAGGATCAGTCATGACATCGGAATCGTCGCCGCAGCGCACGGACGCGCGGTGGAGCGCCACCCGCGCGCCGTCGTCCCTCGCGCTCTCCCTCGCGCTGCTGGCGACGGCGGCCTGCGCGTCCTCGTCGGCCACCGGGTCGTCGCCCGGCGCCGCGCCGTCGCCGGCCGGCGCCTCGGCCAGCATGTCGGCGTCCGCGCCCAGCCCCGACCCGCGCGTGGGGCTCCGCGCCGGCTGGTACGATGCCGGTGAGGCGATCTGGAACCTGCGGCTGGTATCCGCCACCCGGCCATCGGCCGCCTTCAGCAACCCGAGCACGCCGGGCGACAGCCGGCTCACGAACACCGACCTCGCGTTCTCCGGGAACTACGTGTTCCAGGGCAACTACAGCGGGTACCAGGTGTGGGACATCGCGAACCCGAGCAAGCCGACGCTGCGCACGGCCTTCGTGTGCCCCGGCTCGCAGAGCGACGTGACGGTGTACAAGAACCTGCTGTTCGTGTCCGCCGAGGCGACGAACGGCCGCACCGACTGCGGCCTGGAGGGCGTGACCGACACGGTGAGCCACGACCGCGCGCGCGGCATCCGCATCTTCGACATCACCGACGTCGCCAAGCCCAAGCCGATCATCACGGTGCAGACGTGCCGCGGCTCGCACACCAACACGCTGGTCACCGACCCCAAGGATCCGGCCAACGTCTACATCTACGTCTCGGGCTCGGCGGGCGTGCGCTCGCCCAGCGAGCTGCCGGGCTGCTCGGACGGGCAGCCGGATGAGAACCCGAACACGGCGCTCTTCCGCATCGAGGTGATCAAGGTGCCGGTGGCGCACCCGGAGCAGGCGCGCATCGTGAGCTCGCCGCGCATCTTCGACGACCTCTCCGCGCCCGCGCGCCACGCCGAGACGGCCGCCGACGTGCAGGCCGCGGCGGCGCGCGCCGCCGCCTCCGGACGGGCGCCCCGCCGCGCCCCGGCCGGTCCCCGGAGTGGGCCCACGCAGTGCCACGACATCACCTCCTACCCCGCCATCGGGCTGGCCGGCGGCGCGTGCGCGGGCTACGGGCTGCTGCTCGACATCCGCGACGTGGCCAACCCGGTGCGCATCGGCGCCGTGGCCGACTCCAACTTCTCCTTCTGGCACTCGGCCACGTTCAGCAACGACGGTAGCAAGGTGCTGTTCAGCGACGAGTGGGGCGGCGGCACGCAGCCGCGCTGCCGCGTGACGGACAAGCCCGAGTGGGGCGCCAACGCCATCTTCACGCTCGTGGACAACAAGATGGAGTTCCAGAGCTACTACAAGATGCCCGCGGCGCAGACGGCCGAGGAGAACTGCGTGGCGCACAACGGCTCGCTGATCCCGATCCCCGGACGCGACGTCATGGTGCAGGCGTGGTACCAGGGCGGCATCTCGGTGTTCGACTGGACCGACCCGAAGCACCCCGTGGAGATCGCGTACTTCGATCGCGGTCCCATGGACGCGTCGCAGCCCGTGAGCGGGGGCTCCTGGTCCGCCTACTGGTACAACGGCGTCATCGTGAGCTCCGAGATCGCCCGCGGCCTGGACATCTTCGAGCTCACGCCGAGCGCGTTCCTCTCGCGGAACGAGCTCGACGCCGCGAAGACGGTGCACTTCGACCACTTCAATCCGCAGGAGCAGCCCCGGATGGTGTGGCCGGCGAGCTTCAGCATGGCCCGCGCATTCGTGGATCAGCTCGAGCGCTCCAAGGGGCTCGCCTCGGCCCGGATCGCGGCCGTGCGCCAGGCGCTCACCGGCGCCGAGCGGGCATCGGGCACCGCGCGGCAGGGAGCGCTCACGCAGCTCGCCGCGCAGCTCGAGGGCGAGGCCAGTGGAGCCGGCGACGCGGCCAAGGTGCGCATGCTGGCCGGCGCCGTGAAGGAGCTGGCGGCGCAGCGCTGATCGCCGCGCTCCACCGGTAGGGAATGGCGGCGGTGGGTCCTCCGGGGCGCACCGCCGTCATCGCGATGGACCACGACCCATGCGGGACGCGATGCTGCCGCGAGGCGCGCAGCGCGAGCCTCCCGCCACCTCCAGGAGGCCCCACATGCCAGTACCCGCCGTCCGACGCGCCCGCCTGCTGATCGGCATCCTCGCGCTCTTCCCGCTGCTGTCAGCGCCGGCCGGCGCGCAGAATCCCGCGCTCGTCATCCGCGGCGGCTGGCTCTTCACGGCCACCAGCGACAGCGTCGAGCGCAACCGCGGAATCCTCGTGCGCGGCGGCCGGCTGCTCGTCACCAACGGTGACTTTCGCGGCCAGGACACCACCGGCGCCCGGGTGATCGCCCTCGGCGACGACGAGTACGTGCTCCCCGGCCTCGTGGACGTGCACGCGCATTACAACATGACGCTGGGCGACGGCGGCGCGCGGCAGGACGAGTACCGCTACAACCCGCTCATCTTTCTCGCCAACGGCGTCACCTCCACCTTCCCCGCCGGCGAGTACGATCCGGTAGGCATGATGGAGACGCGCAAGCGCATCGACCGCGGCGAGCAGATCGGCCCGCGCATCTACAACTCCGGCCCGTACTTCGGCACCGCGCGGCCCGACTGGAACCAGGACGCCACCACCGAGGACATCCACCGCGAGGTGGACTACTGGGCCGAGCAGGGCGTGCGAGGCTTCAAGGCGAAGGGGATCAGCCCTCGGCACCTGCAGCCGCTCATCGAGCGCGCGCACCAGCACGGGCTCACCGTGGTGGCGCACCTGGAGTCCGGCTTCCGGAACAGCACCAACGCGCGGGAGGCGGTGCGCATGGGCATCGATCGCGTGGAGCACATCCTGGGCGGCGACGCGCTCTCGCCCGACGGGCCGGCGTATCAGGCCTGGGTGAAGGTGGATACGGCGTCGCGCGAGTTCAAGGAGATCGCGCGCCTGTTCATCCAGAACCGCGTCGTGTTCGACCCGACCATCACCGCCCCGGTGTACTTCAGCACCGTGGCCGACAAGCCGGGCTTCGACTACTGGGTGGACGAGCGGGAGTTCTTCACGCCGGAGGTGCAGGCGTGGGTGAAGCGCCAGCCGCCGCGGAAGGCGTTCCCGCTGTTCGACGCGCTGTACGCCACCATGCTGCGCACCACGAAGGCGTTCCACGACGCCGGCGGCACGATCACGCTGGGCACGGACAACCCGAGCCGCGGCGAGTACCTGGCCGGCTTCTCGGCGCATCGCGAGCTGCACACGCTCACGCTGGCCGGCATCCCGCCGGCCGCGGCGCTGCGCGCCGCCACCATCAACGGCGCCCGCGCGCTCGACGTCGGGAACACCCTCGGCACCATCGAGGCCGGGAAGCTGGCGGACCTGTTCGTGGTGCGCGGGAACCCGCTCGCCGACATCCGCAACACGCGGCAGGTGCGGCTGGTGGTGAAGGCCGGGGTGGCGTACGACCCGAAGGAGCTGCTGGAGCAGGCGAAGGGGAAGATCGGTGTGACGGCGGCGAGAGGCGCGGCGAGGTAGGGGGAGGGAGGTCGGCCTTTGTCATCCCGGAGGAGCGCGGCCGGGAGAGGGGTCAACCTTCGTCCTCGTCACCCCGCAGGAGGGCGCGGCCCGGAGGGCATCCCACCTTTTGTCATCCTGACACTCGCTCGCTGCGCTCACTCCTGCGGGATGACAACCTCGACCTAGCCCCGCCCTACCGATACGCCGTGGTGATCGACTGCACCCGCCCGGGGAACCGCGCCAGCAGGTAGTTCACGAAGTGGCCGACGATGGGGCTCGGCCTGGCCGACCCGCGGGTGACGATGCGCGCGCTCAGCGCGGCGGTCTGCCGATCCCACTCCACGTTGAGCGCGCCCCGCACCGCGTCGCTGCTGTGCAGCTTCATCCACCCCGGAAAGCGTCCGGTCTGCCGCTCGCTGCGCACCGTCAACCCGTACGCCTCGATCCTGGGATCGTTCGCGATGGCCTCGCGCAGGCTCCGGCCCTTGGTGCACAGCACGTGAACGAGGATCTGCATCGGGCGGCTCCGGGTGAGAGTGGAGAGCGGCTCGCGCGGGGAGCGGCTCCGAGCTACCGGGCGTAGTGGTCCGCGCCCAGGAAGTGCAGCGAGACGTACGGCTCGTCGCCGATCACCCAACTGTCGTGCGGTACCGCGGGAATGTGGAACAGCGCGCCGGCGCGCAGCTCCACCACCCGCCCATCGTCGAACGCCGCCGTGGCGGCGCCCGAGAGCACGAGGCCCACGTGCTCCACCGTGCAGCGCGTGGCGCCCACGCCCGGCCCCACGTGCTCCGACCATCGCCAGCCTGGCTCGTAGGTCGCGCGCCCGATGGTGAGCCCACCGATCCGCACGAGCTCGAACCGCCCCTTCTCCATCGCGCGCACCTCGTCGGGCGTCTCGAAGCGCTTGAGGATCACGTCTGGTGGCAGCATGTCGGATATCCGGCTCGTGGAAGTGATGGTCGGCCGCGCACGGCGCAACCGTGCAGGGCGCAACCGTGCATGGAACGCGCGCTCATCGCTCCTCGACCCCGGCCCGCGCCTCGGCCACCCAGAGCCCCGGGTAGTCGAGCACGAAGCCGGCCGAGTCGACCGCGAGCTCGCGGCGAAAGGCGCCGCCGGCGCTCTCGTACACGTACGTGCGTGCCGCGGTGCGCGTGTACACCTGCTCGAGGAGCTCCAGCGAGAGCTCCGGGAACCGCACCCACGCGGCGCGCACCGGCGCGCTGGCTCCCACCGCCAGCCGCAGGCGACGGATGGGGAGCAGGTTCGTGGACGGACTGAAGCCCAGGTCCACATCGTCGCATCCCGCCACGCGCGCCACCGGGGCGCCATCGGCCAGCCACTCTCCCGACGCCGCGCGCTCGAGCTGCAGCGACACCGGCTCGGTGCCCAGCCGGCCACGGATGGTGGCCTGCGTCGTGCGCCACGCCGCGTCGCACAGGATGGCGTACTCCATTCGACAGGGGCGCTCCTCGTGCGCGAACAGGGCCACCCCCGCCAGCCGCCACCCCGCGCCACTCGGCGCCAGCTCGGCCACCTCGTGGCCGGCCAGGTCGATCCGCCGCCAGAGGATGGAGCCGCAGTCGTCGGGAACCGGCGTCGTCGAGCCCTGCATCGAGATCCCGGCCATGCGGCGTTGCCCTCCACCCGAGAATGGCGCTCCGCCGCGCAGCTGGCGGTGTGCCGAGTTTGCAGCGATGCGGCGTGGAACGCCAGAGGCCGAGTGGTACCCGTACTCGCCCGCGGCGAATGGCGCTACGGGCGAGCGCCGGGCGCTCTCCGCGTCATTCGTGGGGGTTCCGCCGTTGCTTCGCCGCCTCGGGCTCCGGCGCGCGCGCCTGGGTGCGCGCGTTCAGTTCCCAGCTCCCCGCGCCCAGCTCCGGCGCCGAGTGCCCGCTCTCCAGCACCGGCTCCGTGGCCTCCCGTGACCGGCTCAGCAGCCAGATCAGCCAGAGCAGGAGCGGCGGGCCGGCGATCCAGAGCACCGCGGTGCCGAAGCTCACCGCCCCGGACCACAGCGTGGCCACATCGCTCTTGATGGTCAGACTGAGGAGATCATCGTTGAAGCCGGCCGCCACGCTCCCGTGGCCATCATCCCCCGCCCGGAAGAGCTGCCACGCCGCGGGGATCGCCGGCCAGAGCGCGACGCCGAGCAGCACCGTCCAGTAGGCGAACCACGCCGTGAGCAGGTGCCGGGACCGCCAACCTCGCAACAGGGATCGCATTCATCCTCCTCCGAATGGGACCGGCGGGGCGTGTGGGGAACGTCTCGCATCACGCACTCTTCCGGTGAGGGTAGTGCGCGGGCCGGTGGAGCGGTAGCGCGCGACTCGCCACGCGCCGGACTCGTCGGGGCGGGGAGGGCGCACGCCAGCGCTCCGACCCTCAGATGGCGAACTGCCGGAAGTGATGCTCCAGATGCCGGTACTGCAACACACCCCAGTCGCGCCCCGACATGCGCCCGAACGCGGGATGCTCCGGCCACGCGTCGGCGGACGCCCTCGCGCCGATGGCATCGAGCACGCGACCGAACTCGCGCTGCTCCTCGGCCCAGGCCGCGGGCGAGATCTCCGCCGGCTGGGCCGATGGACGCGCGAGCAGCTCCGGCGACGTCGCCAACCCCCTGGGAAAGGGCAGCACGTAGATGAGCAGCTGCCGCAGCGGCGCGTGGCGCACGAGCCAGGGCGTGGGCTCCACCGCCACCGGGAGCTCGCCGGTCATCATGCGCAGCGACTGGATGACGTGGGCGAGCATCCGCGGCGCCGTGAACTGGCCCCATCGGGCCGCGGTGGTCGGCGTCAGACGGGCAGCTCGGCGCCGCAGCACCTCGCGTGCGTCGGGTTGCAGGAGGGACGGCATCGTGGCCAACCGTGGGGTGTGGGTGTGGGCGAGAGTCGCGAGGAGGGGCGCCGTGCTCGGTGCGCCGCTGAACGTCGCGTTCAGCGCGGCGTCACGCGCTCGCGCGCCGGCTCGACGCGAACCGTCGCGTCGATGGCGGCTGGTGGTAGTGCCTCGCACGCCATGGCGTCGTGGATCGCGGCACCACACGCCACGCGCGCGGGCGTCCCGCCGCGGCCGGCACGCAGCGCGCCAGCCAGCGGCAGGAGGCCGAGCGCGGCGTACGTCCATGCGTCCACGTCGCCCACCCAGAGCGCCGCCGCCCCCATCGCGACGGCCGCTGCCGCGCCACGCAGCAAGCCGGCTCGCCTCGACGCTCGGGCGGGCAGCAGCAGCACGACCGCCACGGCCGCGGCCAGCGCCGTGGGCTCCGCTACCCGCAGGGCGAAGCGGGTGACGGCCGCCGCGTTGGTGGTGACCCCGGCATACGCGGCGATGAGCGCCGACGGCGCGAGGATGCTGGCCGCGACGCTGGCGATCGCCACGCCGGCGGATGCGAGCCAGGTGCGCACGGCGGAGCGGTGAGAGCGCGACGGACGGACGGTGGAAGCGGGTGAGCGAGCGCCGGGGCTCACGCGCGGACGCGGCGCGGCTCCGACCCGCTCACTCCTCGTCCTCGTCGTCGAGTGGCGCATCGACCGGCGTGTCGAGCAGCTCGCGGGCGAGCTCGGCGTCCTCCGCGCGGACGATGAGCCGCACCGGGAAGACGAGCGCCAGGTTGGGCAGTGCGCCGCCCGCCGTGTCGGCGGACACCCGCGCCGGCACCCCGTTCGCCTCGAGCGCCATCGCCGCCATTTGCGCCGACATCTCGTCGGCGTACTGACGCAGCACCACGAGCTCGTCCGCCATGCGATGTCTCCTGGGTAGTGGTGGTGTGACCCGGACGACGCCGACGTCCGACGGCCGAACGCGGGCCCGCGTCGCAAGGTGAACGCGATCCACGCCACGCCGCAAGACGCACGAAGGGAAGGTGCCGAGCACCGACGCGCACGGCGGCGTCACGCTGGGGGCGACACCCTGCCGACGTACAGCATGTGCCACGCGCCGGACGTGCGGTGCGCCCGCACCCGGCTGACGTCCACCGTGAGGCCGGCCTGGCGCAGCGATGCCTCGAGAGCGGGATCGACGTACGCCGACCAGTAGGCCAGCCGGCCGCCGGGACGCAGCGCCGCGACGGCCATCTCGATCCCCGCGCTCCGGTAGAGTCGCGCGTTGCCGGCGGTGGTCAGCGGCTCCGCGCCGTTGTCCACGTCGAGCATGATCCCGTCGAACGTGCCTCGGCTGGCGCGTAACACCCTGGCCACGTCCTCGTGGCGCAGCTCCACGCGCTGGTCCCGCAGCGCCGCACCGCCCAGCGCGTATTCGGGATTCTCGTTCCAGCGAATCACCTCGGCCACGATCTCCGCCACCACCACGTGGGCGTCCGCGGCGAGCGAGCGCAGCGCGGCACCGAGCGTGAAGCCCAGGCCCAGCCCGCCGATGAGCACTCGCGCCCGGGGCACGAGCCGGAGCGGCTCGCAGACCAGCTCCGCCAACCGGTCTTCGGAGTGGTGCCGGCGGGTGGACATCAGCTCCACGCCGTCCACGCGAATGCTGTACGCGCCGTCGTGCCGGTAGAGCGTGAGCACGGTGCCGTCCGGCGCGGTGGCCGCGCCCAGACGCTCGACCTTCTTCATGCCATCTCCCTCAGAGCCATCGTCGCACGCGCCGGCGATAGGCCTCGTAGTCCGCGGGGAACGCGCTGGCCAGGTAGCGCTCCTCGCGCGCGATCACCGCGCGCTGGATCACGAGCACCACGAGCGGCAGAAACAGAAGCGGCCACCAGCTGTCGAGCGCGAGCGTCACCGCGAGATAGAGCGCGACGAGGCTCACGTACATCGGGTTGCGCGTGAACCGGTACGGCCCGTTGGTGACGATGGCCGACGCGGGCTGGTTGGGAATCACCGACGTCCGCGCCCGCCGGAAGGTGACGAACGCCCAGACCATGAGCGCGAGCCAGAGCAGGAAGCAGAGATCCGCGAGGATCTCGCGCACCGGGGGCTCCGCTACCGTCATGGGCAACGGCCACCGACGGTCGACGAGCCAGCCGGCGGCAATGCCCGCCGCGTAGACGAGCGGCGGCGGAAACCGGACGCCGGGGTTGGGGATGGGCGGCATGGCGCATCGGGGGTGGAGATCGGGAGAGCGGCGGGGAGGAGTGGAAGGTAGTGCGGACGACGGCGCCAGTCCGCAGAGGCGCGGCGGAGGCCGTGCGGCCCACATTGTCATCCCGCCGGAGCG
>DATANT010000234.1:0-2370 GCA_036266115.1 Gemmatimonadaceae bacterium | reverse complement strand
ACTGAGCGCCAGGTCGTACGACTCGCGCAGCTGGGCCGGCGGATCGAAGCGCACTTCGGCCGCCCCCAGGACATCGAGTGGTGCCTGGTCGATGACGACTTCCAGATCGTCCAGAGCCGGCCGATCACCACGCTGTTCCCCATCCCTGAGACTGGCGACGGGGAGAATCACGTCTACATCTCCGTCGGTCATCAGCAGATGATGACCGACCCCATGAAGCCCCTGGGGCTCTCCCTGTGGCAGCTGACGACTCCCCGACCGATGGCCGAGGCCGGCGGAAGGCTGTTCGTCGACGTTACCCGCGTTCTGGCCTCGCCGGCGAGCCGCGCGGGCCTCCTGCAGCTGCTGGGGAAATCCGATCCGCTGATCGGGGACGCGCTGCAGACCATCGTCGAGCGCGAACACTTCCTGCCGGCTCTCCCGGACGAAGGTCCCGCGTGGGCGCCGCCAGGCGGTGGCGCGCCCGCCACGATCGAGACCGATCCGGCCATCGTGGCCGAGCTGATCGCGAGCAACCAGGCCTCCCTCGCCGCCCTGCGGCGTGACATCCGGGCGAGGTCCGGATCGGCGCTGCTCGACTTCATCCTGGCGGATATCCAGGAGCTGAAGCGGATCCTGTTCGATCCGCGGAGCCAGCAGGTGATCATGGCGGGGATGGAGGCCACCTGGTGGCTCAACGAGCAGCTGCAGACGTGGCTGGGCGAGAAGAACGCGGCCGACACGCTCACGCGGTCCGTCCCCCACAACGTCACGTCGGAGATGGGGCTCGTGCTCCTGGACGTCGCAGACGTGATCCGCCCGCATCCGGACGTGGTGGCGTTTCTGCAGCGCGTCGACGACGACGACTTTCTGGACGAGTTGCCCAGGCTCTCGGGCGGGCGCGGAGCGCGCGACGCCATCCGGGCCTGGCTCGACGCGTACGGCATGCGCGGCGTAGGCGAGATCGACATCACGAGGCCGCGTTGGAGCGAACGCCCCGCCACGCTCGTGCCGATCCTCCTCGGCCACATCAGGAACTTCGAGCCGGGCGCCGGCAAGCGGCGCTTCGAGCAGGGGCGGCTGGAGGCACGGAAGATGGAACGGGAGCTGCTCGCGCGCTTGCGGGCCTTGCCGGACGGGGAGCAAAAGGCCGACGAGGCCAGGCGGATGATCGACCGGGTCCGCACCTTCATCGGGTACCGGGAGTATCCGAAGTACGGCATGGTGAGCCGCTACTTCGTCTACAAGCAGGCCTTCCTGGCAGAAGCCGAGCGCCTCGTGCAGGCCCACGTGCTTCATGAGAAGGAGGACATCTTCTATCTCACGTTCCAGGAACTCCACGACGTCGTGCGCACGAGCCAGGTGGACGACCAGCTCATTCGCGAGCGCACAGACGCGTTCCGGTCGTATCAGGCGCTCACGCCGCCCCGGGTGTTCACGTCGGATGGTGAGGTCGTCGCCGGGACGTACCGACGCGACGACCTGCCGGACGGCGCGCTGGTCGGCTTGCCGGTTTCCGCCGGAACCGTCGAGGGGCGGGCCCGCATCATCCTGGACATGGCAAGGGCGGATCTCGAGGCGGGCGACATCCTGGTCACCGCCTACACGGACCCCAGCTGGACGCCGCTGTTCGTCGCGATCACGGGCCTGGTGACCGAAGTGGGGGGCCTGATGACCCACGGCGCGGTGATCGCACGGGAGTACGGCTTGCCAGCCGTCGTGGGGGTGGAGCATGCCACCCGCCTGATCCGGGATGGACAGCGGATTCGCGTGCACGGAACGGACGGGTACGTCGAGATCCTGCCCTAGCGGGCCGGCCCGACAGGTAGCCGGCGGCACGTAGTCGGTCAGCCAGTCGCCGTTGGCGGCCTGGTAGAATGCGCAAGGGCGCGCGCCAGAGCGCCCACGCCGCGTGCTCGCGCACCAGCGGCTCCGGGTCGTGGAGGGCGCGCGTGAGTGCGTGGACATCCTCGCTCGTGCCGACGTTGCCGAGCACCGCGGCGGCGCTGCGCGTGAGCCCCCGCCGCTTGGCGCGCTTCATCGGCGAGCCCTCGAGCGCCGCGCTGAACTCCTCCTGCGTCATGTGCACGCTGTCGCGCGCGAGCGACCGCGCGTCCTTCCCGGCGAGCGCCTCGCGCGGCGAGAACGCTGGCTCCGTCAGCTCCGACGCGAGGCGCACGTTCCACGGGCAGCCTCTCTGGGAGGTGAAGCGCGAGCGCGCCCGCGCCCCCTCACTCCGCCCGCAGCACTGTCACCGGATCGGCCCGCACCGCCCGCCGCACCGGCACGAGAGCGGCCACGACGCCCACCAGCCCGAGCACCAGCGCTACACCCCCGAAGGTGAGCGGGTCGCCCGGCTGCACCTCGTAGAGGAGCGAGCGCACCACGCGC
>DATANT010000233.1:0-1944 GCA_036266115.1 Gemmatimonadaceae bacterium | reverse complement strand
AAGGCGATCCCGACACTCGTGTGCGGCCCTGCGGGCCGCGCACTCCTGCGGGATGACAATTGGGGGCTCGCTCCCGCGGGATGACAAGGAACGGCTGCACTCCTGCGCGATGACACAAGGGGGGATGCACTCCGGGCCGCGCGCTCCTGCGCGATGACGATGATAGAGCGGCAGTCCCATGGTCCCCCACCGCCTCGCCCGTCGCGCAACATCCGCGTCGCACATCAGGTAACCGCCGCATGCCGTGGCGGCGCAGTTGACGATGCGGTTAGTCTCCACCTCGGCGCTGCACCCGCCCGTCGGGCCGATCCCGCCACCCCTGGAGCGACACCATCTCGACCGACTGGCATTTCCCCATCTTCATCCTCGTGTCGTTCGTCGCGTTCATCGGCGTGCTTCGCGCGGTGCTCCGCGGTCGGCGCGAGCGGCCCTCCACGGCGGCGGTCCTCGGCGTCGCGGCGGTGGTGGTGGTCGGCGGGATGACGTTCGCGAAGGCGGGAGCGCTCGGGGGGCTGCCGGTCTGGGTCTACTATGGGGTGCCCGCCGCGCTCACCTGGGCGCTGCCGCCACTCGCCTTCCGCATGCGCGGCGGCGAGATCGCCCGGTACGTGCCGATGGCGATCCTCGTCGCGCCCCTGATCCACGTCGCGTTCTCGCTCTTCCTCGGCTGGACGGAGTACATGCCGTTCATCGCCGTGCCTTCACTCCACGATCTGATCGGATAGCCGACCCTGCGCTCCACGCCATCCGACGATGGTGGGCGCCGACGGTTGGCCATGAAAACTCTGTGAACAACGAAGCACTCGAATCACCCGTCGTCGCGCTCGTCACCTACGCCGACCTCCCCCAGCTCACCGGCGACGACCAGCGGCTCGTGGCCGCGCTGGCGTCCCGCGGCGTGCGCGCCGTGCCCGCCATCTGGAACGACGCGCACGTGGACTGGACCGTGTTCACCGCGGTCGTCGTCCGCTCGTGCTGGGACTATTACCTGCAGCACGCCGAGTTCCTGGCGTGGGTGGCGCGGCTCGAGGCGGCCGGCGTCGTGCTCTGGAACCCGCCCGACGTGCTCCGCTGGAACAGTGAGAAGACGTATCTGCCCGCGCTGGCGGCGCGCGGCGTGCCCGTGGTGCCCACGCGCGTCGTGGAGCGAGGCGCGCCCACGTCGCTCGCGTCCATCCTCGCGGACGAGCGCTGGGAGCGCGCGGTGGTGAAGCCCGCCATCTCCGCCGCGGCGCACGACACGTGGCGAACGTCCCGCGCGGAGGCCGCCGCCCACGAGGCGCGCTTCGGGGCCATGACCGCCGCGGGACGCGTGCTCGTCCAGTCGTTCGTCGACGCCGTCACCACCGAGGGCGAGTGGTCGCTCCTCTTCCTGGGCGGCGCGTACAGCCACGCGGTGCGCAAGCGGCCGGGCGCCGGCGACTTCCGGGTGCAGGAGCAGCATGGCGGCACCACGGAGGCGGCGGAGCCCGACGCGGCGACCATCGCGCAGGCCCGGGCGGCGCTGTGCGCGGCGCCGTCGCCGGCCGACACGCTCTACGCGAGGGTGGACGGCTGCGTGGTGGACGGCCGGTTCGTGCTCATGGAGCTGGAGCTCATCGAGCCCGACCTGTTCCTACGCGCGGACGCCGCGGCCCCGGACCGGTTGGCCGACGCGCTCGTGCGCCGGCTGTCGTGATCGACCATCTCCGGCGTCGGTAGCGCGCCCTCACGGCTGCACGGGAGGCATGGGGCCGATTGCGCCCGCCGCGGCGTCGAACGTCACGGTGACGGAGAACGGCGTGCGCGGCGCGGGCGCCGTGGGCGGGGTACAGGTACCGGTGAACGCGATGGTGCCGGCCACGCGCTGCGGGGTGGCCTGCGTGATGCGCACCGTGCCGGTCTCGCCGAAGCACGACCGCTCCGCGTCCGTATCGATATCCAGGCCGATGCCGGCGCGGAAGT
>DATANT010000232.1:0-1547 GCA_036266115.1 Gemmatimonadaceae bacterium | reverse complement strand
GCGTTGAGCACGTTGAAGACGAAGTGCGGCTGCAGCTGCGTCCGGAGCGCCGCGAGCCGCGCCTCGGCGAGCCCGCGGGCGAGCACCGCCTCGCGCACCTCGCGGGCGCGTTCCGCGCGATAGTAGTGGGCTGCGTGGAGGAGCGCGACCATCACGAGGAATACGGTGAAGTAGGTGAGGGTCCGCGCGGAAGCGCTCGCCGCGACGTCGGGGACGCCGGTGATCGCCACCACGACGGGGGTCATCACGACGTGCCGGAGCCAGGCCGCCGCAAACGTGCCGAGCAGAAGGACGCCCGCGTTCCTCCACGGACGCGGGCGTCCGACCGGAAAGCGGCGGACGAGGGCCGCGAGCGGCGGCAGCAGTGGCAAACACGTCCACCACATTGCGAGGGACCAGCCAATCTGCTGAGCCCAGCGCGGGTCCTCGCCACGGTCGAGGGCCGCGATGCTGCCGCGCAGCGCGTAGAGGAGGGCGAAGAACGTCGTCAGCACGACGGCCCCCACGGGCACGACGCGCCGCTCCATGGCGGACTCCGGAGAGCCGACGTCGCCCATCCCCTGCGCGCGTGTCGTCACCTTTCAGTATCGGGGTCGGGACTCGGAGCGATCAAGGGAGGGCGAACCGCCGCGCCGCTGGACTCAGCGCGGCACGACGGGCCGGGCGCGGCGCGTGGCGGTCATCGGAAGGCGCGCGCCGCCGTGGTATTCCACGATGCCTTCCATGGTGCGCCCGTTGTCGGTCAGCCGCCCCTGAAATTGCACATCGCCCTCCCGCGAGGCAACGACCATCCGGACCGAGTCCCCATCCACGGTGAGCACGCGGATCGCCAGCGTGTTCGTCAAGTACAGCGTGAGCGAGCCAGCCCATCCCCGTTCGACCGGACCGAGCGCGAAGAAGCCGGGGGAAGACCGTTCACCCACGCGCATCGTGAAGTCCCAGAGCCCCTGCAGGTCGGGGTCGCCCCCGAGCCTGATCGCATTCACGGCGGCCTGCACGGGGGGCGTAGCGGCCGTTGACCGCGTCGACTGCGCGCTGGCCGTCCCGGATGCCAACAGGGTTGCGGCCAGCGCCGCAAGGGACACCGCCGAGAGCCTCGCGGCGAGCCTCGCAGGGCGACGGCGGTGACGATCCATAGCATAGGACATGGTGATGCGCTCCTGTTCGGGGTTGGTGATGCACCCAGGGTAGGCGCGCGCGGCACCGGATGTCACCGCGGAGACGCGAAATGGACGCCGCACGGGCCCAGTGGGTCGCTGCGAGCCGTAGACCGCCATCCGTGCCCCGACGATGGGGCGCCAGGGGTCGAGGGATCACGGCGCACCACCCTTTCGCGCCCAGGCACCCCAGACATTCGCATACGGGCGCACCGCGCAACGCTTCGGGGGGTGCTGCCGCAGTTTCGCGCCACGGCTCGTCCTCAAGACGGCGAGAGCGGCCGTTCAGGGCCACCGCCCTCTGCCACGCGGCAACTGTGGGCTCGCGTCGGGCGCGATCGTGGCCGCCAGCGCTGATGCCTGCGCGCGCCGCGCATCAGCGCGGGGTTT
>DATANT010000231.1:0-6081 GCA_036266115.1 Gemmatimonadaceae bacterium | reverse complement strand
CTCGCTGCGCTCGCTCCTGCGGGATGACAAGGTAGACTGGCCTCCGCTTCGGCCGCGCTCCTGCGGGACGACAACCTGGACCGACATCGCCGGCGCGGCTGGTGCTGCGGCGCGGCGCTCAACCCACGAGCGCCGAGGTGCGGGTAGTGGGGGACGCGAAGTAGGCGAGGAGACGGAAGTCAGGGGACCGGAGAGCTGCCGAAGGGGAGGCCAGTCAACCTTGTCATCCCGCAGGAGCGAGCAGAGCGAGCGAGTGTCGGGATCGCCGTCCCTCGCGGCCGGTCGACCCCGGTCCGCCGGCAACGGCGGCCGGCAGGCACGGCGGACGCGCATCACGCACGTGAAGGCGATCCCGACACTCGCGTCTTCGACGCTCCTGCGGGATGACAAGAGGTGGGATGCCCTGCGGGCCGCCCACTCCTGCGGGATGACACGGAAGGAGGGCTGATCCCTCTCCGGACTGCACTCCCGCGGGATGACAAGGAAAGACTGATCCCGCGCCGCGAAGAGGCTTCTTCCCGACGCGGACGTCCGCCATTGGAACCCTGCGCTCCCGCCATGCGCTTCCACGACAGTGGTCAGCGGCCGCCGGGGGCGGGGACAGGGGGCCGGGCACGCGGCATGAAGTGACTGTCGTCGGCACCCTATCCACAGGAGCGACCATGAAGATCGGCATCATCGGCGCGGGGCACATCGGCGGCACCCTCACGCGCCGCCTCCGGGCGCTCGGGCACGATGTGGCCGTGGCCAACTCGCGAGGCCCCGAGACGCTCGGCAAGCTCGCGGCGGAGACCGGGGCGCATGCGGTGACGGTGAGCGAGGCGGTGCGGGGGCGGGATGTGGTGATCGTCTCGATCCCCGAGCGGAGCATCCGCGACCTGCCGCCGGATCTGTTCGCGGCGGTCGATACCGCCACCGCCGTCGTGGACACCGGCAACTACTATCCGCAGCAGCGCGATGGACGCATCGACGCCATCGAGGCGGGCACCACGGAGAGCGGGTGGGTGGCCGAGCAGCTCGGACGGCCGGTGGTCAAGGCGTTCAACAACATCTACGCCAAACACCTGATGGAGCGCGGTCGGCCGACGGGCCAGGCCGGCCGCATCGCGCTGCCCGTGGCCGGTGACGATGCGGCGGCCAAGGCGGTGGTGATGCGGCTGATCGACGATCTGGGATTCGACGCCGTGGACGCCGGCACGCTCGACGAGTCCTGGCGTCAACAGCCGGGCACGCCGGTCTACGGCACCGATCTGGACTCGGTGGACGTGCGGCGCGCGCTGGCCTCGGCCAGCCAGGATCGCCTGCCGGAGTTCCGGGCCGAGCCGGACGACTGAGCCGGCTGACGCGTCGGCCGGCGTGACGTGGTGCGAGCAGCCGCACGCCGGTCCCGGCGTGCGGCTGCTCGTCTCACTCCACCATCCCGCCCCCGAGCACCACGTACAGCGCCACGAGGTTGTCCACCTCGGCGCGACGGAGCTGCAGGAGCGCCTGCTCCGCCGTGAAGAGGTTGCGCTCGGCGTCGAGCACTTCGATGAAGCTCACGACGCCCTCGTTGTAGCGGATGCGCGCGAGCTCGGCGATCTGGCGCTGCGCCTGCGTGCCACGCGCCTGCGCGGCCACCTGCTCCGCCAGGAAGCGTCGGCCGGCCAGCGCGTCGGACACTTCCTGGAACGCGGTCTGGATCGTCCGCTCGTAGTTGGCGACCGCGATGTTCTTGCGCGTCTCGGCGACGCTCAGATTGGCGCGCTTGCGGCCGAAGTCGAAGATGGGAAGGTTGATCGACGGGCCAAAGCTCCACGCCCGCCCATTGGCGCCCACGAGATTGGTCAGCTCGGACGAGGCGAAGCCGAAGCTGCCGGTGAGCGAGATGGAGGGAAAGAAGGCCGCACGCGCCGCGCCGATGTTGGCTCGCGACGCACGAAGTTGCTCCTCGGCCGCCAGGATGTCCGGCCGGGAGACGAGCAGCTCCGACGGCAGCCCCGCACCCAGCGTCACTGGGCTCGACTGCTGAGCGAGCGGCAGCGCGTCGGGAAGGGCGGTGGTGATGGGCCCGCCCACGAGCACCATGAGCGCGTTGTCGCTCTGCGTCTTCGCCAGACGCAGGCCGGCCAGCTCCGTCTCGGCCTGCGTCAGCAGCGACTCCGCCTGCCGGAAATCGAGGGCCGACGTGATGCCCGCGTCGAACCGCACGCGGGCGATCCGCAATCCTTCCCGGCGGCTCGCCACCGTGGCCTCCGCCAGGCGGAGGCGCTCGCTCGCCTCGAGTGAGAAGAGGTAGGTGCTGGCCACCTGTCGGATGAGCGACAGGCGGAACGCGCGCTGCGCTTCCACCGTGGCCAGGAACTGCGAGCGGGCCGCCTCGGACAGGTTGCGCACCCGACCCCAGAAATCGAGCTCGAACGCCGAGACGCTGGCGTCGACCGCGTAGCGATCGATGGTCTGGGAGCCCGCGCCGATCGGCGCGCCCACGACGCCGCCCGGCCCGATGAGGCTGCGCGACGCATTCGCGCCCAGGTTGAGCGTGGGCAGCCGATCGGAGCGCTGGATCCGGAAGATGCCAGCCGCCTCCTCGACCTGGGCCACCGCGATCACGAGGTCCCGATTGTTGGTGAGCGCGGTGGCGATGAGCGCCTCGAGCCGCGGGTCGACGAAGAAGCTGCGCCAGCCCACCTCGCTCGCGCGCGCGCCGAGCGTGGTGTCACCGGTGAATTCGGCCGGATAGGCCTGCGGAGTGGGCGGCTCCGGGCGCACGTGCGCGGGCGCCAGCTGGCACCCGCTCACGAACGCGAGGGCCACGATCACGATGGCGCTACGCATTCGAAGGCTCCGGTTCAAGATGCGGCTGCTCGCTCGGGGCCGGAGTGCGCTTGCGACTGAGCCAGCGGCGCACCGACAGGTAGAAGAGCGGGATGAAGAAGACGCCGAGCAGCGTGGCTGCGATCATGCCGCCCGCCACACCGGTGCCCACCGCGACGCGGCTGGCGGCCCCGGCCCCGGTGGCCCGCACGAGCGGCACCATGCCGAGGATGAAGGCGAGCGACGTCATGATGATGGGACGCAAGCGCAGCTTCACCGCGCTCATCGTCGCGTCGAACACGCTCTTGCCGTTCGCCTCCTCCTCGATCGCGAACTCCACGATGAGGATGGCATTCTTGGCCGCCAGACCGATGATGGTGATGAGCCCGACGTTGAAGTACACGTCGGCCGACAACCCTCGGGCCATGGAGAACACCACCGAGCCGAGCACGCCGAGCGGCACCACGAGCAGCACGGATACCGGTACCGTCCAGCTCTCGTACAGCGCCGCGAGCAGCAGGAACACTACCACCAGCGAGAGGCCGAGCAGGAGGCCGATCTGGCCAGAGGCCTGGCGCTCCTCGTAGGAGATGCCGGTCCACTCGAAGGCGAAGCCCTCGGGAAGCTGCGCGGCCAGGCGCTCCATCTCGTCCATGGCCTCGCTGGTCGAGCGGCCGGGCGCCGCCATGCCCGAGATGGTCATGGCCGGGTAGCCGTTGTAGCGATCGAGCTGCGGCGGCCCGGCCGTCCACTCCACCGACGTGAACGCGCCGAATGGCACCATGGCGCCCTGGGCGTTGCGAACCTGCAGATCGAGCACGTCCTGCGGCGTCATGCGGAACGGCGAGTCGGCGGCGAGCAGCACGCGCAGGATGCGCCCCTCGCGGCTGAAGTCGTTGGCATACGCGCTGCCGAACGTGATGGCGAGCGTGGAGTTGATGTCGGCGATGGAGAGACCGAGGGCACGCGCCATGACCCGGTCCACCAGGATGCGGAGCTGCGGGGCATCGGCCTGGGCCTCGGGCCGCACGCCCACCAGGAGCGGGCTCTGGCTGGCCAGCCCGAGCAGCTGGTCGCGGGCCTGGATCAGCGCCTCGTTGGTCTGTCCGGCGCGATCCTGAAGCTTGAACGTGAAGCCGCTCGCCACGCCCAGGCCCTGGATGGCCGGCGGGTTGAGCGCGAAGACCATGGCCTCCTTGACGCCCGACAGGGCCCCCATGGCTCTGTTGACGAGCGACTGGGCGCTGTTCTCCTCGCCCGGGCGCTCATCCCACGGGTACAGCGAGGCGAAGGACATCGCGTTGTTCTGCCCCTGGCCGAAGAAGCTGAAGCCGCGGACGAAGACGATGTTCCGCACCTGCGGCTGGCTCTTGTAGAAGTCCTTCACCTGCTCGATGGCCACGTCCGTGCGCTGCGTGGTGGCGCCGGGGGGTGCCTGGACGGCCGTCATCACGCTGCCCTGATCCTCGGTGGGCAGGAAGCTAGCTGGCAGGCGGGTGAAGAGCAGGCCGGTGACGGCGACGAGCACCGCGAAGACGGCGAGGTACCGGAGCGGGCGCGAGAGGATGTGCCCCACCGAGCGCTGGTAGCGGTTGGTGGTGCGGCCGAACCAGTCGTTGAACCACGTGAAGAATCGCCGCCCGGGGCGGGTGAAGCGGTTGCCGCCGGTCGCCTCGGTCGCGCCCGCCACCTTGGGGGCGTGCGGCTTGAGCAGCGTGGCGCACAGCGCCGGCGTGAGCGTCAGCGCCAGCAGCGCGGAGAAGGCGATGGAGATGGCGAGCGTGACCGAGAACTGGCGGTAGATGGCCCCGGTGGACCCCGGAAAGAACGCCATCGGCACGAACACGGCGACGAGCACCAGCGTGATGCCGACGATGGCCGAGGTGATCTGGGTCATCGCCTTCACCGTCGCGTCGTACGGCGAGAGATGCTCCTCGGCCATGATGCGCTCGACGTTCTCGATCACCACGATCGCGTCATCCACCAGGATGCCGATGGCCATCACCATGGCGAACAGCGACAGCACGTTGATGGAGAAGCCGAGCACCCACAGGCCCAGGCACGCGCCAGCGAGCGCGATCGGCACGACGATGGTGGGGATGAGCGTGGCGCGCCAGTTCTGCAGGAATAGGAACATGACGAGGAACACGAGGATCATCGCCTCGACGAGCGTGGCGACCACGGACGACACCGAGGCGTTGATGAACGGCGTCGTGTCGAACGCCACGGTCCAGCCGATGTCCTCGGGAAACGCGACCTCGAGTTCCCCCATCCGCGTCTTGAGGTCCTGGGCGACGGCCAGCGCGTTGGCGCCCGGGGTGAGCTGCACCGCCATCCCGGCCGCCGGCTGGTCGTTCAGCTCCATGTTGAACAGGTAGTTCGCGGCGCCGAGCTCCACGCGCGCGACGTCGCCCAGGCGGACGATCGAGCCATCCGGGTTCGCGCGCAGGATGATGGACGCGAACTGCTCCGGCGTGGTGAAGCGGTTCTGGGTGAGGATGGTGGCGTTGAGCTCACTCTGCTCAGCGATCGGCTGGTCGCCGATCGCTCCGCCGGAGGCCTGGGTGTTCTGCTCCTGCACCGCGGCGAGCGCGTCGGCCGGCGACATGCGGAAGCCGGCCAGCTTGTCCGGGTCGAGCCAGATGCGCATGGCATACGGCGAGGCGAACGACGTGATGTCGCCCACCCCGTGCACCCGGCGCAGCTCGTCGATGACGCGTGTCTCGGCGAAGTTGCCGAGATCCACCGCGCCCGTCGCGCCGGACTTCGACGTGAGCGCGATGATCATGAGGAAGCCCTGGCCCGCCTTGCGGACCCGGACGCCCTGGCGACGGACCTCCTCCGGCAATCGTGGCTCCACGCCGCGCAAGCGGGTCTGCACGTCCATCAGCGCGACGTCGATGTTCGTACCGGTCTCGAACGTGACCGTGATGTTCGCCGAGCCGTTCGATCGGCTCGTCGAGCTCATGTACAGGAAGCCCTCGACGCCGTTCAGCTCCTGCTCCATCACCTGCGTGACGTTGGTGGCGAGCACCTGCGCGTCGGCGCCTGGGTAGGTGACGCTGATGTTCAGCGACGGCGGAGCGATGGACGGATACTGTTCGACCGGCAGCACCATCAGCGCGATGCCGCCCGCCAGCAGGATGGAGAGCGCGATCACCCACGAGAAGATGGGCCGGTCGATGAAGAAGCGTGGGCTCATCAGGGCACTCGCGCGTTGGTGTCGGACGTGACGGTGGTGGTCGTGGTGTCCGTCTGCGCCGTCGCGACGGCGAGCCGCACCGG
>DATANT010000230.1:0-13543 GCA_036266115.1 Gemmatimonadaceae bacterium | reverse complement strand
GCGGGTAGCCACCGCATTCGCGTCCACATGGGCTGATGCCGGCACCACCGTACGCATGCCCACCGCGACGGTTTCCAGCATCGGGCCGGAGGCCACCGCCGTGGCGGGCGCGAGCGCCAGTGGCGAAGCATCCGTGGCGGGGGCGAAGGCGGCTGGCGGCGCGACCCGGGCAGCGGTCTCCTGAGCCGTGGCGGCGGTGGGGAGCAGCGCCACGACGAGCGTGGTGGCGAGCGTCGGCAGCGCACGTGCGGCGAGGTGCAGGCAGGAGCGCAGGACAGTGGTCATCGGTGGTTCTCCGGGGTGGTGCCGCGGGGTGCAGCCGGCAGAGGGGAGACGAGGGCGCCGGCGGCGGGTCACGGGTGCTGGGCACATCGTGGACCCGTGGTCCCGTGCCTCTAACCCGGCCGCGCGGCCGACCATTAGCTTACCACAGATCCGGATCGCCCGGCTCCGCCACCCTCTTCACGCACATCGCATGCGACACCGCGATCGCTCTCTCCCGCGCGCCGCACTGGCGCTCGTGCTCGCCGTGAGCCTGGTGCCCGCCGGCGCGTGGGCGCAGGCCACCCCGCCGCGCGCCCGGACGCCCGCGTCACCGCCGCGCGCGCCGCAGGCGGCACCCATCACGAGCGCCGAGATCGACGGCCATCTGCGCTTTCTCTCGAGCGACCTGCTGGAGGGGCGCGCGCCGGCCACCCGCGGCGGGCGGCTGACCGCGGAGTACATCGCGAGCCAGCTCCGCGCCGCCGGCGTGCAGCCGGGCGTGGGCGACACGTCGTACTTCCAGACGGTGCCCATCGACGTCGTGGCCGCATCGGCGGCCACGCTGCGCGCTTCGGCCAGCGGAAAGGCCACTGCCGCGCTCCGCTTTCCCGAAGACGTGGTGATGTGGGCCGGCTCGGCGGCGCCGCGCAGCGAGGCGCGCGGTGAGCTGGTGTTCGTGGGATACGGCTCCACCGCGCCCGAGTACCGGTGGGACGACTTCAAGGACGCCGACGTGAAGGGCAAGGTGCTGCTGGTGCTGGTGAACGATCCGCCCGCGCCGGCCGGCGAGCCGGAGGCGTTCGGTGGAAAGGCGATGACGTACTACGGGCGCTGGACATACAAGTTCGAGGAGGCCGAGCGGCGCGGGGCGGTGGGCGCGCTCATCGTGCACACCACCGAGCGCGCCGGCTACCCGTGGCACACGGTGGTGGGCTCGTGGGCCAAGGAGCAGCGCATGCTGCCGCGCGACCCCAAGCTGCCCGCGCCGCTGGGCGTGCGCGGCTGGATCACCGACAGCGCCGCCACCAGCCTGCTGGCGCAGGCGGGGCTGGACCTGGCGCAGCTCCGCGCGCGCGCGGAGCGCCGCGACTTCGTTCCCGTGCCCACCGGCATCACGGTGGATCTGGGCTTCGACAACCGGGTGGAGCACCTGACGTCGGAGAACGTGGTGGGTGTGGTACCGGGGAGCGATCGAGGGCCGCGGGGCGAGTACGTGGCGCTGAGCGCGCACTGGGATCACCTGGGCATCGGCCCGGCGGTGCAGGGCGACTCCATCTACAACGGCGCGCTGGACAACGCGTCCGGGGTGGCCGACCTGCTGGCCGTGGCCCGCGCCGCGGCGGCCAGCCCACCCACCCGCCGGTCGCTGCTCTTCGTCTTCGTGACCGCCGAGGAGAGCGGGCTGCTGGGCTCGGAGTTCTTCTCGCTCAATCCCACCGTGCCGGTGGACAAGCTGGTGGCCAACCTGAACGTGGATGGCGGCAACCTGCTGGGCCGCATGCGGGACCTCAACGTGCTGGGCGACACCAAGAGCTCCCTGGGCCCGCAGCTCGCGCGGATGATCGCGCCGGCCGGGCTGCGCCTCTCGCCCGACGAGCACCCCGAAGCCGGCTACTTCTATCGGTCCGACCACTTCGCGTTCGCCAAGGTCGGCGTGCCGGCGGTGTCCATCGGCGCGGGCACGGACTTCGTGGGCCGCCCGGCTGGATGGGGCAAGGAGCAGGACGACGAGTACACGGCCAAGCGCTATCACCAGCCGTCCGACGAGTACCGAGCCGACTTCGACCTCTCGGGCGCGGTGCAGCTCTCCAACCTGGTGCTCGACTTCGCCCGGGTGCTCGCCAACGATCCGGGCCGCCCCACGTGGAACGCGGACGCCGAGTTCCGCGCCGTGCGCCCGTCGGCGCAGTGAGCGGCGCTGCAACCGCGGCCGACGCAGCGAGCGAGCGCGGCACGGCGTCCGGCGGAGGCCACTCCGTGAGCGAGGCCCAGCTCGAGCGCGCGCTCGGCCCGCGCGCGCTGGCGGCCACGATCTTCAACGTCACCATCGGCGGCGGGATCTTCGTGCTCCCGGCGGTGGTGGCGCTCGGCGTGGGAGCGGCGGCACCGCTGGCGTACGTGATCTGCGCGGCGGCCATGGGGCTCATCGTGCTCTGCTTCGCCGAGGCGGGCAGCCGGGTGTCGCTCACCGGCGGGCCGTACGCGTACGTGGAGTCGGTGTTCGGGCCGTACGTGGGCTTCCTGGCCGGCGTGCTGCTCTGGCTCCTCGGCTGCTTCGCCACCGCGTCGGTGGCCAGCGCGTTCGCGGGCTCGGTGGGGGCGCTGGTGCCGGCGTTGGCCGGCGCCGTGCCGCGCGGCGTGGTGCTCGTGCTGCTGATGGCGGTGCTGGCCGCGGTGAACGTGAGCGGCGTGCGGCGCGGCACCCGGCTCATCGAGGTGGTGACGGTGGCCAAGCTGGTGCCGCTGCTCCTGTTCGTGGCGGTGGGCGCGTACTTCGTGAGCGGCGCCAACCTGCACATCGCCGACATGCCGTCGTCGGCCGACCTGGGGCGCACGTGCGTGCTGCTCGTCTTCGCCTTTGCCGGCGTGGAGAGCGCGCTGGTGCCGAGCGGGGAGGTGAAGGATCCGGCGCGCACGGTGCCACGGGCGCTGTTCGTGGCGATGATCGGCGTGACGTTGCTCTACATCGGCATCCAGGTGGTGGCGCAGGGGATCCTGGGCCCGGAGCTGGCCACGAGCACGGCGGCGCCGCTGGCCGCCGCCGCCGAGGCCGCGGTGGGGCGGGGCGGGGCATTGCTGCTGCTGGGCGGCGCGGTGATCTCGATGTTCGGCTTCGTGAGCGGGATGACGCTCGCCACGCCGCGCGCACTCTACGCCTTCGGGCGGGACGGCATACTGCCGCAGGCGTTCGCGCGAATCCATCCCGCGTACCACACACCATACGTGGCCATCGCGGTGCAGTCGGCCATCGTCTGCGGGTTGGCAGTGCAGGGCAGCTTCGCGCGGCTGGCGATTCTCGCCAACGTGAGCACGCTGCTGCTCTACCTGCTGTGCTGCGTGGCGGCGTGGGAGCTGCGCCGGCGCGACGTGCGCACCGGGGGCGGCGTGCCGTTCCGCGTGCCCGGCGGGGCGGTGGTGCCGGTGCTGGCGTGCCTGGTGATCCTCTGGCTGCTGAGCAATGCGACGCTGGCGGAGTTCGGGCTGGTGGCCGCGGTGCTGGCGGCGGCGTCGGTGCTGTTCGCGCTGACGCGGCGAAAGGGGCGGACGGCGGGGGGCGGCGGTGGGGTGCGGGTGGGCGGGGAGGGCGTGGGGGTCCCCCCCCAACCACGAGGGTAGCCCTCACCGCCCAGCCGCCCACCACCCTCTCATCGCCGGCATCATCCCGGGCGCGCACTCCGCAGCGCGCCTCCCCGGCGCCCACCGCGACTCCCTCACGCCACCGCCAACTCCACCCGCCCTCCCGTCCATGCCCGACCCCCTCCTTCGCTTCCGCGAGCGCTTTCCCATCCTCGGCCGCACCACGTACCTGGTCTCCAACTCCCTGGGCCCCATGCCGCGCCTCACGCGCGACCGGCTCGCGGAGTATGCCGACGCGTGGGACGAGTGGGGCGTGCGGGCCTGGGCGCGCGGATGGTGGGAGATGCCGATCACCGTGGGCGACGAGGTCGCGCCACTGTTCGGCGCCGCGCCGGGGGAGGTGGCCATGGTGCCCAATGTCTCCACCGCGCAGGCCGCCATCGTCTCGGCGCTGCCGTACGGCGAGGGGCGCGACACCATCGTCACCACGGCGCTCGACTTCCCCTCGGTGCGCTACGTCTACGAGCGGCTCGCTACCCGGCTGGGGGCGCGCATCGTGGTCGTGCCGTCGCACGATGGGCTCACCGTGGACCTGGACGAGCTGCTGGCCGCCATCGACGAGCGCACGCGCCTCGTGGCCATCTCGCACGTGCTCTTTCGCTCGGCATACGTGCTGGATGCGGCGGCCGTCGTCCGACGCGCGCGGCAGATGGGCGCGCTGGTGGCGCTCGACGGCTACCACGCGGTGGGCGTCATCCCGGTGGACGTGCACGCGCTGGACTGCGACTTCTACACCGGCGGGGTGCTCAAGTGGCTGTGCGGCGGCCCGGGCGGGAGCTTCCTGTGGGTGCGCCCGGAGCTCTCGCGCGAGCTGGAGCCGGCGGTGACCGGGTGGCAGGCGCACCGCGCGCCGTTCGCGTTCGAGCCGACCATGGAGCATGCCGAGGGCCCGGAGCGGTGGCTGGGCGGCACGCCGCCAGTGCCGGCGCTCTACGCCGCCATCGAGGGGCCGCGCGTGCTGCGCGAGGCGGGAGTCAACGCCATTCGGGCCAAGAGCGTACGTCAGACGACGCGGCTGATCGAGCTCGCCGACGCCCGCGGCTACCCCGTGCGCGCCGTTCGGGACGCCAGCTGTCGGGGTGGCACCGTGGCCTTCGATGTTGACCACGCGTACGAGGTCGCGCAGTATCTGCTGGCCAGGGACATCGTCGTGGACTACCGGCCAGGCGCCGGCATCCGCGTCGCCCCGCACTTCTTCACCACCGACGACGAGCTCGAGCTCGCGGTCGCGACCATGGCCGAGGCTCTCGAGACCGGTGGATGGCGTACCTTCGAGCACCATCGCGCCACCGTCACCTGAGCACCGCCGGACCCGTTATCCTTCTCGTTCGCCTCGCCCATCCTACTCCCCAGGAGACCCGCCGATGCCTCCAGCGCCCAAGAAGATCCGAAAGCAGTACGAGAACACCGACTACCCCCTCGTCATCCTCCGCTTCGAGGATGGGCACGAGATCAAGGTGTACAAGGGCACGGGCAAGCAGTTCGATGCCTGGCCGGGCGAGACCATCAAGATCCTGGCGATGTACGACCCCACGTCGCACGATCGCGAGCTGGTCGAGGCCCGCAAGGCCGATCTGTTCAGCGACTCGGAGGCGTGATCGGGATCGGCCCCGGCACGCACCCTGAACGCTCCGCGCGCGAGGCGTACCCCGGGAGCACCCCGGGTGTACCACTCCGCGCATCGCTCCACACCTCGCCCCTGGTCGAATGGCCTTCAAGCCCGTCGTCGCCGTCGCCGTAGCGTGCGCCACGATCGGCGTCGTGGCCTGCGCGGGTGCGCAGGCGCCGGCGGCGGCGGTGCCGGTGGTGACGGCACGAACCGACACGGCCGCGCTGCGACGCACGCTGGACTCGCTCGCGGACGCGCACCACGGGGTGGTGGGCTACACCGTGCACAATCTGGAGACCGGCGAGCGGCTGGAGCGCCGCGGCAACGAGACCTTCTCCACGGCGAGCCTCATCAAGGTGCCGGTGCTCGTCACCGTGTTCGACCTGGTGGCCAAGGGCGATCTCTCGCTCGACGACCGGCTCACGGTGCTCAAGATCGACAAGGTACCGGGCTCGGGATCGCTGCAGTACATGCACGACGGCGCCGAGATCACGGTGGGCGACGCGGCGTGGCTCATGACCACGATCAGCGACAACACGGCCACCAACCTGCTGCTCGACCGCATCATCATCCGCCGCGTGTGGGACAAGATGGAGGCGCTGGGGCTGCGGAACACGAAGGTGCATTCCAAGAGCTTCCTGCGCAGCTCGAGCGTGGCCATGGACAGCTCGGCGAAGTACGGCCTGGGCGTCACCACGCCCAACGAGATGGCGCGCCTGTTCGAGCTGCTGGCGCTCGGTCGGGCGGTGAGCCCCGCGGCCGATTCCGCCATGCTCGACATCCTGGAGCACAACGAGGACGGCGTGATGCTGCAGCGCTACGCCAACGGCGTGCGCGCGGCGCACAAGACGGGCGCCACCGACTCGGTGCGCACGGAGTGCTCGCTCTTCTGGCTCCCCGCCCGCGTGGTGGCCTGCGTGCTCACCAAGCAGAACCAGGACACGCGCTGGGTGCTGGACAACGAGCCGCAGGTGACGATGGCGCGAATGGGCGAGGCGATCGTACGTGCGTGGCGGCGGGACGATGCGCCCCGCAGCGAGTGACGGCACGGCTCCTGCCTTTCCGAGCGCTATTCACGCCTCATCTCTCGGAGCCCACGCAATGAGCCGAATCACCATGCCCCCGACTGCGGCCGCGTTCGCCGCCGCATTGCTGCTCGCTGCCGCGGCACCGGCCGCGGCGCAGTTCGCGGCGGTGGTCCCGCCGCCGGCCCGGCCCGCCCCCGTCCAGGTGGTCAATGGCGACACGGTGCCGGTCTCACCGGTGGACTCGGCTCAGATGGCCACGCGCATGGACCTGCGGGCCTGGGTGGATTCCGCGGCCCTCGCGCTGACGCTGGGCAGCGACACCGCCGCGGCCGTCGCGCCGCCGGTCGCCGCCGACGAGACGGTGGCCGATTCCACCGTGCGCGTCACGGCCCCGCTGCCCCTCACCCCGGACGAGCCGCAAGCCCCGCCGCCGGATGGCCCGGTGAGTGGCGGATCCGTGCTCCGCGACGGCGCGCCGGCTCCCGACACCGCCACCCCGCTGCCGCTCCTCGGGGTGCTGGGGTCGGCCATGACCCTCGCTGGCCTGGCGCTCCGGCGCCGGCGCCGCTAGCCGGTGACGCCCGCGGTGCACCGGCTCGCGGGCGCAATCCTGCTGTTCGGCGGGCTCGGCCTGCTGGGCGCGGTGGGGTGGCGGTACGCCGACGGCGCCCTGGCTCGCGACCGGGCCCGTGCCGAGTGGGCGGCCATGGAGGCGCGGTGGGCGGTGGAGTCCGCGCAGGCGCGCGCCGAGCGTCCGCAGGGACCGGTGGCGCCGGGCACGCCGGTGGCGCGGGTGGTGATCCCGCGCATCGGGCTGGACGAGGTGATCCTGGAGGGCGTGGAGGCCACGGTGCTCAACGCGGCCCCCGGTCACATGCCCGGCACGCCGATGCCCGGCGCCACCGGCAACTCGGTGATCTCCGCCCACCGCGACCGGCACTTCCACCGGCTCGGTCAGCTCGCCGTGGGCGACACGGTGCGGACCTTCACGCCCCAGGGGCACCGCACCTGGCGCATCACCGGGCGGCGGATCGTCGGCGCCGGGCGCCCGGTCCTCTACGACACCCCCACCGCCACCCTCACCCTCACCACCTGCTGGCCCATCCGCTTCATCGGCCCGGCGCCGGACCGGCTGCTGCTGGTGGCCGAGCCGGTGGGGAGTTGACGCCGGTCGTGTCGCTGCTCCGCATGCTCCCGCCCATCGGCGCCGGCGCTCCGGTGGTGGCGCTGGAAAGCTCCGTGCTCGCCCAGGGCCTCCCCATCCCGGCCAATGCGGAAGCTGCGGAGCGGATGACCGCGGCGGTGCGGGGTGCGGGTGCCGAGCCCGCCATCAGCGCCGTGGTGCACGGGGTGCCCACCTTCGGGCTCACCGAGCCCGAGCTGGCCCGCTTCCTCGCCCGGGAGGGCGTGCGGAAGGTCTCGGCGCGCGACCTCGCCTGGGCCATGGCGCGCCACGCGGATGGCGCCACCACGGTGGCCGCGACGCTCGCCCTGGCCACGCTCGCCGGCATCCCCGTGTTCGCCACCGGGGGCATTGGCGGGGTGCACCACGAGCCGCCCTTCGACGAGTCCGCGGACCTGCTGGAGCTGGCGCGCTCGCCGGTGCTCGTGGTGTGCGCCGGCGCCAAGAGCATCCTCGATCTCCCGGCCACCCTGGAGCGGCTGGAGACGCTCGGCGTTCCGGTAGTGGGGTACGGGACCGACGAGCTGCCCGGCTTCTTCACCGTCGGCACCGGGCTGCGGGTGCCGGCGCGGGCCGACAGCGTGGCCGAGATCGTCCGCGCCTGGCGCTTCCACCGGCGGCTGGGCCGGCCGGGCGGGATGCTGGTGGTGCAGCCGCCGCCGGCGGCGGTGGCGCTGGACGCCGCGGTGGTGCAGGCCGCCGTGGCCGAGGCGCGCGAGGCGGCGCGGCGGGACGGTGTGCGGGGGGCGGCGGTGACGCCGTTCCTGCTGGCCGCCGTGGAGCGCGCCACCGGCGGCCGCTCGCTGGCCGCCAACCTCGCGCTGCTCGAGGCCAACGCCTCGCTGGCCGGCCGGATCGCCGTCGCGCTGGCCGCCGCGGAGCCGCTGGAGCCGGCGGAACGGCCGGTGCCGGCGCCGGCGGCTGCGTCGTCGTAGCTCGGAGCGGCCGCCCCGTGGCGGGGTGGATCGGGCGACTCTGTCGGGCGCGCGGCTTGCCCGGTAACGTGTAGCGCGGGCGGAAATTCTGGCGAAGTCGGCCGGACATTGAACCCGCGGCTGCCGACGTGGTACAATAGGCATACCCTCTACACGCAGGAGTCCGTCGAGAGATGCCCACCCCCTTCCTGAGCTCCGAAGAGTACGACGAGCGCGCCCATCGTTTGTACAACGAGGGGCAGTTCGACGAAGCGCTCGACGTGCTCCGCGATGGTCTGGCGCTCTACCCCCATTCGGTGGAGCTGCACGTCGGCGTCGGGTATGCCCGACTGGCCCGCGAGGAGTTCGCGTGGGCTCGGCGCAGCTTCGAGGAGGCGCTGGTGCTCGATGCGGAGCATGAGGACGCGCTGGCCGGATTCGGCGAGACGCTGCTGCGCTTCGGGCAGCAGGATGCGGCACTCAAGGCATTTCACCGCATCCTGGAGCTCGGCTACCAGGACGATCTGGACCTGATGCTTCAGGTGGGCCGCGCGCTGTTCCGCGACGACCTGCTGGAGGAGGCGCGCCGGTTCTTCGACGTGGTGCTGCAGCAGGCCCCGGATAGCGGCGAGGCGATCGCGCTGGCCGCCTACGTGGAGCATCGCATGGGCGAGGACGACGCCGCCATCGCCTCGCTGCGCCGCGCGCTGCAGCTGGACGCCGACAACTCGGAGGCACGCATCTACCTCGCGAACATCCTGTACGATCGCGGGGAGCACGAGGCCGCGCTCTATCATCTGGATCGTACGTCGCCCGAGGATCACTGGGACGAGCTGGGCATCTGGCGGCTGATGGAGCTCAAGAAGACCATCTATCGCCTCAAGGACGACGACTCCGAGCTCAAGCCGTGGGACGCGCGACTGACGGAGCTGGCCGGCACGCCCGACGACATCGACGAGATGCTGGCCGAGATCGAGCAGCAGTTCAACGAGGCCGACGGGAATGACGGGCGGAGTCAGCTGGAGCTGTTCGGCGCGATGCTCACCGGGCTCGCCCAGCAGCGCCAGGACCCACCGGCGCCGTGGCAGGACGAGGCGCACCGGGTGATCGTGGCCGGCCACCCGGTGGATGGCTCGTGGGCGGACATCGTGCGCAAGCTGCGCGACGCGGACCGCGCCAGCGCCGGGCGCTCGCTGCAGGACTACATGGAGGAGGAGTCGCGCCGCGTGTTCACCCGGTCGGGCAAGAAGATTCCGACGGACGACGCGGAGAGCTTCATCCGCGGGAGCGCGGACGCCGGGCTGCTGCGGATCGTGCGTTGAGCGCCGCCAATCGGCGGGCGGCCATGGGCGCGCTGGACCGCGCGCGGCCATCCGTGCTCCGGCTGCGCGCCGACCAGCCCGCCGAGGAGCTCTCGCGCGACCTGGTGGACGCGTGGACGCACACGGAGGTCGCGCTTCGCTCCCTGCTGGGCGGCAGCACGCTGGGTGGGCCCGCGCTCATCCGGGCGCTGAGCGTGCAGGGGCTCCTCACCCTGGAGCAGGCGCACGCACTGGTGGACTTCCAGGCGGCGCGCAGCCGGGCCGAACTGCCGGACTACCAGCCACAGGGGTTCGACGTGGAGGCGGCGCGTCGCGGCTTCGCGGAGATCGAGAAGACGCTGCTGCTCGCCGACGAATCCGCCGCGCGGACATCCGCCGCGCCGGCCGTCGCCGCCAGCACCGCCCCGGTCGGTTCGGCCCGCGCCGGGGCGCCGCCGGTGGCGGCTGCCACGTCGCGTCGTGGGCCGCCGTCGTGGCTCGTGATCGCGCTCGGCGTGATCCTGCTGGCCGCGGTGGCCCTGCTGGGCTACTGGCTCGTGGGCAACCGCGGCGGCGGCACGCTGGCCGAGGGCGAGCGGCTGTACGCGAACGGCGATCGCAACGCCGCCCGGATGGCGTTCGTGCAGGCGGCCAAGGCGGAGCCGGAGAATCCGCTGCCGCACGTGTACCTGGGGCGCATCGCGCGCGAGCAGGGCGAGTTCTCGGTGGCCAATCAGGAGCTGGCCACCGCCATCCGGCTGGACCCGGCCAGCCCGCTGGCCCTGCGCGAGATGGGCTCGCTCATGTTCGCCACGGCCAACTATCCGCTGGCGCGCAACTTCTACGTGCGCGCCATCCAGGTGAATCCGGCGGACTCCATCTCGCTGGGCTATCTGGGCTGCACGCTCGCGCGCATGGGCCGCCCGGCGGACGGCGAGCGGTTCCTGCGGCGCGCCGGCGAGGGGCCGTGGAGCAACTGCCTCTCGCCCGCCCCCGGCCAGCCGGCCGGCGCGATGTCTGCACCAGGGCGTACCAACTGATCTGATCGACGCGCGTACGGTCGGGCGGCGGCCGTACGGGCGGCCGCCCGCCGCACTCATATTCCGCCATGCCGTCCTCCCTCATCTCCCCGCAGCTCGCCGCCCTCGCGACCGCCGGCGTGCACCGCACCGTGCTCGCCAACGGCCTCACGGTGCTCGTGAGCCAGGACTCGTCGGCGCCGGCGGCCGCCGTGGTCACCTACGTGAAGGCCGGCTACTTCGACGAGACGGACGACGTCGCCGGCATCGCGCACGTGCTGGAGCACATGTTCTTCAAGGGCACGCCCACCCGCGGCGTGGGCGAGGTCGCGCGCCAGACCAAGGCGAGCGGCGGCTACCTGAACGCGCACACCATCTACGACCACACCAGCTACTACGCGGTGCTGCCCACCAGCGGCTTCGCGCAGGGGCTCGAGATCCAGGCCGACGCCTACGCCAACTCGGTGATCGACGCCGACGAGCTGCGCAGGGAGCTCGAGGTCATCATCCAGGAAGCGAAGCGGAAGTCCGACAACCCGGTGGCCGTGGCCACCGAGACGATGTACGCGCTGCTGCACGACCGGCATCGCATCCGCCGCTGGCGCATCGGGCACGAGGACGGGCTGCGCGCGCTCACGCGCGACGCGCTGATGGCCTTCTATCGCAACTTCTACCGCCCGTCCAACACCATCCTGAGCATCGTGGGCGACGTGAGCCCCGACCGGGTGCTGCGGCAGGTGGAGACGCTCTACGGATCGCTGCCCGACGGCGTGCCCGTGCGCGTCCCCGGCCCCTCCGAGCACCCGCACGGCGACTTCCGCTACGAGGAGCTGTGTGGCGACGTGGCCCACACGCAGATGGTGATGGGATGGCGCACGCCGGGCACGTTGCACGCGGACACGCCGCTGCTCGACATCGCCGCCGTGGCGCTGGGCGGCGGCCGGGCGTCGCGCCTCTATCGGGCCGTCCGCGAGCGGGGGCTCGCGTCCAGCGTGAGCGCGTACGACTACACGCCCACCGAGCTTGGCGTGTTCGTGCTGCACCTGGAGACGGAGCCCGAGCACGCCGCGGCCGCCGGGCGCCACGCGTGGGATCAGCTGGCCGCGGTGCGCGACGAGGGCGTGGGACATGGGGAGGTGGAGCGTGCACGGCGCCTGTTCGAGGCGCGCTGGCTTCGCCGCCTGGAGAGCATGGACGGCCAGGCGCACTATCTGGCGGAATGGGAGGCGCTGGGCGACTGGCGGTTGGGTGACCGCTATCTGGAGCGGCTGCTCACGGCGACGCCGGCGCAGGTGACGGACGCCGTGCGACGCTACGTGCATCCCGACCGCGCCGCGGTGGTGGTCTACCGTCCACGCGCCAGCGAGCGGGTGGCGGACTCGCCGCGCACGATGCGCGGGCTGCTGAGCGGTGGGGCGGTGGAGCCGCTCGCGCCGGTGCCGCCGCGCCAGGCGGGGCCGGGACCGCTCGCGCCGCCCACGCCGGTGCTGGAGCGCGAGGAAGGCGGCGTGCGCGTCTACCGGTCGCTGCACGGGGTGCCCATCCTCGTGCGCCGGAAGCCGGGCGCGCCCATCGTGCACTTCGGACTGTACCTGCGGGGCGGCGCGATCGACGAGTCGGCGCCGACCGCGGGCATCACCAAGCTGCTCACCCGCTCGGCGCTCAAGGGCACCCGCGCCCGCACCGCCGCGCAGATCGCCGAGGACGCCGAGATGCTCGGCGCCACGCTCGGGGGCGCGGCCAACGGCGACACCTTCGGGTGGAGCATGAGCGTGCCCACCCTCTCGCTGGCGGCGGCCATCGAGCTGCTCGCCGACGTCTCGCAGCGGCCCACCATCCCCGACGCCGCGTTCGAGACCGAGCGGCAGGTGGCGGTGAGCGACGTGGAGGCGCTGCGCGACGACATGTACCGCTACCCCATGCGGCTGGCGGTGGAGGCGGCGTACGCCGGGCATCCGTACGGCGTGGCGGTGGGCGGCACCGAGGAGTCGCTGACCGCGGCCACGGCCGGCGACGTGCGGGCGTGGCACGAGGCGCAGGTGCTGCACGGCGACGGCGTGCTCGCACTGGTGGGGGACGTGGATCCCGACAGGGCCGCGGCGCTGCTCTGCCGCTGCTTCGGGCACCTGCGGCCCGCCGCGCACGCGGCCGTCGAGCCGCCGGTGTGGCCCACGGAGGTGAGGGTGAGCGCCACCCCGCGCGACAAGGCGCAGACCGCGCTGGTGCTGGCGTTCCCGTCACCGGGTCGGCGCGACGAGCACCGGTTCGCGGCCGAGCTGATCGCGGGGGTGGCGAGCGGGTTGGGTGGGCGCTTCTTCGAGGAGCTGCGGGATAGGCGGTCGCTCGCCTACACGGTGCACGCGCACTCGAGCGAGCGGGTGCAGGGCGGGATGTTCGTGGCGTACATCGCCACGGGCCCGGAGCAGGAGGACGAGGCGCGGGAGGCGCTGCTGGCGGAGTTCCGGCGCCTGCGGGAGGAGCCGGTGACGGCCGAGGAGCTGGACCGCGCGCGGACGTATGCCGTGGGCACGCACGCGATCTCCCGACAGAGCGGGGCCGCGGTGCTGGGGGAGCTGGTGGATGCGTGGCTACGGGGGACCGGGTTGGGCGAGCTGGAGAGCTACGAGGCGAGCGTGCGGGCGGTGACCGCGGAGGAGATGCGGGCGGTGGCCGCGGAGAGCTTCGACCCGTCGCGGCGGGTGGAGGGAATCGTGCGCGGAGTCGTGCGGCGCGTGTAGTGCGTCGCGCGCGCGTTCGCCGTGCGGGCACCGGGCGTCCGGGCGGACGGCCGCGTGAGGCGTGACCTCCGGCGCACCGCCTACGCGCGGCACGGCACCGAATTCCGCCAGTTCGTGCGCCAAGGGTCTC
>DATANT010000229.1:0-3154 GCA_036266115.1 Gemmatimonadaceae bacterium | reverse complement strand
GCTTCCGGAGCGCTGGCGGCCGCGTGCTGCTGGGCGGCGGTGGGATCACGCCCGACGTCGTGCTCACCCCAGACACCCTGCAGGGCGCCGAGCGCGCGCTGGCGCTCGCGCTGGCGCGGGAAGGGGCACGCGTGACGCCGGCGCTGGCGCGCATCGCCGTGCGGCTGGGGCGGGAGGTGGCGAGCGCGCCGGAAGCCACGTTCCGGCTTCCCGCCGATGCGCGCGCCCAGCTGCGTGCCGAGCTGTCGCGGGCCGGCGTGACCGTGAGCGATTCCGTGTGGAGCCGCGGCGCGCCCTATCTCACCCGCCTGCTGGAGCAGCGCGTGACCGACTTCGCCTACGGGCAGGCCGCGGCGCGCCGCCGCGCGCTGGCCTTCGACCGGTCGTATCAGGTGGCCGACTCGCTGCTGCACCTGCCCAGTTCCTTCCCGTCGCCGGAGCCCGCACGGCTGGGCGCGGTGCGCGGGCTCACGGGGTGAGCGGCAACATCCGGCGCGTGGGTTCGGGCACGGGGCAACGCATGCTCCTGTCGTGCTGGCCAACGTGCCGCCCGGTCCGCAGCTTGTAGGGACGCGGGCGCACTGGCCGCACCGGGGATCGCCGGCGGGCGCCAGCGGCGGAGCAGGGAGGAGGGGAGCGCCATGCAGGACATGGCCATGGATGGGCGCGACGAACCATCGGTGACTCCACCGGTGACTCCGCACCCATCCCGGCCGTCGCGCCACCACTGGGTGGTCCGGCTCACGCACTGGGTCGCGGTGGTCGCGCTCGCCGTGATGGCGGGCAGCGGACTTCGCATCTTCAATGCCTATCCGGCGTTCGCGCGCAAGGGCGAGGCGTTCTGCTGCTGGCCGTTCGCCGGCCACCCGGCGCCGGGCTGGCTCACCTTCGGCGGCTGGCTGGCCGGCGCCCGCAACTGGCACTTCGCCATGATGTGGGTGCTCGTCGTCAACGCGCTCGTCTACCTCGGCTTCGTCTACCTGCACGGGGAGTGGCGCGACCTCGCGCCGCGGCGCGGCGACCTGCGCGACGCGCGGGAGATGGCGCGGTACTACCTGTTCCTCCGCCGCGACCATCCGCATCAGGGCAAGCACAACGCGCTGCAGAAGCTCGCGTACGTCGCCATGCCCGCCATCGCCGCCATCATCGTGCTCACCGGCCTCGCCATCTGGAAGCCGGTGTCGCTCGGCTGGCTCACGGCGACGTTCGGCGGCTACGTGTGGGCGCGCTACTGGCATTTCATGAGCATGGTGGCCCTCGCGGTGCTCGTCGTGGGCCACGTGTTCTTCGTGTTCAGCGTGGACCCGTACTCCATCCGCTCCATGGTCACCGGCGGCTACAGCGACCGCCTGTCTCCCGAGGCGCGGAACGCACGGCCGTTCCATCATCTCTTGCCACGCGCCCAACGCGAGCGCATGGAGCCGCCATGAGTGGGCGCGCAGAGCTCCAGCTCGCGCGGTGGCTCGTGGACCGCGCCATCCATCGGCTGGAGTCGGCGGACCGAGCGCATGATCTGCCCACGCTCGACCGCCGCCGCTTCCTGGCCGGCGGCGCCGCCTCGCTCGCCGCGGCGCTCCTCGCCGCCTGCGACTCGCACGGCCCGCGCTCGGCGCAGCGCGTGCTGCGCTATGCCGAGCGGCGCAACGAGACCGTGGAGCGGTGGCTGCTCCGGCACACCGCCATGGATCACGCGTCCGCCTCCGCCGTGACCGCCGGCCGCGCCTTCCCCGCGTACTACGTGAGCCCCCAGGTGCCGGTATGGGACGCGGCGCGGCGCGGGCCGTGGTCACTCGAGGTGAGCGGGCTGGTGGAGCGCCCGCTCCGGCTATCGCTCGACCAGCTCGCGCGTCTGCCGTCCATCCAGCAGCGCGTGGACCACTTCTGCGTGGAGGGGTGGACCGCCGTCGCCACGTGGCGCGGCGTGCGCGTGAGCGAGCTGGCGCGGCTGGCCGGGATGCGCCCCGCGGCGCAGTACGTGGACTTCCAGTCGTTCGACGAGGACTACCACGAGAGCTGGGACCTCGAGAGCGCGACCCACCCGCAGACGCTCATCGCGTACGCGCGGGACGGCAGCTACCTCCCACCCGCCTACGGCGCGCCGGCGCGCCTGCACTCCCCAGTGAAGCTGGGCTACAAGAACACCAAGTATCTCACGCGCGTGGTGTTCATGGCCGAGCGGAATGGCGGGTACTGGAGTGATCAGGGGTACGAGTGGTACGCGGGGACGTGAGGGGCGAGGCCGTCGGGAGCCCGACCGGCCTCGTGGCCGCCGAGCCTGCCGGGTACCTCAGCGTGCGGTCGCCCATGGCGTTGCGGTCGCCGGCGGGGGTTCCAAAGGCGGTGTCAGTCATTAGAATTCAGCGGCCAGCCAGGACGCTGGCGCGGCGTGGCAGTTGGCACGCCCGGGAATGGCCAGGTAGCTCAGTTGGTAGAGCAGCGGACTGAAAATCCGCGTGTCGGCAGTTCGATTCTGCCCCTGGCCACTGTGTTGCAATACAACGACTTACGACCTGAGCAGACGCCCCGCGAAAGCGGGGCGTTTTGCATGAGGTGAGGGTCGATGTGAGGGTCGGGTCCTACCGTAAAGACGCCCAGGCGCACGCAGCGGTGGCATCGCAGGTGGAAGCCGTCCGTCCAAGCAAGGGGGGCCCTCGGTAGACAGCGCCCCGTCGCAACATGGCGTCCGAGTGCTTGCGGCGAGACCGGTCCGCAGCCTGGAGAGGGGGCCGCGATCCGCGCGCGCCGGTACTGCTGTCGATCACTGCCGCCTTCGCCAGTAGCGGTACGACTCTGCGGTATCGCTCGGCAGAGATGCCGCGGCTTCCTCGCCTCCGGTCTATGCGATGTGCGCAAGCGACGTCACAGCGGGTCGGTAGCAGTCCTTCAGGCTGCTTCGATGGCGATGCGTGCTAGGCCGCGCGCAATGCAGGATTGTTGCGCGGAGCGAGGCGTAGGGGCGTGGTGCAACATGCGCGGCCGTACCAACCTGGGCGCGGTGGTCGCCAGCGACCTCTTGCGTATTAGGCGGTGAGGGGCGCAACGTGGGGGTATTCGGCAGAACTGTCTAACTGGCGTTAGCCAGCTATACGCATCCGGGACTGCCATGCTTCCGACAGCGACGATCCTGCTTGCTAGTTGCCTGCACTGGGAGGCC
>DATANT010000228.1:0-2054 GCA_036266115.1 Gemmatimonadaceae bacterium | reverse complement strand
TTCCGTCCTGGCGTTCCGGCGCTCGACGTATTCCCTCTGGATCTCTGGGCCCGGCTGGCATCCCGGCACTACCGGCGGTCGTCGCGCCTGCTGTTCACGGAGGCGGACCCCCGCGGCTACCCTCCGCTGCGCGAGGCGGTCGCGCACTATCTCGGCGTGAGCCGGGGCGTGCGCTGCGAGGCGGAGCAGGTCGTCATCGTCGCCGGGGCGCAGCAGGGGGTCCATCTTGCCGCCCGGGTATGCCTGGATCCCGGTGAAGCCGCCTGGATGGAGGAGCCGGGCTACCCCGACGCCCGTCGGGCGCTGCTCGACGCGGGTGTGCGGGTGGTGCCGGTGCCGGTGGATCGCGACGGGCTGGACGTGGCGGCCGGCCGCCTTCGCGCCGCCGACGCTCGTCTCGTCTTCGTGACGCCGGCACACCAGGCACCACTCGGGATGGTCATGAGCGTCGGTCGTCGGCTCGCGCTGCTGGAATGGGCGCGCGAACGTGGGGCATGGATTCTGGAGGACGACTACGACAGCGAGTATCGCTACTCCGGCCACCCGCTGCCGGCCCTCCAGGGGCTGGCCGAGGCGAACGAGCGCGTGCTCTACCTCGGGACGTTCAGCAAGACACTGTTCCCGGCGCTACGGCTCGGGTATCTGGTGGTGCCGCATTCGCTCGTGGATGCGATCGCGGGCGCGCGCGCCCTGGTGGACCGCCACTCCCCGCTCGTGGATCAGGCGATCGTCGCGGACTTCATGGAGAGCGGGCATTTCGCCCGTCATCTCCGCCGCACGCGCGCCATCTACGCCGAGCGGCAGGGCGCCCTACTGGCGGCGGCCGGCGAGGAGCTGGCGGGCCTGGTGCGGCTCGCGCCCGACCAGGGTGGGCTGCAACTGATCGCGTGGCTCCCGCCGGGCGTCTCCGCGGACGCAGCGGCCGGCGCGGCGCGCCACGCCGGCGTCGATTGCCTGAGCCTCGCGCGCTACTATGCCGAGCCTCGGCCCGACGCCCCGGAGGCGCTGATGCTCGGCTACGCCGGGTTCGACGGCCCGGAGTTACGCCGGGCGGCCCGGTCCCTGGCGCGGGCCCTCCGGCCGCTGGTTCGCGCCGCCGCCGGCGGACCCCGCCAGCATTCGTCAGCGAGCCGGTGAGGCGAGCGCCGAGCGAGTAGTGGCCCGACGGGACGGGTGTGACCGGCGTCAACGCACGAAGGGCGCGCGAGACCACGGTTGGTCTCGCGCGCCCTTCGTGCGTCGAGCGGTCGACGTCTACTTCGTGGCTTCCGCCGCGGTCGCGCCGTGCCCTTCGAACTTCTTGTTCGTGAGCTCGATGACGGTGATCAGGATGGCGAAGATGGCGATGGCGCCGACGATCAGGCCGGTGAGGCCGGCCGCCTTGTCCTTCGTATGCAGGGCCATGATGTGAGGATGGTCGTGGTGAGGGGAGCGGGCCGCGGTCAGGCGACGCGCACGGTGGTCATGACGTCGTTGGGGCTGATGGATTTCATCACGTCGAGCCCCTCGGTCACCTTGCCGAAGACCGTGTGCACGCCGTTCAGGTGACGGGTGTTGGCCTCGCTGAGCACCATGAAGAACTGGCTGCCGCCCGTATTGGGGCCGGCGTGCGCCATGGAGAGCGCCCCCACCTCGTGCCGGCGCGGGTTGCCCTTGAGCTCGTCGGGGATCATGTAGCCCGGGCCCCCGGTGCCGATGCGGCGGTCGCCCTCGGGCAGGTCCCGCGAGAGCGGGTCGCCGCCCTGCACCACGAAGTCGGGGATCACGCGGTGGAACTTCACGCCGTCGTAGAAGCCCTCGTTGGCGAGCTTCTCGAAGTTCTCTACCGTCTTGGGCGCGTCGGCGTCGTACAGCTCGGCGACGATGGTGCCCTTGTTGGTCTCGAATGTGGCCGTCTTCGTCATGGCAAGCAGTGGGTGAGAGTCTACCCCAAACCTAGCCACGGTGGGCGCCGGCCCAAAGGACCCGCCGGGGGGGCGGCGCGGCCGCGGCGCCGGCAGCGGGCGTCGCGAGGGTTGCGGGTCGCGGTCGATGTTCAGTATGTTCAGTACGGA
>DATANT010000227.1:0-2939 GCA_036266115.1 Gemmatimonadaceae bacterium | reverse complement strand
GCCGGCGCTCCTGCAGGAGATCCTCACCGAGAAGTACATCGCCACGTTCCAGACCAACGAGGGATGGAACGACTACAAGCGAACGTGCTATCCCAATCTGGAGCCGCTGGTGGCGGGGCGGGTGATCACCGCGCGCCTCTTTTACGACACCACCGAGCGGCAGACGAACAGCTCCATTCCGCCGGCGGACCAGCAGCCGGCACGGAACGCGAACGATCCGCCCAACGCGACGGACCCGTTCGGGAGCGCGTGCCTGGGGCAATAGTCACACGCGCCGCCCACATCGAGCCGCTCCTGCCGGCTCGGCAATGGAGCCCGCGCGCACTTTCGCGCGGGCTCCATGCGCATTCACCCGAGGTTCTCAGGCCATGACCCATGCATCGTACGGACCGAATGCGGTGACCTCCTGGCGCCGGCGGACCGGCGCCCTCGCGCTGGCCACCCTCACCGTGGCCAGCGGGTGCCATTCCTATACGGTCATGCCGGTCACCGAGCTCACGCCCGGCACCTCCGTGCGCGTGGAGCTCACCGACCGGGGGCGGCTCGATCTGGCGGCGGTGCTGGGTCCGCGCGCCCGCGGCGTGGACGGGCGCGTGACGCAGCGCACGGACAGCGCCGTGGTGCTGAACGTGGAGATGGTGCTCCGGGAGAACGGCGTGGAGGAGGGATGGCTGGGAGAGCCGGTCACGCTGCCGCAGTCCGCCATCGCGCAGGTGCAGCGCGAGCAGGTGTCGGGCGCGCGGAGCGGGCTGATCGCCGGTGGGCTGGTGGCGGCGGTGGCGCTCGTCGCCGTAGCCTTCGGCAGCGACGGCAAGGGCGCGACCGGCCAGCGTCCCGGGCCCGGCGAGCCCCCAGGCTCGAAGTGACGCGCGGCGGCGCTCCGCCCGGCTCAGCCGCCCGCGCTCAGGCGCTGGCTGGCGCCTGAGCCTCGGGACGCGGGAAGAGCGGCTCGCCCTTGCTCACGCGCCAGCCGGTGGGATCCACCGCGTCCACGTCGGCGAAGCGCGTGGTGGTGACGTCGCCCGGCGCGCCCAGGCGGCGCCAGAGCTCCGCGGCCTTCGTGGGCATGAACGGGGCGAGGTAGACCGCATGGCGGGCCAGCTGGCGCACCAGCGAGGCCAGCACGTGCTCCAGCGTCTCGCGCGCCGCCGGGTCCTTGGCCAACGCCCACGGCTGCTGTAGCTGCACGTACTCGTTGGCGCGCGCCACGGACCGCCAGAGGCGCTGGAGCGCCTCATGGGGCAGGTAGCCGCGCGTGCCATCCATGGCGGTGTGATACTCCAGCAGGTCGGCCACATCGGCGGCATCCACCGCGTTGGGCGCGCCGGCGGGCACCACGCCGTCGCAGTACTTCTCGAGCATGGCGATGGTGCGGCTGGCCAGGTTGCCGAACGCGTTGGCGAGGTCCGCCGTGTACCGGTCCTCGAACCGCTCCCACGAGAAGCTGCCGTCGGCGTCGAATGGCACCTCACGGAGCAGGAAGTAGCGGAACGCGTCGGGCCCGTACCGGTCGATGGCCTCGCCCAGGTCCAGCCGCACGCCGGCCGACTTGCTGAACCGCTCGCCGCCCAGCAGCACGAAGCCGTGCGCCCACACGCGCTCGGGAAGGGCGAGCCCGGCCGCCTCGAGCATGGCCGGCCAGATGACGGTGTGCAGCCGGGTGATGTCCTTGCCGATCACGTGCAGCTGCGCCGGCCAGCGCTCCTCGTAGCCGGGCTCGGGATAGCCGGTGGCGGTGAGATAGTTGGGCAGCGCGTCGAACCACACCCAGGTGCCCTGCTCCTCGCCGGTGCTGGTGCGCAGCGGAAAGGGGATGGCCCAGCTGAGGCGGGCTCGCGTGACCGAGATGTCCTCCAGCCCCTGGTCGAGCAGCGCGAGGATCTCGTTGCGCCGCGACTCGGGCTGCAGGTAGTCCGGGCGCTCCACGAGCAGCCGTCGCACGAAGTCCTGATAGCGCGTGAGCCGGAAGAACCAGTTCCGCTCCTCGGTCCACTCGAGGGTGCGCGTGGGGTGTAGCGCGCACTTGCCGTCCACGATCTCGTCGTCGCGCTTGAACAGCTCGCACCCCACGCAGTACCACCCCTCGTACGCCTTCTCGTAGAAGTCGTCCGGGTTGCGCTGGTGGATGCGCTCGATGAGCGCGCGCACGCCGTGCTTGTGCGCCGGGGCGGTGGTGCGCATGAACTGGTCGTACGAGATGCCGAGCCGTGCCCACATGCGCTGGAACGTCTCCGCGACCTCGTCCACGAACTCCTGCGGCGTGACGCCTCCAGCGGCGGCGGCCTGCGCCACCTTCTGGCCGTGCTCGTCCATCCCGATCAGGAACTGCACGTCGTCACCGCGCTGGCGGTGATAGCGGGCGATGGCGTCGGCGCCGATCTTCTCGAAGGCGTGGCCGAGGTGCGGGTCGCCGTTCGCGTAGTCGATGGCGGTGGTGAGATAGAACCTGCTCACGAATCGGTCTCCAGGGACGCATCACCAATGATTCCAGCCTGCCCGGCATCCGGCTCCGTGCCGGCCTGGCCGCCGCGGCCGCGACGTCCGCCGCGCCGTCCGCGCCGGCGGCGGCGGCGCTCCTCGCTTCCAGCCTGATCGCTCGCGGCGCCCTCGCCGCTCCCGGCGCGATCGGCGCTCTCGCTCGCCTCGCCTCCGCCGGCCCCCGGCGGCACGACGGCGACGGCGGCATCCTCGGCGGGCGCCGGCGGCTCCGCGGCCGCGACGGGGGCGGTGGCCGCCGCCGGCGTGGCGCGCCGCGCGAGGGTGACCAGCGCGGCGGCGCCGGGGGCGGCGGCGCCGGGCGCGGCGTCGTCCGACGCGGCTGCCATCTCGGGCGGCGTCTCGCTCAGCTCGCGCTTGAGGTCCGCCAGCGCCACCACGCGCACGTCGCCCTCCGCGTTGCGCAGCGTCACGCGGTCGCGGAAGATGTCCGTGGCCACCAC
>DATANT010000226.1:0-2628 GCA_036266115.1 Gemmatimonadaceae bacterium | reverse complement strand
CCGGATGGCGAGCCGCTCGCGGCGGCGGATGTCGAGCGCGGTGAAGGGCTCGTCGAGCAGGGCGACGGGCAGGTCGCGGGCCAGGACGAGGGCCGCGGCGACGAGCTGCCGCTCTCCGCCGCTCAGGGCGCGCACCGGGCGTGCCAGCAGGGACTCGAGGCCGACGTCGGTCAGATCGGCCACGAGCCGGGCGGGTGCTACGCCCACGGCAAGCGCGTACTGCGCGACGGTGAGCCACGGCGGCAGCGCCGCCCGCTGCGGGAGGTAGGCCAGCGCGCCGACGGCGGTGCCACCGACGGTGCTGCCGACCGCACCCACGTTGTCGGGCGCGACGCCGGCCATCGCGGCCAGGAGCGTACTCTTGCCGGCGCCGTTGGCGCCCACGAGCGCCACGATGCTTCCCGCCGGGAGCCGCAGCTCTCCGGGGTGGAGCACGCGACGGCCCGAGCGCGAGAGCGCGCCGTGCGCCACCACCAGATCCGCGTGACGGGAGGCGCGGGGCGCGGGTCCGCACCGGCCGTTCGCCTCGCCACTCATTCCCGCGCTCATCGCTCGCGCGCCACGCGCCGTTCGGCCAATGGCAGCAGGAGGCCGGTGACGACGGCGACGTACGCCGCCTGGTAGCTGACGGCGGCCAGATCCCCGCGCAGCGTGACGAGCGGGAGGTGGATGCCCAGCAGGCGGGTGGCCCACCAGGGTGGCCAGGTGCCGAGCCGTAGGTACGTGCCGACCAGGATGCCGAGTGGGAGGGTGAAGGCCAGAGTGGCGAGGATGAGGGAGCGACCGTGGCCTCGCGCGAGGACGGCGACCGCCGAGCCGTAGGCGGAGCATGCCGAGATGAGCGCGATGGCGCCGGGGAGGCGGTGGATGGCGGTGGTGCCGGGCTCGCCCGAGCCGATGGCGGCCGCGGTGCCGGTGAACAGTGCCGCGAGCACCAGCGCGACCGCACTGCCGGTGGTGGTTCCCAGGTAGGTGGTGCGGCTGGCGCCGCCGGCCACGAGGGTGGGCAGCCAGTCGTCCTCGGCGTCGCTCGCCAGGCGGTGGATCACCAGCAGCACCGCGGTGATGGCGCCGAGCGCCCCGAGGTGGGCGCCGAGCCAGGGGAGGAGGGCGTCGGTGGTGGGGGAGAGGATGGAGCCGTCGGAGTTGGCGGGGGCCGAGCCGGCCGTGGTGCCCGTGGCGGCGCGGGTGCACAGCGAGGCCAGCGCGGCCGAGCCGGCGAGCAGCGGCACGGAGGTCCGCCAGTGCCAGTCACGTCGGAGGAGGGCGACGGCCAGGGCGCGATCGGCGTTCGTCATGGGAGGTGGGCTGGGGCGAAGACGGCGATGCGGCTCCGCTCGTTGTCGATCCAGAGGCAGGCGCCGCGGGTGCAGGCCACGAAGCCGTCGAGTGGAGCGACCAGGCCGATCGTGCGCTCGTGGAACCCGCCCGCGGGGACCACGACGACCGTGTCGCCGCTCACCGGGCGGACCAGCCAGGTGGTGTCTGCCGCGGAGGCGGCGCCGAGGAAGGCCGGGAGGGTGTCGGGCCAGTCGAAGGCCGGGGCGGCGCGTGGTCCGCCGCGGCGGCGTGCTTGCCGGCGTTCGGCGGCGAACGCGGCGGGGGGAGGTGCCGAGAAGCGGGTGTCGGCCAGGGTGCAGCGGGAGGTTGCAGGGAGCGGGGACGAGTCCGCCGTCTTGCGCAGGGTCACCGCGCAGCCGTCCAGGCCCGTGGAGAACAGGAGGCTGTCTTCCGCGTCGCTGAGCAGGTGCTCCGTGCTGAACGTCGTGCCCCAGCTCAGGTCCGTCGCCATGCGCGGTGCGCGGGCGATCTCGTGGAACGACGCGCCGGCGTTGCTCGAGGTGAACAGCCGGGCGTGGATCGTGTCGCGGTCCGCGCCGCCGGTGGGGTGGCAGTTGGCGGCGAGGAAGCGGCGGTGGCCGGGGCCGAAGGCGAGTGCGGGCTCGAACGCCACGCAGGGCATGCTCCAGCGGTCGACCCCGAGCACCGTGCCCAGTGGGGAGAATCGGGTGACGCGGCCGTCCGCTTCGAGGATGGCGATGCCCGCGCCGGCCGGGAGTGCGGTGATCGCGGCCGGGCGCCGCAGCTCGCCCGGGCCGTCGCCCGGGCGGCCGAACGTGCGCTCCCCGCGCCAGCCGCCGGAGTCGGGCCGGAGCACGACGATCTGGCGGAGCTGGCGGTCGAGCAGGTACAGGTGGTCTCCGACCCGGGTGAAGTCCTCGATGTCGCCCAGCTCCGCGTCACGGAGCGGGGTCCAGGCGAGGCGGGGCCGGAGGGGTGGTGGGGCGTACGTCCGCAGCGCGGCGGAGCGGCGGGTTGCGCGCTCGTGAGCCAGGAATGGGGTGGCGATGGCGAGCATCGCGATGAGGGCGAGGCCGGCGCGGAGTCCGGGCGCTCTGCTGCGCTGCGGAGTCATGGGCGGTCAGGTGGGCTCGGGCGGTGAGGTGATCTTGTATCCGCCCCCGCTACCACCCGGCGGCGGGTAGCTTGGCAGCGGGACGCCATCAGCGAGCTTGCGGGCCGCCTCGAGCACCGCGCAGCCGATGGCCCAGGTGCCGCCCAGCCACTCGCAGCCACGGTCGCCGAGCCAGGTGCCCGAGCGGTCCGTGCAGTTGCCCGTCCACTCCA
>DATANT010000225.1:0-8182 GCA_036266115.1 Gemmatimonadaceae bacterium | reverse complement strand
TGCGGGACGCCGAAGCGGTCGCACCACGTGGTGTCATCCGAGACGTCGGTGCCGCCACCGCCGAATTCCGTCAGCTCCGGATACACCTGGACGACGCTCAGCTCGTCGTGTGACGAGGTCCCGTCGGCGCACGTCCACGGCGCGGTGCCGTTGACGCGGAGTCGAAGCGTCCGAAGGTGGCGGGCCTCGCGGAAATAGTAGCCGCTGAGCGGCTCGGACTCGTCGCACTCGCCGCGAAGCGTGGTGACCAGGAGCGAGGCGCCGCACCAGGCGTAGCGCTGCTCCGGCCGGACGTGCGCCGAAGCGCCGCTCGTCGCGCGACTGGTCACCTCGGGCTCTTCCGCATCGCTCGCTCGCTCGTGACCGTCGGGAGGATCTCGAAGCAGCAGCGCGGGCGCTCGCTGCGATCGCAGCACTCATGGACGGGCGCCCGGACCAGCTCGGCCACGAAGCTCTCCATGGCGCCGCACACGGCCGGGCTGTCCTGCACCGCAGCGGCGAGCGGGCAGTCGAATCCCCGGAGGGCGAGCCGTCCCGGTACAGCCTCGACCTGGGTGAGGGCGCCGAGGCCGTTGAGAATGCCCGAGACCGCCTCGGCGCGCTGGCGGAGCGTCCCCGGTGGCGGCGCGTAGCTCATCGCCAGTCGTCGTCCAGCGCGGTGCATGAGCGCCGCGACTTCCGTGGCCGAGCGCTCCTCGCCAATGGCCTGGAGGAGGTTCGCGACAAAGGGTACGTAGGCGCCGCACAGGAGCACGTCCACGCCTGGCGCGAGCCCGTAGATGGCGGCTGGACGGTTGAGCCCGCGCGCCAGTCCGGCGTGCCTCACCAGGCCCAGCTGCTCCAGTGCCCTCATGTGGACGCGAACCGCGCTCGCCGTCAGCTCCAGGCGGTCCGCCACCTCCCTGATCGTGAGCGTTCCCCGCCGCAGTAACTCGATGATGTCACGCCGCGTGGTTCTCAGGGTCCAGTGCGGACTCGCCATCGCTCGGTTGCTCGGTCGAGGGTGCTTGTCCAGCTAGGCGCAGGAAATGCAACGCAAGGAAAACGTTGCGTAAGTCGTTCGTGCAGGTGGCGTGCCGCGGCCGGGTAGGGGCTCGAATGGGCTGGGATTCACCAGGGCTGAAGAGCGCGGTCTTCCCGGAGGTACGGGCTGCGCGACGGCGCGCCGCGCGGCAGCACGCTCGTCGTCTTCGCTCTCCCATGATGACGCCGTCGCCACGAACGAGCCGGCACCACGAAGGAACTGTCGCCACGAAGGCAGCGCCGTTGTACTCGATCCCTTTCCACTCATCCAGGAGCGTGTCATGTCGCGCGTCACATTCACCGTTCGCCGTGCATCCGGCTCGTCCCTCGCTGTGCTCGCCGCTCTTACCTGCCTCGGGGTAGCCGCGTGCGGCGGCGGCCGGGATGCGACCACCGACACCGCCGTCGCCACGAGCACCACGGGCGCCACGGGCGCCACGGGGGCCGAGAGCACGCCTGCACAGCCGGCGGCCAGCGCGACGCTCAACGACGCGCAGATCGCCCACGTCGCCGTCACCGCGAACGCCATCGACAGCACCGCCGGCGTGATGGCGCAGGAGAAGGGGCGGAGTCAGGCCGTGAAGGACTTCGCGAAGACGATGGTCACCGACCACGCCGGGGTGAACAAGCAGGCGGTGGCGCTCGTGACGCGCCTCAAGGTCACTCCAGAGGACAACGACGTCAGCCGTCAGCTCACGGCCGGCGCCAACCAGGCCGCTGACAGCCTGAAGGCGCTGAGCGGCGCGGCCTTCGACCGCGCGTACATCGCGCGCGAGGTGGCCTACCACCAGGCCGTGCTCGACGCCCTCGACAAGACGCTGATCCCAGACGCGCAGAACGCGGAGCTCAAGAAGTTGCTGCAGGACGTCCGTCCGGCGTTCGCGGCACACCTCGACCGCGCGCGGAACATCCAGGGATCGCTCGGCGCGCAGTGACCGGGCGCCTGGCGAGCCGCGACGGCCGCGGCGCGGCGCGGCGCGCGGCGACCGCGCTGCTCGCCGCCGCCGCGGTCGTCGGCGCGGCCGCGGCGTGCACCCGCCGGCCTCCACGGTCGCACGCGGTCGCGATCCGGAGCTTCACCTTCCAGCCTGCGACACTCACGGTCGCGCTGGGGGATACGGTCGTCTGGACCAACGAGGATGTCGTCCCGCATACGGCGACGGCGCGCAGCGGCGGCTGGGACTCGGGGTCGCTGTCCACGCGCCAATCGTGGCGGTTCGTCGCGGAGGCGCCCGGCCACCATCAATACTTCTGCGTGTTCCACCCCAACATGCAGGGCGCGATCGAGGTGCGCTGAGCGCTGCGGCGCGGTTCGACGTGGCAGGTTGGGTCTGCAGCGATCGGGCGAAGGACGCGAGTTCGCGGACGCGGAATGTTCTCGAGCGTCGGCCGACCGAACATCCGGAGGGTGGCATGGAGAGTCGCGCAAGGCTGCTGGGGCATCCCATTCACCAGATGCTGATCGTCTTCCCACTGGGGCTGCTCGGCATGGCGGTCATCTTCGACGTCATCAGGCTCGTCACCGGCTCGGCCGGACTGGGAGTCGCGTCGTACTACATGATCGTCGCGGGCGTCGTCGGTGGGCTCGCCGCCGCCGTCTTCGGCTTCATCGACTGGAGCGCGATTCCGTCCGGGACACGCGCGAAGTCGGTCGGGACGCGGCACGCAGTCGGGAATGTCGTGGTGGTCCTCCTCTTCGCGGGCAGTTGGTGGCTCCGGCTCGCCGACCCGGCGAACCCGCCGACGCTCGCCTTGGTGCTCGCGGTCGTCGGCGCGGGGCTGTCGCTGGCCACGGCGTGGCTCGGCGGAGAGCTGGTGGATCGTCTGGGCGTCGGTGTGGACGACGGCGCGCACCTCGACGCGCCGAGCTCCCTCTCCGGGCGGCCGGCACACGATCGGAGCGACATCGCGCCACGACGCACCTGAGCGTCAGCCCGCGGCCATGGCGTGCCTTCCACACGGTCGCGGCGACTCGCGCCCTCGACGCGCTCGGCTGGCGGTGGGAAGCGGCGCGCGCCGTAGGCGTGCGCGATGGCCGGCCGCTCGCGTTCGCCATCCTCCTGCCGGCGGCCAGTGGCACGCGTGCAGGCCCCACCGGTATGAGCCGGGGGGCCTGCGATCACCTGGTGCCGGTCGTGGCACCTGCGGGGCACACATTCGTGCGGTCGTGCTCGAATTGTCCGACCGCGGTCAGGCCGCCGAAGGGGCATCCACCGTGGGCGCTCGCGCGCGAACGGCGTGCCGGGCGTGGATCAGGCGGCTGGCCATGGGTCGTGCCGTTCTCGGTCGGTCATCGCCGGCAGGCGCGAATCGTTCGGCGGTGACGGGCCGGAGTGGGTGCCAGGCTGTGTACGGTGGGTACGGCTCAAACGGGGCTCGGTCGCATCGATGCGACGCGCAGTCTCCGTCTGAGCGGTGTGTCGCGTTGGTCGGTTGCGGGGTGCGTCCCTCACGGCCGTACCTCCAGCGAACGGTGGGCGTCGCGCCATCGCGGTGCCCGGGTGTCTCCAACCGACAGGTCAGGCCCTCAGCGTCGAGAGCGCGCCTATCCCGGTGTGCACGTCGGGCCGGCCTGGCCCGGTCTTCATGTTCCTCCGTGGTCGCGGTCTCGACGCGTGGCCCTGCGCTGGGCCACGCGTGAACCTCGTGGCGCGCTATCGGGGCGGTGTCCGCCGTCCCGTCCACTTGAGGCTATCCCGGGCGTCGCCGGTCGTCATTGGCCGAATGGGTCGAACCTCGGCCAGTCCGGCCATCGCACCGATGGCACCGAATCCCGAGCCGCGCGAGACCGGTGAGGTCGTGCGCGAGGGACGCCTGCAATGCGGTGGTCCGGGCGAACGTCGGCACCCATGTCACCGCTCGGCGTGTCATCGCTCGGCCCGACGCGGCGACACCTCGGTCGTCCACACCGACCCGCGCTCCGCGGCGCGATCGGCAGGCAGATCGCGGCGGGACAGCCGCGGTGCCGGCAGCTGATCGTCCGGGGTGTCGAGCGACGCCGCCCACGCTGGACGCAGCCGGGGCTCACCGGCTTCGAGCGCGAGCCACCGGTCGAGCAGCGGCTCCCAGCTGAGTACCGAGCGTGCCACCCCAGGCCGGAGACCGAAGACCCGCACCATCTGCCGACTGAGCGACGACGCGTCGCTGTAGCCCAGGTCGAGCGCCGCGTCGAAGAGAGGGCGATCGGGATCGGCCTGGAGCGCGAGCGCGGCGTGCAGCGCCTGCGATGCCGCGAACCAGTGGGAGGGCGGGATGGGACACCGGCTTCGCGCGCGCGGCCGGCCGGCTTCCTCGCTCCGGCCGAGGGACGCGAGCACGGCGGTCAACGTGCGGTATCGGGGCGCCAACTGGATGATGGCGCGAACGAGCGCGCGACATTCCGGTGGCGGCGCGCTTCCCCTCACCTCGAGCCACTCCATGACATCCGCGGCGAGGTTCACCGGGTAGGGCAGGATGGCGCGCAACGTCGGCCCCACGGGCTCGTCCTCGACCAGGATCGCCCGCACCGCGAGCGACGCGAGACGTCGCGCGTGGTGCACGGCTGCCACGAGGTCGAGCGGCTTGTCCGACCGCTCGGATCTCAGCTGCAGTACCACCGGCACATCGGGATGGTGGGTGCGGAGGTCAGCGACGGCGAGCGCGAGCCGGGACCAGTCGTGGTCCAGCGTCCCGACACGAAATCCGAGTAGTGTGCCGAACGGCAGGGCCGGCCCGTGGCCCGCCGGCCACGGAAAGCGCGGCTCCACGGTGTGATACGGCGGTCGGATCAGAATGCTCGGAAGGGCGGCCCCGATGGCGTGGGCCTGGGCCGCAGGTTGGCGGCCCGCCCCTTGGGGGTGGAAGGGTTCTCTCACCATGAGCGGCGTCGGCCAAGGTGACGGCGCCGCAGGTCGCGGTTCCGAGCGGCTGATGCGGGATCGAGGCTGAGGGTGGTGGAGGTGCCGGCGGGATGGTCGGCAGGATACCCGCCGGCTGGCTCGATCATCCGGGCCGTCATCCGGGCGGGCGTGGGGATCCCCAGGGGGAGCGCGAGGCGGTCGACCGGCGTCACAGGTACCCAGGTGGTCGTCATCGACCACGAGGCGGCCCGTGACACAACAGGACCGCGGACTTGGGAAAATGACATACGCCGCCGCCATGCACACCACGGACCGGAGTCATCCGTTCCCATCGACGATGCGCGCGGCGGCGGGGAATACGACGGCAGCGGAGACGACGTCGCCCATGGGCGGTCCTGGGCTCGATAGCGGGCTCGATCGCGGCGCACACAGGGGCGTGCCGGCGAAGGATGGCAGATCGGCGGCCGCTCGTCTCGTCGTGGAGCGGCGACATCGGATCAGTCTGGGACCCGGGAACGTGTTGCCCGATGAAGACCGCCCACGGCGTTCGATGCGATGATGTCACCAAGCGCGATGCACCGCGCCCATGGAGAAAGGGCGCTGCTGGCGAGCGAGCGACCCGGAGGCGGCCGCCATCTTCCGGCGGCCGCTGACGCAGGTTGGCCTGGGCGTCGCGGCGGGCAGCGTCCTCGTCGCCGCCGGGGCGCTCGAGCTGTCCGAGGGCGAGCTCTCGCTCGGTCAGGTCGCGCTGCTCGTGGCGTACGCGGCGCTCATGCTGGGCGTCTGCCTGCTCGCCTGCGTCGTGCCCACGCAGCGGGCGCTGCGGCTGGAGCCCACCGAGGCGCGGCGGGCGGAGTAGCCGGGAACGCCGTCGGTGGTGCAGGGCGCGGTCGAGCGCGTGCGGCCCAGGATGATGACGGTGGCGTCCACGATGAGCGGGCAGCGGCGGCAACTTCGCGTGGCTGGCTTGTTGGGCCTGGCTGTTGCACTGGAACGTGTCCGTTGCGACGGCCAGGCCCGTACCGGCGCCTGTCGGTGCACCGTCGGGGCCGGTCGCCAGAATCCGGACCGTTCCGGTCCCGGATCTCGCCACCAATGGACCAGCCATGACGACGAGCCGCGAGACTGAGATGCTCGATCATGCCACCCTTCGGAAGCTCGTCGAGGTGGCGAACGCCCTGCCGTTGGCGGACCGCCTCACCCTGTTGAAAGCCCTCATACCCGGCGTCACGCGGGAGATGGCGCCGCGCGACTTCGAGGGACTGCTCGCCGAGCTCCGGCTCAAGGGGCAACGCTTCTACGACGCCACGTTCCATCCGGGCCAGGGGCGCGCCACCCGGCACGTGATGGGCGAGCGGGACATCGAAGGGCGATGACGGCTCCGGGCCGGTGTCCCGCGCGAGCGCCGCAAGGGAAACCGTCCGCGGCCGGCCCACGCCTCGTGCGTCGCGGTCACGCCGGCGACTCCACCTGCCGCTCCATCTGCGTCGTGTACTGACCCAGGCGCGCGGCCCCGTTGCAGCGCGCGCGGTGGTAGAACGCCCGCTGGCCGGCCTCCACGTTGCGCGGCTCTCCCCGCCAGGCCGCCAGGGCCGGCTCCTGCAGCGCCCGCGCGAACGAGAAGCCGAGGGGCCACGGATGCGGCAGCGCCAGGGCATTCATCGCGTTCAGACGCTCCGTCGCGAGCGTCGCGTCCTGTCCGCCGGACAGGAACACGACCCCGGGCACCGCCGCCGGGACCGTCCGCCGGAGACAGCGCACCGTTGCCTCGGCGACTTCCTCCACGCCTGGTCGCTCGGAGCTGGCTGCACCCGGCACGACCATGTTGGGCTTGAGCAGGAGGTGCTCGAGCATGACGCGCTGGGCGCGGAGGGCGGTGAAGACGCGCTCGAGCGTCGCTTCGGTCACCTCGAAGCATCGTGCCAGCGAGTGTGCTCCGTCCATGAGCACCTCGGGCTCCACGATGGGCACGAGCCCCACCTCCTGGCACAGCGCCGCGTAGCGCGCCAGGGCGTGCGCATTCGTATCGAGGGCATAGGGGCTCGGCCGTCCGTCGCCGATGGTGATGACGGCGCGCCACTTCGCGAACCGGGCGCCCAGGTCGCGGTACGCCGCCAGCCGATCCCGCAGGCCATCGAGTCCTTCGGTGACCACCTCGCCCGGCGCGCCGGCGAGCGGGGCGGCGCCCGCGTCCACTTTGATGCCCGGCACGATTCCGCGTTCGGCGAGGATCGCCACGAACGTCCGCCCATCGGCGGCGCGTTGCCGGATCGTCTCGTCGAACAGGATCACGCCGCTGATGTACTCCTCGACGCCCGGCGTGGTGAACAGCAGCTGCCGGTAGCGGCGCCGATTCTCCTCGGTCGGCCCAAGGCCGATGGAGCCGAAGCGCCGGGCGATGGTGGCCTGGCGCTCGTCCGCGGCGAGGATGCCGCGGCCGGGGGCCATGAGGGCGTGGATCGTCGAGGCCAGATCTCCCATCTGCATGGCGCGTCTCCCGAATCGTCGGTCGCCAGCTCTTCGCACGTCTCCGCTGGCCGCGCGGACGCCGCGCGGCTGACTCCGCGACGCGGCCGCCCGTCGAGGCGCACCGGGTCGGCCCATGGGTACACCTTCTCGTCCCCGGAATCAACGGCAGCGAGGTCACGACGTCGCCAGCACCCCATCCACCCCGATCTCCTCGCCACGCGCCTCATCTCCCGCATCCGCGTGCCGCGCCTGCCACCGCGCCAGCGCCCGATAGAGCACGGGCAGCACGAACAGCGTGAGCACGGTGGACGTGATGAGCCCCCCGATCACCACGCTCGCCAGCGGCCGCTGCACCTCGCTCCCCGGCGACGTGGAGAGCGCCATGGGCACGAAGCCGAGGCTCGCGACGAGCGCCGTCATGAGCACGGGTCGCAGCCGGTCGGCGGCCCCGGTGCGGATCGCATCCTCCAGCGGGAGCCCGGCGGTGCGCAGCGCGTTGAGGTGCGAGACGAGCACGACACCGTTCAGTACCGCGATGCCGAACAGCGCGATGAAGCCCACACTCGCCGAGAGGCTCAGGTTGAGCCCCCGCGCCCAGAGCATCGCGATCCCGCCCACGAGCGCGAACGGGACGTTCATGAGCACGAGCGTCGCCTGCGGCACCGAGCGGGAGGTGCTGCACGCGGGCGCCACCCCCGCGGAGTGACGGCGCGGCGGGCGAAGATCGTGATGCCCGGAGCGGCGTAGTCGTCGCCCCGCCACCGATCACCCCACGACCGACTCCTACCGCCGTGCTTGCTTGCTGCCGCTCTCCGGTGGCGATACCGTCGGGCGAGCCGGCCCCGCGTACG
>DATANT010000224.1:0-10232 GCA_036266115.1 Gemmatimonadaceae bacterium | reverse complement strand
CCTGACGGGCGACGAGATGCGCGTGGTGCGGCAGACGCTCGATGCGATGGTGCGCGATCGCGCCGGCGGGAACGGCGTGGCGAGGCTGACGAACCCGGTCAACGTCGGGATCGGGACGAAGTGACGGTGGGTGGTGGCGGGCGTGTCATCGCGCGGGCGCGAGGGCTCGCACTTGGTCATCGCGCAGGAGCGCGCGGCAGAAGCACGGAGCCCTCGTTGTCCTCCCGCAGGAGCGCGCGGTGTGCAGGAGGGGGCCTTCTCTGTCATCCCGCAGGAGCGAGCGCAGCGCGCGAGTGTCGGGATCGCCTTCACGTCGCGTGATGCCGGAGGCGTGATGAGGGCACAGCGGTCGACCGGCCGCGAGGGAGGGCGATCCCGACACTCGCGCGGCCTCTCGGCCGCGCTCCTGCGGGATGACACCCTTGACTGGCATTGCTCTCGGCAGTGCTCCGGCGGGAAGGCACCATGGGCCGGCCCCCCATCCGGCCGTGCTCCGATGGGATGACACGATGGCCGGCTCCGCCGCCCGTCAACGCTCCGGCGGGCTGACAGCCGCAGCGCCGCCGTGCGCTCACGCCGGCTTGCCGTCGGCGCGCTGCAGGGCGGGCACGGCACCGCGCGCGGTGGCCGCGTTCGCCAGGTTGAGCGCGGTGTCCACCAGCGACACGTGCGAGAACGCCTGCGGAAAGTTGCCCAGCTGCCGACGCGCGCGCGGATCGTACTCCTCGGCGAGCAGCCCCACGTCGTTGCGCAGCGCCAGCAGGCGCTCGAAGAGGCGCCGCGCGTCGTCGTCGCGGCCGAGCATGATGTAGTTGTCGGCCAGCCAGAAGCTGCACGCCAGGAACGCGCCCTCGCCCACCGGCAGCCCGTCGTCGGTGGCGGCGGAGTTGTAGCGCAGCACCAGGCCGTCCACCATCAGCCCCTGCTCGATGGCCTGCACCGTGCCGCGCACGCGCGCGTCGCTGGGAGGCAGGAAGCCCACGAGCGGCAGCATGAGCAGGCTGGCGTCGAGCTGCCTGGAGCCGTACGCCTGCACGAACGAGCCGAGCTGGGGGTCGAAGCCCCTGCTGCACACCTCGTCGTGGATGCGCTGGCGCAGGCTGCGCCACCGGTCCAGCGCCCCGTCCAGACCGAACTGCTCGGCCGCCCTGACCACGCGGTCCAGCGCCACCCACGCCATCACCTTGGAATGGGTGAAGTGCTGTCGCGGGCCGCGCACCTCCCAGATGCCCTCGTCGGGCTGGTCCCATACCGTCTCGAGATGCGCCACGAGCGCGCGCTCCAGCTTCCATGCATCGGGGCTCTCCTCGAGCCCGCCCTGCCTGGCCTGGAAGAGCGCGTCCATGACCTCACCGTAGACGTCGAGCTGCAGCTGGCCGTGCGCCGCGTTCCCCAGGCGCACCGGACGCGAGCCCTCGTAGCCCGGCAGCCACGGCACCTCCCACTCGCGCAGCCGCCGCTCGCCGGCCAGGCCGTACATGATCTGCACCTGCGACGGGCTGCCGGCGGCGGTGCGGAGCAGCCAGTCGCGCCACGCCGCGGCCTCGTCGTAGTAGCCGGCATCCATGAACGCGAGCAGCGTGAGCGTGGCGTCGCGCAGCCAGCAGAAGCGGTAGTCCCAGTTGCGCGGGCCACCGATCTGCTCGGGGAGCGAGGTGGTGGGCGCGGCCACGATGCCGCCCGTGGGCCTGTAGGTGAGTGACTTGAGCGTGAGCAGCGACCGCCACACGGCCTCGGGCCACTCGCCGCGGTACGTGCACCGCTCGCTCCAGGCGCGCCAGTACGTCTGCGTGTCCGCCAGCGCCGCGGCCGGCTCCACCGAGGCGGGCGTGGGCAGGTGCGAGGGGCCGTAGGTGAGCACGAAGCTCGCCGTCTCGCCGGCGCCCACCTCGAAGTCGGCGACCGTGGTGAGCCCCTCGCCGCGCACCGGCACGGCGGTGCGCAGCACCACCAGATCGGGGCCGGCGATGGCGCGCAGCGCGCCGTCGTCCATCCGGCTCACCCACGGCACGATGGAGCCGGTGTCGAAGCGGAGCACGAGCTCCATGCGCATCGCCACGCGGCCGTGGCGGCCCACCACCATGCGCACGAGGTCCGAGTAGGCGCCGCGGAGTGGCATGAAGTCGATCACCGTGACGCCGCCGTCGCTGGTCTCGAAGTCCGTCTCGAGCACCATGGTGCCGCGCTGATACCGGCGGCTCACGCGCGGCGACGGATCCGCCGGCGCCACGCGCCACCGCCCGTGCTCCGGGCCGCCGAGCAGGGCGGCGAAGCACGCGCCCGAGTCGAACCGCGGCCAGCAGAGCCAGTCGATGGAGCCGTCGCGCGCGACGAGCGCCGCGGTCTCGCAGTCCCCGATCAGGGCATAGTCCTCGATCCTGGAAGCCATGACGGTGTGCTGAGCAGGAATCGAACCGGTGCGGGGCCGGCGCCAGCGGATGCGCGCGCGGGCCCGTATGTTCGGGAGCGCATGCAGCAGCCCACCCTGCGCGATCCACCCTGGCGGGAGGCGGACGATGACGACACGGAGCTGGACGCGGGCGGCGATCCCGGTGGCCGCCCTGGCCCTGGCCGCCTGCCACGCGGCACGGCCGGAGCCGCTGGTGCCGGCCGGCGCCGCCTACCAGTCCCGCACGCAGTGGGGTGCGCGGGCGCCGGTGAGCGCGCTCCGGGAGCATACGCCGGACCGCATCACCATCCATCACACGGCCACGCCGCAGGCGCCGGACCGGCCGCTGGCCGACAAGATGCGCGCGCTGCAGCGGTTCTCACAGGGAGGCGGCCTGCTCGGCAACGGGCAGCCCAAGGTGCCCTGGGCCGACGTGCCGTATCACTTCTACATCGCGGTGAACGGCGAGATCGCCGAGGGGCGCGAGCTGCGCTACGTGGGCGATTCCAACACGCCCTACGATCCCACCGGCCACCTGCTGATCGTGCTCGAGGGCAACTTCGAGCACGAGGACCCGCCGCCGGCGCAGCTCGCCGCGCTCCGGCAGCTCGTGCAGCGCGCCGCCGAGCGCTGGCACATCGCGCCGGAGCGCATCGGCGGTCATCGGGATCACGCCTCCACGCGCTGCCCGGGCGAGCGGTTGTACCAGGCCATTCCATCGCTGCGCACGCTCGTCACGCCCATTCCCGCCGCGCGCTGATCCGGCACGCGCGGCTGCCCGCCGCGGCGGCTCAGTGCGCGGGCGGGCGCGGCGTGTGGGTCGCCATGCTCGCTGGTGTCGCCGGCTGCAGCCGCACCACGCCCGCCTTCACGGCCAGCGGGATGGACGCGAAGCCGAGGGCCACGAACAGCGCGAACGCCAGCGCCAGCGGGCGCCGCAGCGGCCGGTCCGACGGGCGGCTCACGCCGAGGGTGCGCAGCACGCTCCACGTGCCGTGGTACAGGTGCATGCCCAGGGCGAGCACCGCCAGCAGGTAGAGCGGCACCGTCCACCACAGCCGGAACACCGTCACCACGTTCGCGTAGTCGTCGCCGGGGCGGAAGTCGGGGTGCCAGATGCCCATGGTCATCTGCACGGTGTGGATGACGATGAAGATGAGGAGCGCGAGCCCGCCCCAGCGCATGGTGCGCGAGGCCAGCGTGGCGGCCTGCGGCTCGTAGTTGGCGTACGGCACCGGGCGCGCGGCGCGGCTGAGGCGCGTGAGCTGCACGGCGGCGGTGACATGGACGATGAGCGCCAGCAGCAGGATGCCGCGCGCCACCCAGAGCAGCATGCCGGTGCTGTGGAGTAGCGCGCCGTAGCCGTTGATCAGCTCCGGGCCGGTGTAGACGAGCAGGTTGGCGAGGACGTGGCTCAGGATGTAGGCCACGAGCAGCGCGCCGGTGGCCGCCATCGCCACCTTCTTGCCGACCGTGGAGTGCCAGAGGTTCAGGATGCGGCGCATGGAGATGCCGGAGCGGAGGGGACGGCCCGGTGTGGCGGCGAGCGGGATAGCGCCTAAAGGTGGCCGGAAGGTCGGGGGAAGATCAACGACGTCCGCCCCCGCGCGGCACCGTAGGCCGCGCCCCGCCGGCGCGCTAGCTTTCGTCGGCGCCCCGGACGCTCCGTTCGGGGCGCGCTCCGTTCCGCCCGCGCCTGTCGCTCCGCACCTCCTCATGCCTGTCCAGCCGCCGGCGCTCCTCCGGCCCGTTCTCGACGCCGCTCATGCCGAGTGCGTCGGCAGCCCCGTGGCCACGCTGGGCGATGATCACCTGCGAGCCGTGCTCGCGGCCGCGATGCTGCGGGCCGGCCACTCGCTGCTGGAGCCGGCGGCTCGGCCGGGGCAGGGGCGACTGCTCCGCCTCGTGGACGACGTGGTGCGCGTGGAATCGCACCCGCTGCCCCGGGCCGCCGCCGACGCCGCGCTCCGCGTACGGGGCACGGAGCGGCTGGACGTGGCCGTGCACGCGCGCGGCGTGTTCGGGGGGCCGCGGGGGCGCGGCGCGCCGCTGGCCGTGCGGTTGGCGCGCCTGGCGAGCGGCCGGATGGACGCCGTGGTGCTGGCCTGCGACCGCCGCAGCTACGAGGCGCTCCGTCGCACGCACGCCGCGGCCGCCGGCGCGCCGGCAGCCGTGACGGTGCTGTGCCGCGACGTGCTGCCGGCGTGGGACCAGCTCACCCCCGAGTTCTCGGTGCACGAGACGCTGGCGGCGGGCCGCTCGTGGGCGGTGCTGGCCGCCACCACGCCCATGGTGTTCGGCGTGCAGCGCGTGGTGGCCGGCGTGTGGGTTCGGCCGCCGGCGCGCCGCCGAGGCAGCGCGACGACGGCCGCCGGTCACGCCGAGCAGCTGGACGCGTTCGGCGGCTGACGCGAGCGGTGTCGCGCCGCCCGGCGCGATGCGCGATCGTGCGATGCATTTGACTTCCGTCGGGCCGTTCCTACATTGGCGCGCGTCGACGCATCGGGACCGCAGCGCATGCGGCCCGCGTCCACCCCGTGCCGCCGCCGGCACGTCGCGCCCGCCCGACGATCGTTCGCGCGAGCGTTCACGCGCCTATCAGCCGCGGAGTCACGCGCCATGGCGAAGACGGCAGCCCCCCACACGGTGACCATCCCGAAGGTCGGCACCGTGGTGCTCAACGCGATGCCCGACCCGTTCGACGAGCGGGACCTGGAGTACCGCCCCCGCCTGGAGCCGCTCGCGCCGAGCATGGACAACCGGGACCTGCACGGCCGGTTCGTGATGAATCAGGGGAACACCTCCTCCTGCACCGGCCACGCGCTGGCGTCGGTGATCAACACGGTGCTCGCGCGCTCGCGCGCCGCCCTGCAGCCGGCGTCGGCCAGGGGCAACGGCCGCCGCGCCACGCCGCCGCGCGTGAGCCCGTACATGCTCTACTGGCTGGCGCGCCGCTACGACGAGTTCGCGGGTGAGGCCGACGAGGGCTCGTCGCTGCGCGGGGCACTCAAGGGGTGGTTCCACCACGGCATCGCGCTGCGCACCGCGTGGCCCACGCTCGACATCCCCGAGCGTGTGGCGCTGGAAGACCCGGAGTTCCAGGCCGAGTGCCGCACGCGGCCCCTGGGCGCGTTCTACCGCGTGCAGCCCTACCGGCTGGACGACATGCAGTCGGCCATCAACGAGCTGCACGCCATCGCCGTGTCGGCCAACGTGCACGACGGATGGCTGGAGCCGGTGGTGATGCGCAAGGGGAAGGAGAAGCTCCACCTGATCAAGCGCACCGTGGACGCCCGCTCGCTGGGCGGGCACGCGTTCGCCATCGTGGGCTACAACGAGGTGGGCTTCCTGGTGCAGAACTCGTGGGGCACGGGGTGGGGCAAGAAGGGCTTCGCCACCCTGGCGTACGAGGATTGGCTGGACTCCGCCTACGACGCGTGGGTCACGCGACCGGGCGTGCCGCACACGCCGTTCGCCGCCGGCCGCTCCGGCACCGTGCAGGCCACGGCCGGCGAGCTGGCCACCGGCAAGGGCCCGGACCTGCGCCGCCTGGCGCATCACGTGGTGAACCTGGGCAACAACGGCCAGCTCTCCACCAACGGCACGTTCGCCAGCACGCCCGTGCAGGTGGACGGCATCTTCACGCGCATGGCCGAGTGGCACGGCGCGTGGCTGGACGCCGGCGCCACGGCGCGACGCGACATCGTGCTCTTCGCGCACGGCGGGTTGGTGAGCGAGCGCGCCGGATTGGACGTGGCGCAGAAGCATCTGAACTGGTGGCTCAACAACCACGTCTATCCCGTGTACTTCGCGTGGCAGAGCGGGCCGGCGGAGACGCTGCTGGACCAGCTGTCCGACGTCATGCGCCAGAAGCAGCCGGCCGGCGGCATCGGCTTCGACCTGGCGGAGCAGTTCGACCGGCTGGTGGAGAAGTTCGCGCGGTCCAGCATCCGCTGGATGTGGGACGAGATGAAGGAGAACGCGCGACTGGCCTCGCAACCCATTCCCGACGGCGGCACGGTGGCGTGGCCGCCGGCGAGCCGCGAGGCGCGAGCGGCGATGGCCGGCTACGCGGGGGCCACGCTGACCATCTCGCGGCTCGCCCGGTACGTGCACGAGCACGAGACGCAGGACGTGCGCATCCATCTGGTGGGGCACAGCGCGGGCTCCATCTTCCTGGCGCCGCTGCTGGACCGCCTGGCCGACTTCGGGCTCACCGCGCACAGCGTGGCGCTGCTCGCGCCGGCCATTCGCGTGGACGAGTTCCTGACGAGCTACCTGCCGCGGCTGCACGACCACAGAATCCGCGGCTTCAGCCTGTTCGCCATGAGCGACCAGCGCGAGCTGGACGACACGTGCGGGGCGGGCAAGCTCGCGATCTACCGCAAGTCGCTGCTCTACCTGGTGGCGCGCGCGCTCGAGCGCGCCATTCCGGGCCAGAGCGCGTCCGAGATCCCCATCCTCGGCATGCAGAAGTTCTTCGATCAGCCCGTGATGGGCGCCAACGGGCAGACGCTGCGCGCGCTGCTCGCCGCGGCGGGCGGCACGGCCATCTTCTCGCGGTCCGCCGCGCCGGCGGACGCGCGCTCCGACTCCACCTCGCACGGCGGCTTCGACGACGATCCGCCGACGATGACGTCGGTGCTCATGCGCATGCTGCAGGTGCAGGACGCCACGCGGGTGTCGGAGTACGCGCCGCATTCCGCGCTCGACCAGATCGAGCCGGGCGCCGGGCCCGTGGCCGCGCCCCGCGTCACCCCGGCCGCGGCGCCGCCGGTGGCGCTGCCCACGGCGCCCCGCGGCGGAGGGCGCGGCGGAGGGCGCGGCGGAGTGCGCGCCGGAGGACGCACCGGAGCGCGCGCCGCGCCCATGATGGAGGCGGCGGTGACCCTGGACGCCGGGGCGGGCGCGGTGGCCCAGACGGCGCAGCCGCAGCGCGAGCGACCGGTGGCGCCCGCGGCCGCGGGCGGCGGCCCCAACCCGGACGTGGCCGTGGCGCCGCGCAGCGGGAGCCCCACGGTGGACATGCTCGCCTGCCAGGGATGGTCGGGTGGCAATGGCGCCGCCGCCATGCCGCGCGCAGCCAGACCGACGAAGGCGGCGGCGAAGCGCGCCGCGAAGAAGCCCGCGCGCTCGCGGCCTGCCGCCACCGCGAAGCGCCGCCGCCGCAAACCGTAGCGTCGCGTCGTCGTAGCACCCCGTCGGCCCACCCTCACCGGTCAGCGAGCACCCATGGGCACGCCGCGCACGTACCACTTCAAGCTGCCGCCGTACCGCGGCGCGCCGCTCCCCGAGCCGGCGGGCGCCTGGTATCCCGGCGTGAAGGCTCACTGGGCGGCGTGCACCAGTGAGCGCACCCTGCGCGGCGACGGCGTGGTGCGCGCCTTCGTCGTCCACGCCACGGCCGGCAACAGCTCGGCGGGCGCCATGAGCGTGCTGTTCGCGCATCGGGCGAGCTGGCACTGGCTCATCCCCGACGAGAACGAGCCGGCGCACGGTACCTCCATCTGGGCATGCGCGCCGGAGCGCCGCGCCGCGTGGCACGTGCGGCCGCAATGCGCGCACCCCGAGGTGAACGGCGGCAGCAACAACGTCAACGCCTGGTCGCTGGGCGTGGAGGTGGTGAACACCCAGGCCGCGGGCCGTGCCGCCGACCCGTTCTCGGACTGGCAGGTGGAGCAGACGGCGGCGCTGGTGCGCTACGCGTGGAGCAAGTACCCGCACCTGGTGGACGTGGTGGCGCACGCCAAGCTCGACCCCAGCCGGCGCAGCGATCCGGGCCCCGGCTTTCCGTGGGACCACTTCATGGAGCTGGTGCTCGCCGCGCCCGCGGCCTCACGGCTCATCGTGGCCGCGCCGTACGTGGCGCCGGGGCCCATCCACGTGCTGAGCCCGAGCGGCACGCGCATCGCCTGCGACGCGCGCACCCTCGAAGGCGTGACCGTGGTGGAGGCCCGCCCGCTCATCGAGGCGCTGGGCTTCACCGTGGCCTACGACGACGGCCCGCCGATGACGATGCGCATCGAGCGCGGCGGCGCTGCGGGCAACGGCGCGCGACGGAAGCCGACGCCGCGCAAGCGGCGCGCAGGGCGGGACGCGAAGGCGGCGGTGAAGCGGGCGGCTCCCCGGAAGGCCGCACGGAAGGCCGCACGGAAGGTCGCACGCAAACGTGCCGCCCCGGCGAAGAAGCGAGGCGGAGCGGCGTAGCGGACGGCGCGGAGACGGGGCGCGACGCTGGACGGCATCCGGATGGCCGCGCCGCTCGCCGGTACGGTCCATGCGCTCGGTTGGCGGCAGCAGCGGGCGCGCGATGATGGCGAGCGCGGCGCCGCCCAACAGCGCGACGGTGACCGGATCCACGCTGCCGCGCGCCGTCCCGATCCCTGGAACACCGATGCCACTCACCGACGCACAACGGAAGCACCTGGAGCAGCGCCTGCTGGAGGAGCGCGCGCGCGTGGTGGACGCGCTGCAGCGCTACGAGCAGGAGAGCGGCGTGGAGCCACGCGACGCGGACGGCGACCTGTCGGCCATGCCGCTGCACATGGCGGACGTGGGCACCGACAACATGCAGCGCGAGCTGGATGCGTCGCTGGCCTCCCGCGAATCGAGCGAGCTCTCCGAGATCGACGAGGCGCTCCGCCGGCTCTACCACGAGCCCGAGACCTACGGCCGCTGCGAGCGCACCGGCGCCGACATCCCGTACGCTCGGCTCGAGATCATCCCCTGGGCGCGCACCTGCGACGGCGACAGCGCCCCCTGACCAGGCGCCCTGGCGCGCGCCTCAGCGCCGCGCCAGCCCGCCGCGGCCCAGGCCCAGCTGCAGCATGTGCGCGTTGAGCCCGGGGTTCACGCGCCCGGTGCCGGCGTTGGACGTGTGATGGTAGCGGTAGCCGAGCAGCAGCTCGTAGTGCTGCAGCAGGTCGAGCGCGAGCGTGCTGCCCACGTCGGCGGTGAAGTTGAAGCGCGTGCCCCTGGGCTCCGGCAGGGCACTCGTGAACCAGAGCGCGCCGCCGGTGGTCGCGAGCTGCAGCCGCACCGCGGAGGCCCGGAACAGCTCGAGCTGCAGCCCCACGGGTGCGAGCCCCACCGCGTACGCGGTGCTGGTGTGCGCGAGCAGCCGCTCGCACGGCATGGACGTGCCGCTGCACTCGGGCAGCGTGGAGAAGCCCGTGGGATTGTGCGTGGAGGCGGCGAGCGGGATGGCGTCCATCGTCCACTCGAGCATGGCGGTGCGCGAGACCGCCAGCGGCCGCGCCACGCGCAGGCCGAGCAGGTAGAAGTCGCGCTCGAGCGGCCGGCCGAGCCTCGTCGCGAACGGTGAGTCGAATGCCGCGCCGAACCAGACCCCGCGTAGCGTGAAGCGCTGCTCCGGGGCGGGGGCCGCGCGTGCCGCGGGCGCCGCGGAATCCGTGGCAGCGGGCGACTGGGCGGCCGCGGTGGACGCCACGAGCGCGACGAGGATGCACGAGAGTAGCGTGGCCCGGCGGGCGAGGTGCGGCGGCATGGGGCATCGGTGCGAATGGCGGGCGCGGCAGCGAGCGCCCCAAGGTGGGATGCACCGTGCGCTCCGGCAAGCGTCACCCGACCCCTGCGGAACCCGTCATCGCCCGCTCGGTGTTCAGGCGGAAACGGCGCCGCACGGCTTCGCCGCCGCGTGCTGCCAGGCCCTCCATTCACCGTCAGAGGTCGTCATGCGTCTCGCCGCCACTGCCCTCACGCTCGCCGCCGCCCTCGCGGCCTCGCCCGCCGCCGCACAGGAGCCGGCCGAGCCGGACACGACCAAACGGCTGATCATCTCGTTCGACCTGGGCTACGTGAACGCGAGCGGCAACACCGACAT
>DATANT010000223.1:0-1623 GCA_036266115.1 Gemmatimonadaceae bacterium | reverse complement strand
CCGGTACCGGGGAGGTGCGTCGAGATCACGCACGCCGTCCGCGGACGGCGCTCCACCCGGCGACCTACGGCACGGCGACGCCGGCCGGCCGCGCGACCGCCTGCTCGAGCGCATCGAGCTCCGACAGGGTGACCACGCGGTAGCCCCGCGCGCGCAGTGCCGGAAGCACACGCCGCAGCACCTCGACCGTCCGCGGCCCCCGGGCGCCCCCCTCGTGAAGGATGATCACCGCCCCGGGTCGGGCGTTCGCCAGGACGTAGGCTGCGGCGAGCCGCACCGAGGGCAGGTGCGCGTCGTAGGGGTAGACGGAGCCCAGCGCGCAGCGGTAGCCCTCCCGCTCGATGGTGTCGAGCATCCTGGCGTCGTACCACCCGGAGCCGGGCCGCAGCCAGCGCACCGGGCCGAAGCGCCCGAGCACCGCGCCCGCCTCGCGCACGGCCGCGGTGAACGCATCCGGCGCGAGGCGAATGCTCGGCTCGTGGTGGGTGAGATGGTTGCCCAGCTCGTGCCCCTCGGCCACCAGGGCGGCCACCAACGCCTCATTCCCCGGCACCCGCCTCGAGATGAGGAAGAACGTCGCGCGCGCGCCGTGCGCGCGCAGCAGACGAAGGAGCGCCGGCGTGCTCGCCGCCTCGGGGCCGTCATCGACGGTGAGCGCGACTGCACGGCGCCGGGTGGGCACGACATAGCGACAGCGCGGCGAACGTGCCGCCAGTCGTGGCACGAGCCATCGCGGAGCGGTCCAGAGCGCGGCCGCGAGCACGGCCAGGCCTCCCGCGCCGCCGATCAGCCAGCGCATGCCACGCGAGTGTACATCCAGGGTCACTGGCGGTACCGGCAGCGCCCGGTCGGTGCGGCTGAGCGGCCGGCAGCGGTGGTGAGCTGGCCGCTCAGGTGATCAGGGCGAGCGTCAACGCAGACACGATCCATGCGCGTCCATCGCGAAGGAGCCTGACGTCCCACCATTCCGCGTGCCCACGAATCGTCCCGCGGAACCCCGCTTCGACCCGCACCACGGCGGTATCGCCGTTGATGGCGACATCCCGAACGAAGAAGCTCGCTCGCACCGTCGTATCGCGCGCCGCGACGGCGAAGCCGTGCCGCCGCCACGCGGCTGGATCGATGGCGACGGCGTCACCAGGCACGATGACCGCCGTGTCGCCGGGCCTGCGCTCGCGCACCGCGACCACCGCGGCCAACGCTGCCGCCGGACGATCCGCCGCCGGCGCCTTCGCCTCGCGTCCGCCGATGCCCTGCGGCCGCAGGAGCAGGGGCGTGTGATGGTGACCGGTCTCCGCGCGGCTGACCGTTCCTCGCACCTCCACCTCCCGCGAGTGGAGCGGGCGATACCGCTCGAAGTCCTCGGCGCTCAGCAGCAGCTGCATCAGCTGCACGTGAAACGTGCGATTCTCGACGATCGTGCAGACGCCTTGCGGCACTACCAACGCGAAGATCGACTCCGCACTGTCGCCGTCCGCGACGCTCTCGTAGTTCGGTGGTCCGGGAAACGTGAGGCGGACCAGCGTTCCGCGCAGGGTGGTGGTGTCGGGCTCGAGCCGCACGCACGCGGGCAGCTCGGCGGCCTGCTGCGCCGCGGCGGGCACCACGGGGACGAGTGCCGCT
>DATANT010000222.1:0-7340 GCA_036266115.1 Gemmatimonadaceae bacterium | reverse complement strand
GGCGGTCGTGGCGGCTACCGCGCGCGAGCCGTTCCGTTGCCGCTCCCACTCGGCCCATCGACCAGCGCGGTTGGACCAGAGCCCATCGACTGTCGGACCCGCCGGACGCTGACGGCCGCGAGCGAGGCGATGGCCTCATGGCTCATGGTCGATAGCGCCTACTCCGCCACATCTTGAGCGCGGTTCAGCTTGTCCGCCCCGGTGCATACGGGTAGGCTGACGCGATGACGTGGGAGTGGGCAACGCAGGAAGCCGCGTCCACGCCAGCGGCGCGGGACGCCGCCAGGCAGACCCGCCCTGCCAAGCCGCCGGCCCGGGCCGCCGGACGGGAGGGGCGGCAGGACCTCAGCCACAGGGCGTGCACCGTGAACCAGCCCCCGAGCTCCGCACCGCAGTCCACGCAGCCGATCCCGCCCGACGACCCCCGGCGGTCGCTCGCGCTCGCGCGGCCCGACGACGCCGGGTCGCTGCCCCACATCTCCGTGGCCGGCGGCACGTACACCATCCTCCTCTCGGGCGAGGACACCGCCGGTCGCTACACCCTCATCGACATGTACGTCCCGCCCGGCGCCGGCCCGCTTCCTCACCGCCACGACTTCGAGGAGATGTTCACCGTCCTCGAGGGTGAGCTCGCGTTCACGTTCCGGGGCGCGCCATTGGTCGTGCGGGCCGGCGAGACGGTCAACGTACCGGCGAACGCGCCCCACCACTTCCGCAACAGCAGCGCGCGGCCCGCACGGCTGCTCTGCATGTGCACGCCGCCCGGCCAGGAGCGGTTCTTCGCGGCCGTGGGCGACCCCGTGGCGAGCCGAACGGCGCCGGCCCCACCGCTCAGCGACGCGGAACGGGCGGAACGACGCGCCAGAGCCGCGGCCCTCGCCCCGCAGTACCGGACGGAGCTGCCGACGTCATAGCACGACTCACCGCATAGGGCCGAAGACTGCTCCTGAGATGTGGCGGAGTAGTGGTAGGCTCCGGACGATAGCCTCTGGTCCACGGGCCGACCCTCGCTACCCCTTCACGCCCCCCGCGCTCAACCCCTGCACGATCCGCCGCTGGAACAGCAGCACCACCACCGTCACCGGGATCGTCGCCACCACGGTGGCCGCGAGGATCTGCCCCCACGGCACCTGGTACTGGCCGCGGAAGAGCGCGACCGCCACGGGCACGGTCTGGCGGTCGGGGCCCAGCGTGAAGGACAGCGCGAACAGGAACTCGTTCCAGCAGTAGATGAAGGTGAGGATGGCGGTGGTGGCGAGCCCCGGCACGCTGAGCGGCAGCAGCACGCGCGTGAAGCTCTGCCAGCGCGTGGCGCCGTCCACCAGCGCCGCCTCCTCCAGGTCCGCCGGGAGCTGGCGGAAGAAGCCCACCAGCAGCCACACCGCGAGTGGCATGGCGAAGGTCACATACGGCAGCACCAGCCCGGGGTAGGTGTCGATGAGCCCCACGGTGCGGAGCAGCAGGAAGAGCGGGCTCACGATGGCGATCTGCGGGAACATGGTCACCGCGAGGATGGCCGCGAGCAGTGGGCGCTTGCCGCGGAAGCGGAGCCGCGCGAGCGCGTAGGCGGCGAAGGCGCCCACGGTGACGCACAGCGCGGTGGTGGCGCCGGCCACCACCAGCGAGTTGCGGATGGGCGTCCAGAAGTCCCGCTCGCGGAAGAGCGCCCGGTAGTGGTCCGGCACGAGCACACGCGGCCAGAGCGAGGGCTCGCGAAAGAGTGCGGCCTCGGGCGTGAGCGACGCCACCACCGCCCAGTAGAACGGGAACGCCAGCAGCAGCGCGAGCAGCGCGATGCCGGCGCCGGCGAGCCGGCGCTGCGCGCGAGGGCTCACGCGTCGCGCCCCAGCACGTCGCGGCCGAGCAGGCGGATGTAGAGCAGGGCGAGCGCGAAGGTGAGGGCGAAGACCACCACCGAGAGCGCCGCGCCGTAGCCGAAGCGCAGGTTCTGCAGCAGCGTGTTGAACGTGTAGAGCGCCACCGGCTCGGTGGACGTCCCCGGCCCGCCGCCGGTGAGTACGTACACCAGGTCGAACAGCCGCACGGCGTCGAGCGTGCGGAAGATGAGCGCCACGAGAATCGCCGGCCGGAGCAGCGGCAGCGTCACGTGCCAGAGCCGCCGCCACGCGCCCGCGCCGTCCATGGCGGCGGCCTCGTACAGGCGCGGATCGATGTTCTGCAGCCCCGCCAGCAGCAGCAGCGCCACGAACGGCGTGGTCTTCCAGATGTCGGCGAGCATCACCGGCACCCACGCGGTGCGCGCCTGCACCAGCCACACGATGGGGCGCTCGAGCACCCCGGCGTCCACGAGCAGCGCGTTCACGATGCCGGCCTGCGACTCGAACATGAAGCGCCAGAGCAGCGCCGCCACCACGGTGGGGATGGCCCACGGCACGAGCAGCGCCGCGCGCAGCACGCCGCGGCCGCGGAACGCGCGGTTCATCCCGAGCGCCAGCACGAGCCCGAGCAGCAGCTCGGCGGGCACGGTGACCGCGGCGAACAGCGCGGTGTGCAGCAGCGCGCCCCAGAAGCGCCGGTCGGCCGCCAGCTCGGCGTAGTTCTCGAGGCCCACGAAAGGGCGCCCCAGCCACGGCATGCGCAGGTCGTGCAGGTGCAGCGACTCCCACACCGTCCAGGCCAGCGGGAAGAGCGCCACGAGCACGATGCACAGCACGGCCGGCAGCACCAGCAGCCACGCCAGCCGGCGCTCGTCGCGGCGGAGCCCGGTCACGAACGGCCGGTCGTCACGGCCGCCCCGCGCGCACCATGAGCTCCCGCACGCCGGTGCGCGCCATCGCCGCGTCCATCTGCTCGGCCGCGGTGCGCAGCGCCACCTCGGGCGACACCTGCCCCGCCAGCGCGCGGTGCAGCTGGATCTGGAGCAGCTCGGAGAGCTGCGACCACACCGGCGTCACCGGCCGCGGCCGGGCGCGCAGCACCACGGCGTACGCCTGGTCCACCGGCACCGCGAGCACCCGGGCGAGCCGCGGCTCGGTGAAGAGCGCGGGCCGCGCGGGAAAGTAGCCGGCCACGGCGGCGCGCTCCAGCATCTGCTCGGGCGCGGTGAGGTAGGCCGCGAGCGCGTACGCGGCGTCCGGATGCTCGCCATACCGGTTGACGGCGAGCGCCGCGCCGCCGAGCGTGGCCGTCGGTGCGCCGCCGTCCGCGGCGGGCATCGGGGCCACCGCCACCCGGCCGGCCACGGGCGACGCGGCGGCGTCGGCCAGCAGCGCGTACGCGTACGGCCAGTTGCGCATGAGGAGCGCGTCGCCGTTCTGGAAGGCGAAGCGCGTCTCCTCCTCATGCCAGGTGAGCACCTCCATGGGCGCGGCGCCGCGCGCGAGCTGCTCGCGCATGAGGGCGAGCGCGCGCACCGATGCCGGCTCCTGCACCGCCGCCCGGCCGTCGTCGGTGAGCATGCGTCCCCCCGTGGCGCCCAGATACTCGTTGAACACCGTCACCAGCCCCTCGTAGCGCGCGCCCTGCCACACGATGCCATACCGCGGCGAGGCGGCGGCGCCCGCCCGCTCCGCGACGTCGAGGAGCTCGCGCATGGACGCGGGCGCGCGGGGGAGCAGGTCGGTGCGCCAGTAGAGCATGCCGACGTCCACGAACCAGGGCAGCGCGTGCAGCTCACCGGCCCACGTGTTGGCGACGACGGCCGCGGGAAAGAACTCCGCGGTGGGCGGGCCGAAGCGGTGCAGCGGCAGGATCCAGCCCGCGGCCGCGAACTCCGCCGTCCACACGACGTCGAGCTGCAGCACGTCGGGGTCGCCCGTGCGGGCGTTGAGCCATTGCACGAAGAGCTGGTGGCGCTGCGTGGCGTCGTCCGGCGTGCGCTGCACGCGCACGCGCACGTCCGGGTGCTGCCGCATGAACCGCGCGACCTGCCGCTCCAGCAGCGCGCCCTCGGCGCCCACGGCGCTGGCCGCGATGGTGAGCCGCACGCCGTGCGCGTCCTCGCCCCGGGCGCACGCGGTGAGCAGGGGCGGGAGCAGCAGCCATGGGAGCACGCGGAGGGCGCTGGCGATCACGCGTCGTGCCCCTGCAAGAAGTGGTCGCCCGCGTCGCGCTGCGCCGCGACCGGCGCCACGCGGCCGGCGGTCAGCCGTTGTAGATGGAGCCCGCCTGCGCGCGATACAGCTCCAGCACCTCGCGCGCCTCGTCGCGCAGCACGTCGGTCGCGATCTCCACGCCGCGCTCCCGCAGGTAGTCGTGCGACGCGTCGAACACCGGCCCCTCGTCGAAGCCGATGGCCAGGGCGTCCTCGCGCCGCGCGCCGATCACCAGCCGGCGCACGCCGCTCCAGAGCGTGGCGCCCAGACACATGGCGCACGGCTCGCACGATGTCACCAGCTCGTGCGGCGGCATGCCCTCCGCGTCGAGCGTGAACGAGCCCACGCGATGCTGCGCCAGCATGTACGCCACCATCTCGGCGTGCAGCGTGGCGTTGTTGAGGCGCACCACGCTGTTCACGCCCACCGCCACGAGCCGCCCGGTGTCCACGGCGAAGATCGCCGCGCCGAACGGGCCGCCCGTGCGGAACGCGACGTTCTCGCGCGCGAGCGCGATGGCCAGGCTCATCTTGTCCTCGTCCGTGGTGAAGCTGCGCTCCCACGGCACGGAGTCCGCGACCCAGGACGGAAGGCTGATGGACACGGACGTCGGGGCGGAATGGAGCATGGTCGTCGTCGTGGGAGACGGGTTCGCGCCGGCGGATGCCGACGATGCCAGAACCACCGAGCCGGCCGGGCGGCGCCCGGCGGAACCGCGGTAGCGGCCCGGCGACGGCAACGTGCATGATTGTCGCCGGCCACGTACCCACTATAATGGAGCCGCCGCGAACGTGCCGGCGCCGCGGCTGCCGACCTGAACAATACCGGCCAACGCCGGAGCGAATCATTATGTCGCTGTTCCCACTCATGATTTCGCTGTTCCCACTCATGCGGCTCGGCGCACGTGGAGGTGCCGCGCGCGCGGCCGGTGCGATGGCCATCGTCCTCGCCGCGCCGCTCGCCGCGCAGGCCCCCGTCGCGCCCGCCTCGCCCGACTCCACCCCGCTGCGCACCAACCTGGGCGTGCTGCACCGGAGCGTGACCACGTCGTCGCCCTTGGCGCAACAGTACTTCGACCAGGGGCTGCGCCTCACCTACGCCTTCAATCACGAGGAGGCGGTGAACTCGTTCCGCGCGGCGCTCAAGCACGACTCCACCTGCGCCATGTGCTGGTGGGGCGTGGCCAACGCGCTGGGCCCCAACATCAACCTGCCCATGGACACCGCCGCCGAGCGGGTGGCGTACGCCGCGGCGCAGGAGGCGCGCCGGCATGCGCCGAGAGCGTCGCCGGAGGATCAGGCCTTCATCGCCGCGCTGGCGGTGCGCTACGACTCGATGCCCGGCGAGCGCCGCGGCATGCACGACTCGGCCTACGCCAACGCCATGCGCGAGCTGGCGGCGCGGTACCCCGACGACCCCGACGCCAACGCGCTGTACGCCGAGTCGCTGCTCGATCTGCGGCCGTGGGATCAGTGGGGGAGGGATGGCACGCCGCAGCCCGGCACGCTGGACGCCGTGGCCGCGTTGGAGCGGGTGATAGCGCGTGACTCCATGCATCCCGGGGCGTGCCACTTCTACATCCACACCGTGGAGAACTCACGCACGCCGGAGCGCGCGCTGCCGTGCGCCGAGCGGTTGGCGCAGCTCATGCCGGGCGCCGGGCACCTCGTGCACATGCCCGCGCACACCTACATGCGCGTGGGCCGCTACCTGGACGCGGTGCGGGCCAACGAGCACGCCGCGCACGAGGACGTGGCCTTCCTGCGCGACCGCCAGCCGTCGGGGATCTATCCCTTCTACTACGCGCACAACCTGCACTTCCTGTGGGCCGCGGCGAGCATGGCGGGACAGAGCGAGACGGCGCTGCAGGCGGCGCGCGACGTGGCCGCCAAGGTGCCGTACGACATGGCGCGCCGGATGCCGTTCGTGGAGCAGATCACGCCCACGCCGTACTACGCCATGGTGCGCTTCAGCCGGTGGGAGGAGCTGCTCGACACGCCGGCCCCGCCCTCGGACCTGCGCTTCACGCTCGGCATGTGGCATCACGCGCACGGGCTGGCGCTCGCCAGCACCGGCCGCGCCGCCGAAGCCGCGGCGGATCTGGACAGCCTGACGGCGATCGCGGCGGCCATGCCGGCCGACCGCGTGATCGGGCAGAGTCCCGCGGTATCGCAGCTCGAGATCGCGAAGCACGTGCTGGCCGCGGACATCGCCGCGGGCACCGGCGACACGGCCGCCGCCATCTCGCACTACCGTGCGGCGGTGCCGCTGGAAGACAGCCTGCGCTACGACGAGCCGGCCGACTGGTACCTCCCGGTGCGCCAGTCCCTGGGCCGGCTGCTGCTGGCCGCGGGCCGGTACCAGGAGGCGGAGCGGGCATTCCGCGAGGACCTGGAGCGGAATCGCGAGAACGGCTGGTCGCTCGCCGGCCTCGCGCACGCCCTGGAGGAGCAGGGGAGGACGGCGGAGGCCGCGCAGGTGAACGAGCGCTTCGCGAAGGCATGGTCGGCGGCGGACGTGTCGAGGGAGGTGGCGGTGCGAGGGGTACGGGATTGAGGGGGCCGGGGGCGATGCGAGGGATGTACGGACATCCCTTACGCGCGTTCCTGGCACCAGTTCACGAACTGTAAGACTTCGCCTACATCGTGGCGCCGGCCGCGGCGTTTCCCAGATTGGCATGCCGTCCCTCATGTCACCGTCTCCGGAGCCTTCGCCATGCGCACCACTCGCTCGTTCGCCGCGCTCGCCGCCGCGCTGCCGCTGCTCGCCGCTCCTCTCGGGGCGCAGGGCGCCGAGCGGGCGGGGTTCGTCGTTCGCCTGGGCACCGATACCGTGGCGGTGGAGCGCGTGGAGCGCACGGCCAATCGGGTGGAGGGATGGCACACCACGCGCAACCCGATGACGGTGCTGCGTCACTACGTGGCCACCCTCGCGCCCGATGGCTCGGTGCAGTCCATGACGTACGAGGCCACGCGCGTCGCGCAGAACCAGCTGGCCACGAAGGCCGCCATGACGTTCGCCGCGGACACCGTGACGGTGGACATCGACCTGCCGCGCGACACGACGCTGCACGTGGCCGCCGAGCACGCGCTGCCGTACGTCAACCTGTCGTACGGGTTGCTGGAGCAGGCGTTCCGCTACGCGCGCCAGCAGCCCGGCGACAGCCTGCTGCTGCCCATGGTGGGCATCGGCGCGCCGGAGAGCCAGCCGGCGATCGTGCGCCGGGTGGGAGCGGACTCCATGACGCTGGCCATCTTCGAGACGACGCCGTACCGCGCGAAGATC
>DATANT010000221.1:0-3747 GCA_036266115.1 Gemmatimonadaceae bacterium | reverse complement strand
CGTGACCCGCGGGCCCGGTTGTGGAGGCTCCCCGACGCGCTAGATTCCCGGCGTCCACTGCCATCGTTCCACAGGAGATCTCGGATGCATCAGGAAATGCCCCCGGCCAAGCACATCCCCGCGAACAACAACTCGGGGTGGGGCGTCGCGGCGCTGATCGTCGGCATCGCGATCGCGTTCAACGTCTGGTCCACGTGGGTGCACGTCACGGAATTCCGTGACCCGCAGGATCCCCTGTGGAGCTACAAGACGCAGCCGGCCACGATGTATGACGTCCCTGGTGCGGCGGCGCACGACGGAGCCGCCCCGGCGGCCGATCATGGTGGGGCCCCGGCGGCCGCGCACTAGGCTACACCAGGCTGGTTGCGACCGGGGGGCCGCCCGTCGTGGCGCGGCCCCCCGATGTCTTCGCGAGCAGGGCCGGCGATCGTTCGCCGGCCCTGCCGTCGTTGCGGCGCGTCTCGCCCGCGGTCGCCCCGCTCAGCTTGCCCGGCCGCACCGCCCACCCGACCTTGCACCGGTTACGGCGGGTTCGACGAGATCGCCCGATGCGACGCGGCTTCGTGCCCGGCGCGTGCGACGCCCCTCTCCACCGCTCGCGCGCCCCGCGGTCCCGCCGCGACTGGACGCCGAACGCGGGAGGTTCGGATGGCGAATTTCCATCAGCCAGCGACCAGCGCCGCCGGCCCGAGCGGTGCGGCTGCCGCGCTGGCGACGGCGGCGAGCGACACCGGGGCCGCGGTCGAGGAGCGGCTCGTCGAGAGCGCGCGGCAGCTCGGGCCCTTCATCCGCGAGCACGCCGATCAGGGCGAGCGGGATCGGCGCCTGGCGAGACCGGTGGTCGACGCGCTGCTGGAGGCGGGCTTCCAGCGCATGTTCACCCCCCGGTCGCTCGGCGGGCTCGAGGTGGGGCCGGTCACCTGCGCGCGCGTGGTGGAGGAGCTCGCGGGGGCGCACAGCGCCGCCGGCTGGGCGCTCCAGACCGGCAACACCGGCGCCTGGTGGTGCGCCCGCCTCTCCAGGGAGGGAGCCGGCGAGCTGTTCGCGGCCGGCCCGAACGCGCTCATCGCGGCGTCGTTCCAGCCGCCACACCAGGCGATCGAGGTGCCCGGCGGCTACCGCTTCACCGGGCGCGGTCCGCTGGCGAGCACCATCCACGACGCGGCGTGGGTCATGATGACGGCGTTCATCCTGGACGACGATCAGCCGCGGATGGTGGACGGCCATCCGGACGTGATCGCGGTCGTCCTCCGCGCCAGCGACGTGCGCATCGACGACACCTGGCACTCGCTCGGGATGCGCGCCACGGACAGCAACGATGCCGTGGCCGAGGATGTGTTCGTGCCGGCGTCGCGGACGTTCCACGTCACGCCGCAGTTCGAGCCAGGGCCTCACTTCCAGGGACCGCTGTACCGCATGCCCGCCATCGGCTCGATCCTCGTGGTGACCGCACCGGTGGCGATGGCGGTGGCCCGCGGCGCGATCACCGAGCTCCGCGAGCTGGCGCAGCGCAAGACGGCCATGGGCTTCGCGCGGACGCTGAAGGACCGCGACGTGGTGCAGGCGGCGCTGGCCGAAGCGGAGGGAACGCTGCGCTCGGCGCGCTCCTTCTTCTACGAGACGCTCGACGCCATGTGGCAGCGCACGTTGGCCGGCGAGCCGTCCACGCTCGAACAGAAGGCGGACCTGCTGCTCGCCGGCACGCACGCGGCGAAGAGCGCGTCCACGGTGACGGAGCTCATGCACCGACTCGCGGGCACGAGCGGCGTCTACGCGCGGAGTCGGCTGGAGCGTCACTTTCGCGATGCGCAGACCGTGCGGCATCACGGCTTCGTCTCGCAGAACCGGCTGGAGACGGTGGGGCAGGTGTATCTCGGCGTGACGCCGGAGTTCCCGCTGGTGGCGTTCTGAGTGGCGGCCAGGCGGCGGGCAGAGACGGAAGGGGCGGCTCCACCCGGAGCCGCCCCTCTGCCATCTGGTTCGAGCGAGGTGTCAGGCCACCACGACCAGGCGGCGCCGGCGCGCGCCGAGGACGCCGAGCATCGCCAACCCCGTGCCGAGCAGCGCCAGTGTCGCCGGCTCGGGCGTCGCCGTGATGCTGCCACCACTGAAGCCGATGCTCCCGAAGTCGCTGTTGCCAGTGCCGAAGTCACCGCCGTCGCTGCAGTCGTTCGAGATCGTGTTGTTGTCCATCGTCACGGCGCCCGTGAGGGCGATGGCCCTGCCGCACACGATGCTCGCGCCGGTCGTCAGGGTGATGCTCTCGTTCGCGATGAGGTTGCCCAGGAATGCCGTGCTCGTGCCGAGCGTCGCGGACGTGCCCACCTGCCAGTACAAGCCGCCGCCAGGGACTCCGTTCAGCACGGTCACCGACGAGGCACTGGCCGTCGTGAGGGTGGTGCCGATCTGGAACACGAAGGACGCATCGGGATTGCCCAGGAAATCGAGAAAGAGATTCCCGGTGAGCTGCGCCGATGACGAGAAGGAGTACACGCCTGGCGTGAGCGTCAGCCCGCCCAGGTCCTGTCCCGTCAGGTCGCTCGTAGCCGGCAGCGCGGCGAGGCTGTTGAATGCGGTGGTGGCGTCACTCTGCGCCTGGAGGGCGATTGCGTCGGCTTGATGCACCACGCCGACGACGGTCATGGTCTCCAGGCCGGTGATCGCCGTTCCTGGAGAGACCCCCACGTCGCCCTTGACCGTGCTCGACCCCGTGTTGGTGACCGTGGAGGCGCCCAGGACCCCGAACTGCTGGGCGGATCCCAGGACGTTCTGGGCCATGGCCGATGAGGGAGCGGCGAGCAGCGCCGCGACCGCGAGAGCGGCGGCAGTGTGTAGCGTATTCTGAGCGATCGACATTCGAGGTGCGCCTGTGGTGAAGGAGACCTTCTGGAGCGTACCCGAGTCGGAGACTGCCTGCTGCCACTGCGGCCGCGAGTGTTCAAGCGCGCGTCAGGGCAGGGAAGGAGAGAGTGGCCGTCACGGCACGATGACTCAAAGCAATATGTGAGCCGAGCGAGAATGCCGTGCGGCAGGCATGAATGCGGCGCCCCGGCGCATGTTCCTGCCGAATCGGCGCGAGATGCTCGATGCTCGGAGCTTCGTGCCATGGGATGGCAGCAACAGCTGTGGCATGCGAAAGCCGCAGGTCGGGACACGCGCGATGGCGGGCGGAGGTCCTCGAGCGCCCTCGGCGAGTGAGCGGCGGTGGCCGGCGCCAGATGTTACTGGCGGCGACGGCTCCGAGAGTCCGCAGTCACACCTCGCTCACGCCTCGGCGCGCGGCAGCGTCAGTGCGAAGGTCGAGCCTCCGCCCAGCGTGCTGAGCACCGTGAGGTCGCCGCCCATCGAGCGCGCGAGGTCCCGGCTGATCGAGAGTCCCAGCCCGACGCCATCGTGATCGACGTTGGTCAGGCTCCGGCTCACCTGGATGAATGGCTCGAAGATCCGGTCGAGTTGATCCGCCGGGATCCCGATACCCGTGTCGATCACCTCGATCGTCACCGTCGTATCGGTGCTGTGGGCCCGGATGACGATGCCGCCCGATGGCGTGAACTTGACGGCGTTGGTCATCAGGTTGAGCAGGACCTGCAGGAGTTTCTCCGGGTCGGCGCGCACGAACGCGGCACAGTCGCCGTGCGTGAAGGTCAGTTCCTTGGCGACCACCTGGAGGTGGAGCATCTCGTCGATCGACGTGATGACGCCCTCCACTGCGACCACGCCGATGCGCAGGTCCAGCGAGCCTGCCTC
>DATANT010000220.1:0-3330 GCA_036266115.1 Gemmatimonadaceae bacterium | reverse complement strand
TCGTCAATTCGCTGGGTCAGCCGTTCGTGGACGTCACGTGCCCGGCCAGCGGCACGTACCTCAAGACGGGCGCGCTGCAGCGGTACGCGCTCTCCGTGCGCGGCGGCTCGGAGCGGGTGAGCTACTTCGCCTCGGGTAACTACGGCGACGTGAACGGCGTGCTGCCCACGAGCTGGAACCGGGACGGCGGCTTCCGCGGCAACTTCGCCTTCTTCCCCACGGACAACCTGCAGCTCTCGGTGAACACCGCGTACACCAAGCGCAAGACGCGCTGGGCGGCCGACGGCGACAACTCCGAGGGGCTCATGCTGAACGCGAGCCGTGGTGACGCCGGCTACTTCGTGGAAGAAGGGCCGTGCGCAGATTACACTGGCACCGCCACCTGCGTCGCCAACGGCTTCGTGTTCGACGACCAGCTGTACACGAACGTGGACCACTTCGTGGGCGGCCTCACCGCCAACTACAACGTGAGCGACCGGTTCACCAACCGGTTCACGGTGGGCTACGACTTCAACAGCAACATCCACGACACCGGCATTCCGTGGGGCTATCCCACGTATCCGCTGGGCTACCTGTGGAACGAGAACCGCCGGCACACCAAGCTCTCGCTCGACTACGTGGGCTCGTGGCGCGCGGACTTCGCCCCCACCATCGCCTCCACGCTCTCGTGGGGCGGGCAGCTGTTCCGCGACAGCGACCGGTGGACGGAGGTGGACGTCAGCAACTTCGCGGGGCCGGGCGAGCCCACCCTGGGCTCCGGCGGCGTCACCGAGGTCTACGCCGACGAGATCCTCAATGTGGTGAACGCCGGCTTCTTCCTGCAGGAGATGGTGGGCTGGCAGGACCGCGTGTTCCTCACGGCGGGGCTGCGGGTGGACGGCAACAGCTCCTTCGGTGACAACTTCGGCGCGCAGGCGTACCCCAAGGTGGGCGCGTCGTACGTGATCTCCACGCACGACTTCTGGCCGCAGTGGTGGGAGACCATGAAGCTGCGCGCCGCGCTCGGCGAGTCGGGCAAGGCGCCGGGCGCCTTCGACGCCGTGCGCACGTGGAGCACGGTGCCGTCCGACAGCGGCCGGCCGGGCTTCACGCCCAACGTGCTCGGCAACGCGGATCTGGGACCGGAGCGCACGCGCGAGATCGAGTTCGGCTTCGACGCCGGCCTGCTGAACGGGCGCCTGGGCCTCGAGGTCACCGCCTTCCGGGCGCGCACCTACGACGCCCTCATCGGCATCGCCGCGCCGCCATCGCAGGGCTTCACCTCGGCGCAGCTGCGCAACGCCGGCACGCTGCAGAACTCCGGCCTCGAGACGCAGGTCACCATCGGGCTGCTCCGCAACGCGAACCTGGACTGGACGGCGCGCACGAGCTACTCCGCCATCAACGGCAAGGCCCTCGACCTGCGGGGCGAGGAGATCTCCACCTTCTTCGGCACCGAGGCCCGTGAGGGCTTCGCCCTGCCCACGTACTTCGGCTCGCGGGTCACCAACCCCAACGAGATCGCCGACCCGATCCTCGAGGACGACGTCTCGCTCGGCCGCCAGTACGCCAACCGCATCGTCGGCCTGGGCACCACCATCACCTTCCGCAACAGCCTCACGCTGGACGTGGTGGGCGAGGGGCAGTACGGCGGGCACCTGGTGAACTACACGGCCTACCAGAACGCGCGGCGCGGCGTGTGGTACCCGTGCTACGAGACCCAGCGCGCGATGCGCGCCGCGGCGGGCGGTGACGCCGCGGCGATGAACGGCATCACGGCGCTGCAGCGCGCGCGGTGCAACATCGTGCGCGGCGAGACCAGCGCCGACTTCTGGACCGAGAAGACGGACTTCTTCAAGCTGCGCAGCGTGGCGCTCACGTACGCGCTGCCGAAGCAGTGGATCGGGTCGGCCAGCGCCGCGAGCATCAGCGTCTCGGGCCGTAACCTGCTCACCTGGACCAAGTACTCCGGCGTGGATCCGGAGGTGCAGGACGTGGCCGACGCGGGCATCAACGCGCTGGGCCGCCGCGACTACTACAACTTCCCCAACTACCGCACGTTCGAGCTCACCGCTCGGCTCACCTACTGAGATGCCGCGGGCAATCATCATGACGACCCTACATCGATTCCGGTGGCCGCTCCTCCTCGCCCTGGCGCTCGCGCCGGCGGGATGCGGCATCCTCGACGTCAGCAATCCCGGTCCCATCGAGGACGAGAAGCTCGACAACCCCGAGTCCGCGGCGGCGCTGGTCTACGGCATGTCGCACGACCTCTCGGCCTCGCTCAACCTGCTCGTGGAGATGGGGGCGGTGGTGAGTGACGAGCTCACCTTCTCCGGCAGCTTCGGCAACTTCGGCGGCATCAACGGCGTGGTGGAGCCGGACGACATGAACTCCACCTGGCGCCGGGCGCAGCGGGCCCGCTGGGTGGCCGAGAACGGCGTGGAGCGGCTGAAGAACTCGCTCGGCGCGGAGTACGAGACGAGCGCGAACGCCGCGCGCGCCAACCTGCTGGCCGGCATCTCCGGCCGCTTCATGGGCGAGAACTTCTGCCAGGCCGTGATCGACGGCGGGCCGCCGGAGGATCGCAGCGTCTACTTCGAGCGCGCCGAGGGGTACTTCACCGAGGCGGCCCGCCTGGCCGACGCGGCGGGCGTGCCCGCGTACAAGACGGCCGCGCTGGGCGGCCGCGCCGAGGTGCGGGCGGCACTCGGCCGCTGGGGGGAGGCCATCGTGGACGCGCAGGCGGTGCCCATCGCCTTCAGCTACGACGCCTTCTACAGCGGCGACAACTCCGACCAGCTCAACGCCATCGCCGACGAGACGCAGACCACCTACCAGTTCACCGTCTACGGCAACCGGTGGGCGCAGCACTACGGCGACCCGCGCGCGCCGTGGGACACGCTGTACGCCAGCGGTGGCACGATCGCGAAGAGCGCCAACGGCTCGACCCCGGTGTTCCAGCAGAAGAAGTACGTGAGCCTGGGCGCTGCCATCCCGCTGGTGACCGGCGTGGCCATGCGCACGCTGCGGGCCGAGGCCGCACTGCGCGGCAACGACATCGACGGGATGACCGGCCACCTCAACGCCGCCCGCGCCCACTTCGGCATGGCGGACCTGGGCGTGCCGGCCAACCTCACCGACGCGTGGAGCGTGCTGCGCTACGAGCGTGGCGCCACCACGTGGCTCGAAGGGCGCCGGCTGTGGGACCTGAGCCGCTGGTACGCCGAGACCGGGCCGGCACACGACGACTTCATGAAGAACCGGTCGAAGTGCCTGCCGGTGAGCGAGGACGAGATGCAGACCAACCCCAACTTCCCTTGATCAGACATAGCGTGAAGTCGTGCCCCA
>DATANT010000219.1:0-6116 GCA_036266115.1 Gemmatimonadaceae bacterium | reverse complement strand
GTGCTGCCACGCCTACGCTTCGAACCCATGCGAATCGCCGGCTGCCCCACGCGGCAGCTCGTGCAACAACCGTTCGTGTTCTCGATACGCTAACGGGTGGGGGCTGGCCAGGGCTGCCGTCGCGCAGCAGCGAGCGGCATGCAGGGGCCGTTCCGTGCGTGTCGTTCCGGGAGCGCGAGCCGTCCGCGCACCATCATGCCACTGCATAGCGCCCTCTACGAGCCGGCAGGGGCGGATGCAGGAGGAAGGGAATGCGCTACATCGGTTGACTCTCGGGACGTGGGCTCGTCGTCGCGGCCCTGCTCGCCGCGCTTCCGGGGCTGGCTCTCGCGCAGTCGCGAGAGCAACTGCAGGCTGGCGTGCGCCAGCCGTCGTCGGGTTGGGTGCGCACCACGGTGCATCACACCACGCAGACCGTGACCCACACCAGCACGGAGCCCCCGGAGGTGGATGCGCGCCGGGCGACCGTGGCGGCAGCGCGGGACCGTCGCGTGAGCGCGCCGGAGCGACCGGGCCTCACCGCTGTCCCGTCCCGAAGAGGTCGACACGCGCTGATCGGCGCCGGCATTGGACTCGTTGGCGGCGCCACGGTCGGCTACATCGTCGGCCATCAGCAGGACCGCACGTGCACGAGCGGACCGTACTGCGGAGGACTGGGTGGGATCAATGCGCTCCTGTACGGATTGCTCGGGGGCGCGGCGGGAGCGGCAGCCGGCGCGCTCATTCCGTGACACGCACCAGGGGAGAGCTGCTGGCGTCGTGGTGCCGGCGCTGAATCGCCGCGCCGCGCGAGTAGCATCGTGCTTCGACTGGGAATGGGGTGCAGGGGGCAGACGGCCGCCAGGGACGGCGGTCCCGACACTCGCCCTTCCGTGTCATCCCGCAGGAGCGAGCCGTCCGCAGGACGGCGAGTGAGTGTCGGGATCGTCTTCACGGCTCGTGATGCGCCGTCGCTGTCGTGCTTAGGGACCAGCGGTCGAACCGCCGCGAGGGAGAGCGATCCCGACACTCGCACTGCCTACCGGCAGCGCTCCTGCGGGATGACAACTTTGACTGGCCCCGCCTTCGGCAGTGCTCCTGCGGGATGACACGATGGGCTGGCCCCACGCTCGGCAGTGCTCCGGCGGGATGACACCATGGGCCGGCCCCCCATTCGGCCGCGCTCCGGCGGGATGCTTATGTTGAACGCCGCTGCGCCACGACGGCGCGAGGCTCGCTCCCACGCGAGCGAACGGCGCGGGAGAAGTGACGGCGAGATCCCGCCCCGGACCACCTCAGCGCGATCCCCGCATCGCTCTCCGCCAACACCGCGGCGCGCTCGCTCGTTTATTGTACTGAACCCCGAACCCCGACGCTCGTGAATCACGCCGCCGTTCGCCGTTCCCTGCTCGCCGCGCTGCTCGCCGCCGGCGCCGCCCTCCCGTCCACCGCCGCCAACGCGCAGTCCACCGCCGCCACGCCGCCCGCCGTCGCCCGCGACTTCCGCGCGGCGTGGGTGGCGAGCGTGGCCAACATCGACTGGCCGTCGCGGCCCGGGCTCTCCACCTGGCAGCAGCAGGCGGAGCTCGTGGCCATGCTCGATCGCGCGGTGGCGCTCAACATGAACGCCATCATCCTCCAGGTGCGGCCCGCCGCGGACGCGCTCTACGCCTCCGAGCTGGAGCCGTGGTCCGCCTACCTCACCGGCGTGCAGGGACAGGCGCCGGAGCCGTACTACGACCCGCTCACCTTCGCGGTGGAGAAGGCGCACGAGCGCGGGCTGGAGCTGCACGCGTGGTTCAATCCCTATCGCGCGCTCCATCCGAGCGACAAGGGCCCCGCCGCGCGCACGCACCTGAGCGTCACGCATCCGGCGCTCGTCAAGAAGTACGGCGAGTTCCAGTGGATGGATCCGGGCGAGCCGGCGGTGCTCGAGCGCACGCTCAACGTCATGCTGGACGTGGTGAAGCGTTACGACGTGGATGGCATCCACATCGACGACTACTTCTATCCGTACCCGATCAAGCGCCCCGGCGACTCGGCGGGCCCGGACCTGCAGTTCCCCGACTCGGCGAGCTACGCGAAGTACCGGGCGCGCGGCGGCAAGCTGGCGCGCGACGACTGGCGTCGGCACAACGTGGACACGCTCATCCAGCAGATCTACGTGCGCACCAAGGCGCTCAAGCCGTGGGTGAAGGTGGGCATCAGCCCGTTCGGCATCTGGCGCCCCGGCTACCCGGCGCAGATCGCGGGCTTCGACGCCTACACCAAGCTGTATGCGGACTCCCGCCTCTGGCTGCGCGAGGGATGGGTGGACTACTTCACCCCGCAGCTCTACTGGCCCATCGCGCAGACCCCGCAGAGCTACCCCGTTCTGCTCGAGTGGTGGGCCGGTGAGAACGTGCACCAGCGCCACCTCTGGCCGGGGCACTTCACCAGCCGCGCCCACGGCTCGGGGTGGCCACCCGACGAGCTGCCCCAGCAGATCCGCCTCACCCGCGCCCAGCCCGGCGCCACCGGCGACGTGCACTTCAGCATGAAGGCCCTCATGCCGCAGGTCGCCGTCCGCCGCGACTCCGCCGCGACGTCCGCGGCCGGCGAGGCGCCCGTGGCCGAGCGCCTGCTGGCGGACGTGTACGCCGAGCCCGCGCTGGTGCCGGCGTCCCCATGGCTGGCCGGCGGCAGCACACCGCTCCTGGCCACGGTCACCCGCGGCCCGGACCCGGCCACCGGCGCGCACGTGGCCCAACTCGCCACGAGCGGCGCCACGAAGGCCACCTGGTGGACGGTGCGCGTGTTCGGCGACGGTAAGTGGCGCACGTACGTCCTCCCGGGCTCGCAGGGCAGCATCACCCTCGCGCCCGCTGGCGCGCCCAGGCCGGAGCGCGTGCTGGTGACGGCGGTGGACCGCAACGGCATCGAGGGCCCGGTACTCGACGCGCGATGACGCGGTGAGACGATGAGCGGGCAGGCCTCCGTGGGGGGCTTGCCCGCCATCCGCGCCCGCGTCATGGTCCTGTAACGATCGACGCGGACCACGTCACGACGACGACGGTCGGCACGATCGTTCGGGATGCCGATCGGGATCTCACAGCGCCGTCGCCGTTGATGCCGGACTACCTGCTGCTCCGCCGCCCCCTCGTCGAGGAGTTTCTGGAGCGACTCGCCACCTTCACCGTGGACGACTGGCGCCAGCTCGGCCAGCCGGCCTACGAGCAGCAGCCCGCCTACCTGGCGGCCATGGAGCGAGTGTTCGAAGCGATGGAGCTCGTGGGCCCCGAGGTGCTCGCCTTCCTGACGCAGGTGGACGAGCGCATCGACCGTCTCTGGCGGCGGGTGGAGGGAGACGTACGCCAGCCCACGAGCACCGACCTCACGGGGGACTTCCCCTGGCTCATGGCCAAGACGGCCGTGCGCGCGCTCCTGCTGCGCCACGTGGCCGGACTGGGCGCCGCGGGGTTCGAGGTGCTGCACGCGCCGTTCGTGGAGGGAGAACGCGCGCGGGCGTTGCAGTCGCTGCTCACGAACGGGCTCGCGGCTCCGGACGGCATGACCGCACCGAGCGCGACGCGCGCACCTCACGGGCGGAACGGGGTACAATCCAGCCATGAACACGCCAATGGACACACGGACGACTGAGGTCGCCACGCTCGGCGGGGGGTGCTTCTGGTGCCTGGACGCCGTCTTCCCCGACCTGCGCGGCGTGCTGAGCGTGGAGTCCGGCTACTCGGGCGGCGCACGCCCGTCACCCACCTACGAGCAGGTGTGCTCCGGCGCCACCGGACACGCCGAGGTGGTGCGGATCACCTTCGATCCGGCGGTGGTGTCGTACCGGGAGCTGCTGGAGGTGTTCTTCACCGTCCACGATCCCACCACGCTCAACCGCCAGGGTGGCGACGTGGGCACGCAGTACCGCTCGGTGATCTTCTACCACTCGCCGGAGCAGCTCGCCACCGCCCGGAAGGTGATCGCCGACCTGCAGGCCCAGGGGGTGTGGCGCGATCCCATCGTCACGCAGCTCGTGCCCGCTCCCGCCTTCTATCCGGCGGAGGCGTATCACCAGGGCTACTTCGCCAACAACCCCGAGCAGTCGTACTGCCAGGTGGTGATCGAGCCCAAGGTGGCCAAGTTCCGGCGGAAGTACCTGGAGCGGCTCAAGGTGTGAGCGCACACGAGACGGCCGCCCCGCCGGATCGCGCGCACGACCCGGGCATCGACGCCGCCGGCGAGCGCGCCCACCACGTCACCGGTGCGCCCAGCGGTCCCATCACGCTCGCGGGCGGCGGATGCGTGCGCGTGGGCACCGCGGGCTGGACGGACCCCACGCTCACCGAGCCGGGCGTCTTCTACCCGGACGGCGTCACCACGCCGGAGAAGCGGCTGCGCCACTACGCCACCCGCTTCTCGCTGGTGGAGGTGGACAGCAGCTACTACGCGCTCCCCTCGGCGCGCAACGCGCAGCTGTGGGCCGAGCGCACGCCGGACGACTTCGTGTTCGACGTGAAGGCGTTCGCGCTCATGACCGGTCACCCCAGCGAGACCAGCCGGCTGCCCAAGGTGCTGCGCGAGGCGTTGCCGAAGGAGCTCCGCGACAAGGCACGCGTGTACGCGAAGGATCTGCCCGCCGAGGTGCTCGACGCCGTGTGGGGCGGCTTCGTGGATGCCATGCAGCCGCTCGTGCGCGCCGGCAAGCTGGGCGCGGTGCTGCTGCAGTATCCGCCCTGGTTCGTGCCCGGCTCGCGCAGCCAGGACGAGATCCTGGAGGCCGTGGAGCGGCTGGAGGGGCTGCCGTGCGCGGTGGAGCTGCGCAACCGCAACTGGTTCACCGAGCACACCGCCGAGCGCACCGTGCAGTTCCTCACGCGCCACCAGCTGCCGTTCGTGATGGTGGACGAGCCGCAGGGCACCGCGAGCTCGGTGCCGCCGGTGGTGGCGGTGACGTCGCCGGCGCTCGCCATCGTGCGCATGCACGGGCGCAACGCGGCACAGTGGGGCGTGCGCGGCGCGTCGGTGCTGGAGAAGTACCGCTACCTGTACGACGCCGGCGAGCTCGCGGAGTGGAGCGGGCGCATCGCCCAGGCGGCACCGGCGGCGCGCGAGACGCACGTGGTGTTCAACAACTGCTACGGCAACTACGGCACCACGAACGCGCTGGAGATGGAGCAGCAGCTGAGCGGCCTGGCGTAGCGCCGCCGTCCGAACGCGGAACCGCGACTGGACAGTGCGCGCGCCGCCGCCTACCCTCCACCCCATGAGCCACCCCGCCCGCACCATGCACCACGCCCCGCTCGACCCACTGTCGCCGGCGGCATGATGGAGATGCCGACGCGCGCCTACACCTGCCACGCGAGCGACACCACCATCGAGGCGCTGCGGCAGCTCCGCGCGCCGTGGTCCGGCTACGCCATCGCCGCCGACGCGCTCACCGTCGCGCTGGACGACGACGTGGTGGTGCGGCTGGCCGTGGAAGGCGTGGATCTCGAGCGGAAGTTCGAGGTGTTCCGCCTCACCGCCTCGGCCCCACCCGTGGCGTCGCTGCCCGTGGAGCCGGCGGGGGACTTCGGCACCGGCCGCAACGACGTCGTGCTCTTCCACTCCGAGAGCTGGATCGAGGAGCCCGCGGAGCGCATGGCGGAATCGTTGGGCGGCGACCCGGTGCTGCAGTTCACCGGACGGCCGGGGCAGAGCCCCGAGCACGCGTCGGCCGTGTGCACCGTCACCGACGCCATCGTGATCGCGACCGGCGGTGGCTCCGGCATGCTCGTGCGGTGCGGCCTGCGTCCGTACACACTCGACGTGGTCACCGACCCCGAGCTGATCGCGCGTTTCCTGGTGGAGCGGGGATACCGGTCGGAGTAGGGAGGCCGGGGGTGGGGCACTCCGCGGGATCGAGCAAGGCGCCGCCGTGCTCGCGGACCATCGACGATCGACCAGAGCGCCATCGACCAACGCTCAAGCTCACGTCCAAGGGCATCATCAGAACGCGGCGGCGCGGCCGCCGCCATCCAGGTCCGCTCGACTGCCGCAGCGCCACCTTAGATCGCCCGAGAGCAGAACTCGTCCGGCGCTCTACTCCTACTGCGTGGCGAGCAACCCCGCGACCGAGATGTCCTCGTCGAGATCGGGCCAGTGGACTC
>DATANT010000218.1:0-11992 GCA_036266115.1 Gemmatimonadaceae bacterium | reverse complement strand
AGTCGGGCGTTTAACCGCATAAAGCGTGTTGACGGGTTAGATCGTCAAGGCTACGTTCGGTCGCGATTCCCCGGGACGCATCCGGTCGCCGGGACATGTCGCGCCAGACCGAGGACTGCATGGAAAGGTATTCATCCGGGCGGCGCGATGGGCCGCGTGGAGCGTGCGCTCGGACGATCGCCACGCCTCCCGCATGACGGGGCCCACCCGACACCAGCCGGCGCGCCCCGCGGCCTCCTGGCCACTCGTGCTGGCGATCGCCCTGACGGCGTGCGCGGCACCGGCACCGGGAGAGGCTCCCGGAGCTCGAGGCGAGGTCGCGGCATCCGCTGGATTCGCGTCGGCGCCGATACGGTGGACGCCGCCGGAGTGGTCCACCGACCAGTACGAGTCGTCGCCGGTGTTCACGGCCGATGGGCGGGAAGCCTACTTCATGCGCGCGGACGCGAGCTTCGGCGGCTATCGGCTGCTCTGGTCGCGCTGCGTCGCGGGGCGGTGGACGCCGCCGGCGGACGTGCCCTTCGCCGCACCCGCGCCCATCCTGGAGGGCGATCCCGCGCTCAGCGTCGACGGCCAGCGCCTGTACTACATCTCCACCCGGCATGCGTACCCCGGGGACGACTTCGACATCTGGGTCGTGGAGCGCCGCGCGGACGGGGCGTGGGGCGAGGGGCGACGGCTACCGGAGCCGGTGAACTCACCCGGCGCGGAGCTGCTCCCGCGCCCGGGGCCTGGTGGTGTGCTCTACTTCGGGTCGAGTCGTGCGGGAGGACACGGCCAGAGCGACATCTACGTGGCGGAGCCGGTATCGTCCGGCGACGGAGTGGAGCACTGGACGGTCACCAATGTGGGGCCGCCGGTGAGCACCGCGGCCAACGAGTACGAGGCCGACATCTCGCGCGACGGCCGCACGCTGGTCGTCGTCGCCGACCGCGGCGACCGGTCGCACCTGTATCACTTCGCGCGGCAGGGCGGCCGATGGGTGGAGCGGGGGCGCATCCCGGCGGACGCGAACGTCTTCCAGGTGGGCCCGCTGCTCTCGCCCGACGCCGACCGGCTGCTCTTCGCGCAGGCCGACGGTGCGCGATCGGGAGAGCTCTTCGTCGTCGATCTCACCCCCGATGCCGACCGGCGCTGGCCGCCGAGGTGCGCCGACGCGTGAGGCGGACGCGTGAGGGGGCTCGACGGCGCGCATCGAGGGGCGCGCCGGTGAGATCACCGGGAGCGGCATCCACCATGCGGGACGGTGCGGGTCGGGCGGTGGGCCGAGGGCAGACGGCGCGAGGGTGGCTGCTCGCGGCCGGCCTCCCGGGCCGGCGGCCGCCATGTGCTGATCCGCCGGCCGCGCCGCCTCTGCCGTGATGCCGTCGTTCACGCTCTCCAGCCTGGCGAAGCTCGTGCGGGATGGAGCGGAGGATCCTCGATGCCGCCATCCCGGGCAGCGCCGTCCACGCTCGGCGCCGAAACCTCAGCCGACACCGGCGGCCTCGCGCTCGATTCCGCCGCCGGACGCTGGGTGGTCGCCGCCACCGTCCTCGGCTCGGGTGCGGTGTTCGTCGAGGGCTCGGTCGTCAACGTCGCGCTTCCCGCCATCGCGCGGGACCTCCGCCTCGGCATGGCCGGCCTGCAATGGGTACTGAACGGCTACCTGCTCACGCTGAGCGCGCTGATGCTGCTGGGCGGCACGCTCGGCGATCGGAATCGGCGGTCCACCGTCTTCGCGGTCGGGCTCGTGGCCTTCGCCGTCGCGTCGGCGGGGTGCGCGCTCTCACCCACGCTGCCGGTGCTGCTGGGGTGGCGAGTGGTGCAGGGAGCGGCCGGCGCGCTCGTGGTGCCCAACAGCCTGGCGATGCTCGAGACGGCGTTCCGCGGTCAGGCGCGCGGTGTCGCCATCGGGCACTGGGCCGCCTGGTCCGCGGTGTCCAGCGCGCTCGGCCCGCTCGCTGGCGGATGGCTCGTGGAGGCGGCCTCGTGGCGGTGGGTGTTCGTCGGCGTCGCGCCCCTCGCGCTCGCCGCAGCGTGGAGCGCGTGGCGACACGTGCATGCGGTCGAGCCGCCGCTGTCGTCGTCCGAGTCACGGTCCAGGGCACCGGTCGACGCGGCGGGCGCGGTGCTCGTCACCCTCGGCCTCGCGGGTATCACCGGCGCGCTCATCGTGGGCCCGGACGCCGGCTTCCGGAGCCCGGGCGTGCTCGCCGCGCTCGTGGCCGGGGTGGCGTGCCTCGTCGCGTTCGTCGCCGTGGAGCGCCGCGCGGCCCAGCCTCTCCTGCCGCTCGAGGTCTTCCGCTCGGAGCAGTTCGTGGGCGCCAACGTCACCACGCTGCTCGTCTACGCGGCGCTCGGCGGCCTCTTCTTCCTGCTCATGCTCCAACTGCAGACGGTGCTCGGATACGGCGCGCTGGCGGCTGGCGCGTCGCTCCTGCCGATGAACGTGCTGATGCTCGTGCTCTCGCCGCGCGTGGGTGCCTGGTCGCAGCGCATCGGGCCCCGCGTCCCGATGGCCGTCGGCTCGCTCGTCGCGGCCATGGGCATGCTCCTCTTCACGCGCGTCCGCCCCGGCGTGGGCTACGTGGACGGCGTGCTCCCCGCGGTCGCGATGTTCGGCCTCGGGCTCTCCATCCTCGTGGCGCCGCTCACCGCCGCCGTGCTGGGCGCGGTGGACGACCGGCTGGCCGGCGTGGCGTCGGGCGTGAACAACGCCGTCGCGCGGCTCGCGGGGCTGCTCGCGACGGCCGCGCTCCCGCTCGCCGTGGGACTCGGTGGAATGCACGGGCTGCAGCCCGCCGCGCTGTCCGAGGGATTCACCCGCGCCATGTGGATCGGCGCCGCGCTGTGCGCCGTGGGCGGTGTGGTGGCGTGGACCACGGTCTCGAGCGGCGCCGAGGTGGCGCCCACCGCGCACCCGAGCGCGGAGCACGGTTGCGTGCGGGGGCAGGGGCGGGAGTGCTGAGCGGGCCGGGAGACAGGAGGAGTGCCGAAGAACTGCAGAAGGACGGCGGGGGCCGGGGGCAGCGGTCGAACCGCCGCGAGGGAGAGCGATCCCGACACTCGCCCCGCCTTCGGCGGGGCTCCTGCGGGATGACAAGGATGGGGAGGCCCGTCAAGGTTGTCATCCCGCAGGAGTGCGCGGCCCGCAGGGCCGCGCACGAGTGTCGGGATCGCCTTCCCGTCTCGTGATGCGCGTCCGCCGTGCCCGCCTGCCGCCGTTGACGGGGACCAGGGGTCGACCTGCCGCGAGGGACGGCGATCCCGACACTCGCTCGCTCTGCTCGCTCCTACGGGATGACAAGGTTGACTGGCCTCCCCTTCGGCAGCTCTCCGGTCCCCTGACTTCCGTCTCCTCGCCTACTTCGCGTCCCCCACCACCCGCACCTCGGCGCTCGTGGGCTGAGCGCCGCGCCGCAGCACCAGCCGCGCCGGCGAGTCCAGCTCCAGCCAGCGACGCTCGCCCTTCTCGGTCACGGTGGACGGCGCGGGATGCGCGTAGAGACCCGCCGCGTCGATCGTGTCCAGCGCCGCCACGCCGCGCAGGCCGTCCAGGTCGCCCACGTCGCGCAGGCGGAGCCCCGACTTGGCCACGGCGTCGTCGTAGGTGAAGGCGAGGTCCACCTTCACCGGCGCGAGACCCGGCACCACCAGGTTGGCGCCGCGCACCATCACGTCGTAGCGCACGCTCGTGTTGTACGGCAGGCGATCGTACACGGCGGGGTCGGCCTGCGCGTAGCGCTCGGTGGCGATGGCGTCCAGCGCGGTGAGCAGGATGGCGACATTCACCGCGCGCAGCCGTTGCTTCTCCGGATCGCCGGGCAGCGCGCCGCTCTCCACGAGCACGGTGCTCGTGCCCCACTGCTGAATGAGGTCGCCGAAGGCCCGCGGGTTGAACTCGTCGTCGTACTTGGCGGTGCGGCCCGGGATCTCCCCCTCGAGCATGGTCGCGATGGTGGACGCGACGAGCCGAGCGCGCCCGCGCACCTCGTTGTAGCCGGCGTTGGGGCCGTGGGCCGGCGCGAGCAGGGCGATCCCCGCCGGCAGGCCGTCCTTGCCGACCAGCTGGCGCGCGTTCTGGTCGTGCAGGTTGAAGCCGAAGTGCGGGCGCACGCGGTGGTGCACCGCCTGCAGCGTGCGGGCCTCTGAGGTGACCAGCGCGCGCGCGTCGCGGTTGACGTCGATGCCCACGGCGTTCTGCCGCTGGAAGAGCGCCGCCCCGTCGGGGTTGAGCATCGGGATCATCGTGATCGTGAGCGCGCCGCGCAGCCGGTCGCGCAGGGGGTCGGGGTCGGTAGCTGCCATCCAGCGCACGATGTCGGCGAGCGCCATGGTGGCGGTGGGCTCGTTGCCGTGCATCTGCGACCAGAGCAGCACGCGCGTGGGCCCCGTGCCGAAGGTGAGGCTGCGGATCGGACGGCCCTGCATCGAGCGTCCCACCTCCTGCACCTTCAGCGCCGGCGACGACATGGCCGGTGCCATGGCCGCCCACATGGTCTCCGGCGAGAAGCGGCGCTCGGTGATCTCGGGCGCGCGATGGCGCTCGGCCACGCTCAGCCCCTGGGCGAGGCAGCACGGCCCGGCGGGCGCGGCGGCCGACGTCGCCGCGGGTTGGGCGCGGGTGGGCGCCGGGCTCTGGGGCGTCGCGACGGGCGGCGCGGGGCGCGGGGCGGTGCGGGGCGCGCACGCGGCCAGCGCGAGCGCGGCGAGGGCGAGGGCGGCGGGATGGCGCGGAATCATGAATGGCGCGGGAGATGGGGCGGTGGCGATGGGTCGTGAAGAAGGTACGACGCGACCGCGAGGATCGCTGGAGTTCCACCCGGCCGGCCGTGCGGCGGCGCTCGCCGATCGCTACCAGGCGCAGCCCCAGCGCCGCTAGGATTCGGGTCCAGCGCCGCGCGGCACGGCTCCCGCCGGCACGCGCGCCGCGCGATCCACCCGCCAGACGATTCCCAACGATGTTCTCGACGCGCGTCGCGCTTCCGCCGGTTCCCGCCGTGCTCCTGGCCATGTTCAGCATCGTGGGCGGCGCCGCGATCGCGAAGGGTCTGTTCCCGGCGCTCGGCGCGGCGGGCACCGCGGGCATCCGCATCGGGCTGTCCGCGGTGATCCTGCTGGCGGTCTTCCGCCCGCCGCTCGCGCGGCTGAGCGCGGCGCAGTGGCGGGCGGTGGTGCCGTACGGCATGGTGCTCGGCCTGATGAACCTCCTGTTCTACTTCGCCATCGCGCGCATCCAGCTCGGGCTGGCCGTGACGCTGGAGTTCATCGGCCCGCTCGGCGTCGCGGTGCTCGGCACGCGGCGCGCGGTGGACGTCGCGTGGGTCGCGCTCGCCGCGGCGGGAATCGCGCTCATCGCTCCCTGGAGCGGTCGCGGGCTCGACCCGGCCGGCGTGCTGCTCGCGCTGCTCGCCGGTGCGTGCTGGGCCGCGTACATCGTGCTCGGACAGCGCGCGTCGCGGGTGCTCGCCGGCGGAACCGCGGTGGCGACGGGCATGACCGTCGCCGCGCTCACCGTCGTGCCCATCGTGCTGGCCATGGACGGCTTCGCGACGCTCACGCCCCGGTTGCTCGCCATGGGGGCGGTGGTCGCGCTGCTCTCCAGCGCGATCCCGTACTCCCTGGAGATGATCGCCCTGCGCGCGCTGCCCGCGCGCACGTTCGGCATCCTGATGAGCCTCGAGCCGGCCGCGGCGGCGCTGTGCGGCCTGATCTTCCTCGGCGAGCATCTCACCGGCGCGCAGTGGCTTGCCGTCGGGCTCGTGATCGCCGCGAGCGCCGGCGCCACCGTCAGCGCGCGCGACATCCCGGCGCCGATCGAGGTCTGAGCCGGCGCCGAGTGCACGGCTCCATCCGCCGCATGTCACCCTTCACCACCAGGCCCATGCCCTTCATCCACCCCGCCGCGTTCGTCTGCGGCGACGTCACCCTCGGCGATCGCGTCTCCATCTGGCCCGGCGCGGTGGTGCGCGGCGACTCGGCGCCCATCACCATCGGTGCGGACACCAACGTGCAGGACCTCACGGTGATCCACGTCGACGCCGGGCTGCCCACCACCATCGGTGCGCGCGTGGCCATCGGGCACCGCGTCATCGTGCACGGCGCCACCATCGAGGACGAGTGCCTCATCGGGATGGGGGCCATCCTGCTCAACGGCGTGCACGTGGGCACCGGCTCGGTGATCGCCGCCGGCGCGGTGTGTCCCGAGGGGATGCGCATCCCGCCGAACTCGGTGGTGGTGGGCGTGCCGGGCCGGGTGGTGCGCGCCACCGACGAGGCGTTGCGCGCGCGGATCGCGGGCACCGTCGCGTCGTACGTGCACATGCAGGAGCGGCATCGCCGCGGCGAGTTCCCGCCCCATCCGGCAAGCATGGTGGAGTCGGAAACGGCGTGACGACATTCGTCCGCTGTCAAGGGGATCGGCATGCGGGATGCACGTGGTTGCAAGCAAATAGCCTGTAAGTGACGCTCCGCTGACGACTTCGGTGAACCGTAACATTCGCGGAGTCGAGCTCGGCCGATCGCCTGGGCCGGAGCGGGGAACACCACGCAAGGTAGTGCTGTATAATACCTTAGCGCGACTCGTCCGGTTCTCGATCCCGTCTCCAGGCCGGGGTGGGCCGGGTTGGCGGAGCGGACGATCGAACGGCCGGGTGGAAACCGGGGCGAAGAGGCCGATTCGTGATGTTGGAAACGTAAGTGAGGTAGTCGCAGTGAGATAGCTTCGTACTGGCGCCGTTTCACGATGCGGGCTAAACTCACCGCCCCACCACTGATGGTCCACGGTTCTCACCGTGGAGCGCCCCGAAAGCTTGCTGAACCCCCCCGGAGACCCCCCATGCCGTTGCCCACGACGCCTCCCAACATCCCCGCCGATCTCTCCCAGAACGCACGGACCGTCCTCGAGAAGCGCTATCTCGTTCGGGATGCCGCCGGCAAGCCGACGGAGACACCGGAGGAGATGTTCTGGCGCGTGGCGAGCACCATTGCGGAGGTCGATCGTCGCTACGGCGCGAGCGACGGCGCCGTGCACACGGTGGCCGAGGACTTCTATGCGTTGATGACGCAGCGGCGCTTCGAGCCCAACTCGCCGACGCTCATGAACGCCGGCCGGCCGCTCGGCCAGCTCTCCGCGTGCTTCGTGCTGCCGGTGGAGGACTCGCTCGCCAACGGGCGCGACGGCATCTACGACACGCTGCGGTCCATGGCGCTCATCCATCAGTCGGGCGGCGGAACGGGCTTCTCGTTCTCGCGGCTGCGGAGCAAGGGGGCAATGGTGCGCTCGACGACGGGGGTCGCGAGCGGACCGGTGAGCTTCATGAAGCTGTACGATGCGTCCACCGACGCCGTGAAGCAGGGGGGCACGCGGCGCGGGGCCAACATGGGCATCCTGCGCGTGGATCATCCGGACATCCTGGACTTCATCGCCTGCAAGGAAGACCTCACGCAGGTGACGAACTTCAACATCTCCGTGGCCGTGACGGGCGCGTTCATGGAGGCGGTGCGGAACAAGGCGTCGTACGACCTCGTTGAGCCGTCCAGCGGCAAGGTGGTGGGGCAGCTCGACGCGAACATGGTGTGGGACAAGATGATCCTCGGCGCGTGGCGCACGGGGGAGCCGGGCTGCTTCTTCATCGACGAGGCCAACCGCTACAACCCGGTGCCGCACCTGGGCGCGTACGAGGCCACCAACCCGTGCGGCGAGCAGCCGCTGCTGCCGTACGACGTCTGCAACCTCGGCTCGGTGAACGTGGGGCTGCACGTGAAGGACGGCGTGATGAACTGGGATACGCTGCGCGCCGACATCCATCTCAGCACGCACTTCCTCGACAACGTCATCGACGCCAACAAGTACCCGCTCCCCGAGATCGACGCGCTCTCCAAGCGCATCCGCCGCATCGGCATCGGCGTGATGGGCTTCGCCGACATGCTGGTGCGCCTGGGCATCCCCTACGACTCGGCCGAGGGCGTGGAGATGGGGCGGCGCGTGATGGAGTTCCTGGACGTGGAGAGCAAGAAGGAGAGCGAGCGGCTGGCGCACGCGCGCGGCCCGTTCCCCGAGTGGGCGCGCTCCATCTGGGGTCCCGACGAGACGTGCGCGCGCGACGAGCATGGCCAGCGCCTGCGTCCCATGCAGATGCTCCGCAACTGCAACGTGACCACCGTCGCGCCCACCGGCACCATCTCCATCATCGCCGGCTGCGCCAGCGGGCTGGAGCCGCTCTTCGCCGTGGCCTTCATGCGCAATCAGGCCGGCGTCATGATGCCCGACGTGAACGAGGACTTCGTGGCCATCGCGAAGCAGGAGGGCTGGTACTCCGAGGCGCTCATGGCGCGCATCGCCAAGGAGGGCACCATCGCGTTCCCCGAGGTGCCCGAGCGCTGGCAGCGCGTGTTCACCACCGCCAACCAGATCTCGCCCGAGTGGCACGTGCGCATGCAGGCCGCCTTCCAGCAGCACTGCGACTCGGCCATCAGCAAGACCACGAACTTCGGCCATGCCGCGAGCGTGGAGGACGTGCGGGCCATCTACGAGCTGGCCTACGACCTCAAGTGCAAGGGTGTGACCGTGTACCGCGACGGCTCGCGTGACAACCAGGTGCTCTCCACCGGCGCCACCGCGAAGGCCACCGAGGAGCGCGGGAAGAGCGGGGCAGCCGCCGCGCCGGCCGCCGTCGCGGCCGCGTCCACGTCCGACGCGCGCCGCCAGGTGGGCGAGCTGCAGGGCACCATCGCCGAGCTGCAGACGGAGCTCGATCGCACCAAGAAGATGCTGTTCGAGTCCGAGGCCGAGAACCTCCAGCGCCGCGCCAAGCGCTCGCGTCCCGACCGGCTGCGCAGCACCAGCATCCGCAAGGAGACGCCGCTGGGCACGATGTTCGTGCACATCAGCGAGGACGATCGCGGCCAGCCCTTCGAGGTCTTCATCAACCTGGGCAAGGCCGGCGGCTCCGCGATGGCCGACGCCGAGGCCATGGGGCGGATGATCTCGCTCGCCCTGCGCAGCGGCATCCCGCTCATGGAGATCCACAAGCAGCTCCGCGGCATCAGCTCCGACCGCGCCGTGGGCCTGGGCCCCAACAAGGTGCTCTCGATGCCCGACGCCGTGGGCATCGCGCTCGAGGAGTGGTGGCGGGAGAAGCAGGGCGTGCAGCAGGACCTGCTGACGTCCAACCCCAGCAACGCGTCGCGGCCGACGACGGTGAACGTGTCGTCGCCGGCGCCGGAGCAGGCGCAGCTCGCCTTCGGCGGCTACGACTCGGGAGAGGCGTTCATGGGGACGTGTCCCGACTGCGGGTCACAGCTGGAGTACGCGGAGGGGTGCGTGAAGTGCCACGTGTGCGGGTTCTCCGAGTGCGGCTGAGCGGGTGACGCGACGCACGAACCCGGTCGCACTCCGGTGCGACCGGGTTCGTGCCGGCGGACCGTCTCGGGCTCCGCGATGAGGGGAGCGGCGAAAGCCGCTCCCCTCGCTCGTTTCCGCTTGCTGGAGCATGTCCACCTGCATGAGTCCTCCTAGCGGCGTCCGCGTGGTGCGACGCGCAGGGAGCTCGAAGCGCGTCGTGTCGCGGGCGTCGTCATGAGCTACTCGGCACGAGCAGCACGACGGTCGTGCGGATCGTCCAGTCCGGTTCTGCGTCCGACCCGGCCGCGAAGTGCCGCGCGGTCCCGTGCACCACGCAGCTCCGTCGCCGCGATCCAATGTGCCGCCGATCTGTGGCTCCGGACGTCGGGCATCGCGTACGATCGTGTAGGGCATTGGGTGACGCTGGAGCGCATCGGTCGCCATGGTGGACCGCGGGAGGTGGACGGAAGTCCAATGGCATACCAGGCTGGGCGGGCGGTATGCTGTCCCTCGCGAACCCTGCCGGCTGCGCGCCGGCTGCAGCGACGATCACACCATGTCTCCTGAGCGACCCGCGCTCCGGCCGCCACTGGAGATGGCGCCGGGGGCGTGCGTGATCCCGCAGGGCATCGTCACGGCGTGAGCGCCACCGTCCACCCGGGAGAGCCCTCGTGCGCATCGCTCTGGCGGGTCTCCTCCTCGTCCTCGGCGCTGATGCGCTCGGCGCCCAGAAGGCCGATTCCGTCTGGATCCGGAACGGGGACCGCATCACCGGCGAGGTGAAGTCGCTCTCGCGGGCGTTGCTCAAGTACTCGACCGACGACCTGGGTACGGTCTACATCGAGTGGGACAAGGTCGATCGCATCAGCACGCGAACCATCCTGGAAGTGCAGCTGCGGTCGGGGCAGAAGTTCTACGGTTCGCTCGACTACGCGGCCTCCGGCCGCGTCGTCCTGGGCGCCGATACCCTCCTGCTGACCGACGTCGTGGCGTTGATCCCGATCGAGCGGCAGCTGCTCAGTCGCCTGAGCGGGTACCTCGATCTCGGCTTCTCCTTCCAGACGGCGAACTCGATCCTCCAGCTCTCCACGGGCGGCAAGCTGGCGTACCGCGGGCCACGGGCGGAGGCCGCGGTCCAGCTCAGCACCTTCGTCGAGGATCGCGACGACGACGAGCCGAACTCGCGCCTGTCGGTCGGCGTGCTGCAGCGCGCGCTGCTCCCCGACCGCTGGAGCACGGGGGTCCTCATCGGCTACGACAAGAACGACGAGCTGGATCTGGCGGGACGCACGCGGATCGTCGGCTTCGGGGAGCGGATGCTCGTGCAGTCGAACCACCTCGAGTTCCGGACCAGCGGCGGCCTCGCGGTGGCGCAGGAACGGTACCTCTCCGCCGATTCGTCGTCGGGCAGCTTCGAGGGGCTGATTGGCGCCGTGTTCCGGGCGTACCGCTACGATCGTCCCAAGCTCGACGCCTCGTGGACCGTCGAAGCCTTCCCGAGCTTCACGATCCGCGGCCGGTGGCGGCTGCAGAACGACGTCAGGCTGTCGTACGAGCTGATCAAGGACTTCATGGTCACCGCGACGATGTCCGACGCGTTCGACAGCAAGCCGCCGTCGGAAGGGGCACCGAAGCACGACTTCTGGACCACGCTCGCGCTCTCCTGGACCTTCTGAGCGCGAGCCGGCGATGAACGCGCCATCCGGCCTACTGCCAGCCCTGCGCCTTCTCCCAGGCGCGCACCCGTTGGCGTGCGGCGTCGAACAGCCGCTCGTAGTTGCCGGTGCGTACCTTCGCGCTGGCGTCCGGGGTGAGCAGGGCCCACAGCGGGCGGTAGCTCTCGAAGACCGCGTAGTAGGCGGTCGTGTCGCGCGGCGCCATCACGTCCGAGCCGAACAGGAAGCGGTCGGGATAGCGGTTGATCATCTCGGCGGAGCGCCGCGTCGTCTCCGGCGTCGCGAGGATGTACTTCGCGACCTCGTCCCAGCTGATGTCGAAGTACACGTGCCGCAGCGTCGAGTCGGAGAGCAGCTGCTCCACGACGATCGCGTAGTTCGGGTTCCGCTCCGTCGGCGGGGCGGACGCGGATGCCTCCACCGGATGGACGATGCGGCCGAGCCCCATGTGCGCCCACACGATCGTCGTTCTCGGATGCCGCCGCAGCAGGGCCGTCATCTGCTTCAGGAACACCGGCTGCGTGCCCGGCTTGGCGAACGGCATGTCCATGTCGTTGTGGATCAGCACGACGAGCCCGGCCTCGCCGGCGAGGTCGAGGATGCTGTCCAGCGCCGGGTTCGTGAGGCTGGCCACCTCGCCCGCGACTTTGGCCGACACGAACTCCTTGTGGATCGAGAACTCGCCGATCCCGGAGAAGACGCCGGGAAAGGTCCGCAGCACCCGACGGATGTGGGCCGCGGCGTACATGTCCGCCGGGTTGAAGCCGGTGATCATCGGGTCGAGGCGCGCCCGCTGCTCCGGCGGCAGGGAGCGGTACGCCATGGCGATGAAGGCGTCGGTGAACGAGTAGTAGTAGAGCGGGGCATCGCTCTGCAGGTAATACGTGGGCGCGTAGTTCCCCGAGTTCTCATGCGACCAGGTCTGCTGCAGGGGGATGCCGAACAGCGTCGAGCGCCCGACGCGGGTGCCCATCATGCGCAGGAGGTC
>DATANT010000217.1:0-16077 GCA_036266115.1 Gemmatimonadaceae bacterium | reverse complement strand
GCGAGTGGACGCGGTCAGCGTCCGGGCGCTCGCCTTCACCCCCCGCCCCACCCCACCCGGTGCCGGCGGAAGAACTCCTCCACCGACGCGGGCAACAGCAGATTGTCGGCGATGGCCGCGATCTCCTCGGCTTCCTTCCACGCGGCTTCCAGATCGGCCAGCTCGCCCTCCAGCGCCTGACGCTCGGCGTCCTCGTGAGCGGCCATCTCCAGCGCCAGCCGCACCGCTTCGGGCTGCCCGGCGAAGGTCGTGGGCCTGTCTCCGCTCCGGGTGCGCGCGATGCGCGCGAAGTACGCGCGGGGATCGTCGTTCTCCTCGAGCAGCCGCACCGCGTCGCTCACCTGCTGTCGCGTGCCGCCGTAGCGGTTGAGGCGCGGCAGCAGTTGGCCGGCGGCGCGCAGCGCCGGCTCGCCCCGCAGGTAGATGAGCTGCTTCCTGCCGCGCGGCACGCCCAGGGCCCATCCGCCGCCGTCGTCCGGCGCGAGCTGCACGTGCGCCAGATGCTTGCGGCGTACCGGCACCAGCGTGCCGCCGGGGTCGGGGATGCGCGCCACCACCTTCTCGGGCGAGCCGTTCACGATGCGGCTGCCCATCTGGGCCAGCATCCAGCCGAAGCCGCCCACACCCACGCCCACCGCGGCACCGCCGGCCACCACCACTCCCAGCACGCCCAGCCCCAGCCCCGCCTGGATGAGGCTCGCCCGCCGCCGGCGACCCAGCTGGTCGCCGTAACGCCACGCGGCCAGCTCCGGGCGCTGGGGCCGGCCCACGCGTACCAGCTCCAGCCCCTCGCGCAGGTGGGCCAGCCCCACGTGCTCGGTGGAGACGCGCAGCCGCGTGTCGCGAAAGAGCCGCTCGCACTCCTCGATCGCCTCCCATCGCTCCTCCAGCGGCGAGAGGTTCCAGCGCTGGCAGCGGCGGCACACCACCCACAGCCGTCCCTTCTCGGAATCGAAGGCGAGCCGCCGGCCCACCGGGAAGTGCTCCACCACGGTGTTGGCGCCCAGCGACCCGTGGCAGAAGATGCACGTGGAGAACATCGCGATCAGCCTCCGTCCATCACGCTCCCGCGCTCACCCCAGCAGCGCCGCCCCCAGGTCGGCTCTCGCCCGGAAGCGCCGACTCCACATGGTGGTCGTGCCGTCGTGCAGCACCACCCGGTAGTCGCCGTGGAACCAGGGCTGCAGCTCGCGAATGGCGTCCAGCCGCACGATCTCGGAGCGGTTGATGCGCAGGAAGAGCGCCGGGTCCAACCGCTCGGCCATCGTGGCGAGCGTGGCGCGGAGCTGGTAGCTGGTGGCGCCGGCGTGCAGTCGCACGTAGTTCTTCTCGGCCACCACGCGCGTCACCTCGCTCACCGGCAGCAACCGCGCCACCGGGCCGTCGTGCACCAGCACGCGCTGCAGCCAGCGCGGGCGCTCCGCCGCGCCCAACGCCTCCACCAGCTCGGCCAGCCGCCCGGCGTGCTCGGCGCCCACGTTCGCGGCCCGCCGCGCGCGGGCGCGGGCGAGCACCGCGCGAAAGCGATCGGGCGTGAACGGCTTGAGCAGGTAGTCCAGCGCCTGCACCTCGAACGCGCGCACCGCGTGCTCGTCGTGCGCCGTCACGAACACCGTGGCCGGCATGGCGTCCACGCCCACCGCCTCCACCACGCCAAAGCCGTCGCGGCCGGGCATCTGCACGTCCAGAAAGACGAGGTCGGGGCGCAGGGTTCGGATGGCCGACACCGCCTCGTCGCCGCTCGCCGCCTCGCCCACCACCTGCGTGCCCGGCTGCGCCTCCAGCAGCCGCCGCACCCGCCGGCGCGCCGGCGCCTCGTCGTCAACGATGAGGATGCGCATGCGCCAGCTCGGTGCTCGCCATCGGGCCCGTGTCGAGAGAGGCCGGCTCGGCCGCGCTCACGTGATAGGGCAGCTCCAGCGCCACGGTGAAGCCGTCGTCCTCGTGACTCAGGCGCAGCTGCCCGGCGTCGCCGTAGAGCAGCCGCAGGCGGCTCGCGGTGACGGAGAGCCCGAGCCCCATCCCCACCGGGTCGCGGCCGGGCTCCACGCCGGGGCCGTCGTCCACCACCTCCAGCCGCAGAAGCGCGTCGCGCCGACGGGCGCGCACCACGATCGCGCCACGTCCCAGCCGGGCGAGGTTGCCGTGGCGCGCGGCGTTCTCCACCAGCGGCTGGAGCACGAGGGAGGGCACCAGCGCCGGCGCCAGCGCCTCGGGCACGTCCAGCTCCACCTGGAACGCGTCGCCGAAGCGGGCGCGCATGAGCGCCAGATAGCGCTCCAGCACGTGCACCTCGGTGGCCAGCGTCACCTCCTGCGTGCGCGCGGTGTGCAGCGAGAGCCGCAGCAGCTCGCTCAGCTCGCCGAGCATCGCGTCCGCCGCCGCCGGCTCCTCGTACATGGCGGAGGCGATGGTGTTGAGCGCATTGAACAGGAAGTGCGGCTGGAGCTGCAGGCGCAGGCTCTGCAGCTCCGCCTGCGCCAGGCTGCGCTCCAGCTCCGCGGCGCGCTGCTCGCGCGCCAGCAGCTCGTACCTCCATCGCACGAGCGTGACCGCCGCCACGAAGCTGACGTAGACGAGCACGTCGCTCCCCAGCTCCATGGCGTAGCGCACCGGCATGCGCCCGTAGTCGTACGCACCCAGGCCGAGCAGCGGGAAGAGCGCCGTGCGGGTGACGAAGAGGAGCGACGTGTGGGCCACCGAGAACAGCAGGGCGCCCAGCGCGTGCACGGCCAGCCCCCGGCGCCAGGTGGCGGCGCGGAGCGGCACTCGCCACACCAGCCACACCACGCCCACGAAGAGCGGGAGCGAGGTGTAGGCGCCCGTCCCCTCCTCCACCAGGCGGGACAGGAGCGTGCCGCTCGTGCCGCGTGCCACGTCGTCCAGATACATGTAGGCGAAGCGCAGCAGCCCCACGGCCGTGAACGCCAGCACCGTCACCGGCCAGAACAGGCGGTGGCGGTAGGGCGGGCGGTGGATGGGAGCGGTGGCCATGGCCCCGAGTGTAGGGCGCAGCCGCCCGCCGGGCAACCACGGGCGGGCGACCGCTGCCGGCGCGCGCCCTTGCCAGTCCCCCGTTCCGGACCGACACTCGTGTAACCCGACTCCGCGCCTCCGCGCCTCCCGCATGCGCCTCGCCGCGCTCCTGCAGCACGCTGCCCAGGCCGGCCCGGCCGCGGCCGACGGATCCACCACCGATCCGGTCTCCCAGGCACTCGTGGCCGCCATCATCGCCGCGGTGTTCGTGGTGCTCGCGCTCGAGAAGGCGCATCGCGTGCTGGTGGTGCTGGTGGCGGTCGCGCTGCTCTGGGCCATCACCTATCTCACGCCGTACCACCTCATCACCTTCCAGGCGTCGCAGGCGGCGATCGACCTGAACGTGATCTTCCTGCTGGCCGCCATGATGGCGCTGGTGGCGGTGCTCAAGACCACGGGCGTCTTCGGCTGGGCGGTGGCGCGGCTCATGGTGTTCGCGCGCGGGCGGGTGACGCTCGTCATGCGCCTCGTCTCCTGGTTCACGGGCGCGCTCTCGGCCTTCGCCGACAACGTGACGACGGTGGTGTTCGTCACGCCCATGGCGGTGCACATGGCGGAGCGGCTCTCGCTGCGGCCCGCGGCGTTCCTGCTGCCCATGGTGATGGCGGCCAACATCGGCGGCACGGCCACGCTCATCGGCGACCCGCCCAACATCATGATCGGCTCCGGCGCCGGGCTGGACTTCGTGGACTTCATCGCCAACCTCGCGGCGCCCTGCCTGGTGATGCTGGTGGCGCTCGAGTACTTCGCCGAGTGGTACTTTCGCGACGACCTGCAGCGCACGCGGGGCAGCGCGGCCGCGGCGGTGGCCGCCACCCCGGAGCCGGAGATCACCAACCCCGCGCTGCTGCGCTGGTCGCTCGTCATCACGGGACTGGTGTTCGTGGGCTTCTTCGCCCACGGGTTCACCGGCATGCCGGCGTCGGTACCGGCGGTGCTGGGCGCGGCCGCGCTGCTCGTGGTGCAGGACGTGCTCTACCTGCGCGAGCACCGCCCCTCGCACGAGGAGCGGGAGCATGGCCTGCTCGAGGTGATCGAGCGGGAGATCGAGTGGCCCACGCTCTGCTTCTTCGTCTTCCTCTTCATCGCCGTGGGCGCCGCGGTGCAGACGGGGCTCATCGACACCATCGCGCGCGGGCTCTCGTTCGCGATCCACAGTGGCAGCGCGACGATGGGCCTCGGCGCCACCGGCACCCTGCTCTTCTCGGCGCTCCTGCTCTGCTGGGTGAGCGGGGGACTCTCGGCGGTCATCGACAACATCCCGTTCGTCGCCGTCGCCATCCCCATCGTCGCCCGGCTCACCACGGAGCTGCCCGGCGACACCTCGGTGCTCTGGTGGGCGCTCTCGCTGGGGGCGTGCCTGGGCGGGAACGGCACCGCCATCGGCGCCTCTGCCAACGTCACCGTGGTGGGGCTGGCCGAGAAGGCGGGCTGGCGCATCTCGTTCCGCGAGTTCGCGCGCTTCGGCGTGCCGGTGACCGCCATGACGCTCGTCATCTCGTCGCTCTGGCTCACGCTGCACGTGTACACGGGCACGTCGGGCGCGTTCGCGGGCGCGGCCGCCGCCTTCGCGCTGCTCGTGGTGGGGCGGGTGACCGGTCACTGGGTGCGGAGCCGGCGCGCGCGGCCCGCGTGACGGGCGGCGGGGTGCGGCCATCGTGTCATCCCGCAAGGGCATGGTCGAAGCCGGAGCCGGCCATGTTGTCAGCCGCCAGGGGCGTTGACGGATGGCGGGACCGGTCAAGCTGGTCATCCCGCAGGAGCACTGCCGGATGAGGTGCCGGCCCACCTTGTCATCCCGCAGGAGCACGGTCGAAGGGGAGGCCAGTCTATCGTGTCATCCCGCAGGAGCACGGCCGAAGGGGAGGCCAGTCTATCGTGTCATCCCGCAGGAGCACGGCCGAAGGCCGCGCGAGTGTCGGGATCGCTCTCCCTCGCGGCCGTTCGATCCCGGTACGCCGTCAACAGCGGGATGACAGCGACGGCGGCGCCGCTGCGCCGCTATCCGCGCCCGCCCAGCCACGACCCGCCTCTCTCCCGCACCACCACACCGTTATGCTTCGAGCATGATGGCCCACGGCTCCGAGTTCGCACCGCATGCCGCCGCGTCGTCGCGCGGCCCGTCGCTGGACCGGTGCGCCGAACGCCGCAAGGACGCCGCGTGGCTTCGCGAGCGCATGACGGACCCCGCCGCGCGCGTGCTCGTGATGTGCGGCACGCGCCACCTGGTGCACGATGGCCCCTGCTCCACCGCCGCGGCGCTCCCACCCACCGCGCTCCCCGCGCTCGGCGTGGCCGACGAGGACGTGATCCTGCTCGGGATGCTGGGCGACGTGCCGTACTTCGCCGCGCCGGTGGCGCTGGCGTGTGAGGCGGCGGCGTGCGTGGCGGCAGGCGGCGTGGCGCGTTTCTCGGAGCTGCGCCCGGTGGCCGCCACCCTCACGGCCACGGAGATGGCGCTGTTGGGCTACGCCCGGGCGCTCGTGTGGTGGCACGAGCGCCACCGCTTCTGTGCCGTGTGCGGCCAGCCCAGCGTGAGCGCCGAGGCCGGGCACGTGCGGCGGTGCTCGGACGCCGGGTGCGGCGCCACGCACTTTCCGCGCACCGACCCCGCGGTGATCGCCCTCGTCACCCATGGCGACGCCTGCCTGCTGGCCAACGGCCCCGCGTGGGCGCCCACCATGTACTCCGCGCTCGCCGGCTTCGTGGAGCCAGGTGAGAGCCTGGAGGAAGCGCTGCGGCGCGAGCTGTTCGAGGAGGCCGGCGTGCGGGTGCGCGACATCCGCTACGCCGCCTCGCAGCCGTGGCCGTTCCCCCAGTCGCTGATGGTGGGCTTCGAGGCGGAGGCGGAGTCGCGCGAGCTGGTGATCGACACCACCGAGCTGCGCGACGCGCGCTGGTTCACGCGTGACGGGTTGCGGGCGGCTCTGGCGAATGGGACGGTGATGCTTCCGTCGGCGCTGTCCATCGCCCGGTGGCTGATCGACCGCTGGCTGCACGCGCCGGCCGATCCGCGAGTGGGCGGTCGGCCACCGGGCGGTCAGCCGCTGGCCGATCAGCCAGCGGCGGCTGGCGACTGACGCCGCGCTCGCGCAGGCGCTGCAGCTCCGCCATGTAGAGCGCAGGGAACTTGGCCCACACGAGCTCGTGCGCGTGCCGCCGGCTGACGAAGCCACGGGCCACGCGCGGCACCAGGTAGCCCACGTCGAGCACCCGCCGCGCGCCCGGCGTGCGGAGCGCCGCGAGCGCGGCGGACGGGGACGACAGGTCGCGCGGCGGCTTGCGGTTGGCCGCGAACGGCACGGCGGCGGCGGCGGGCGGCGCGATGCGCTCGATCACCCGATCGTGCATGCGCATGGGCACCGTCAGCTCGGCGGGAAGCGACGTGAGATGGTCGTACAGCGCGTGGTCCAGGTACGGCGCGTACACCGTTGGCCCACCGGCCAGCAGGCCATAGGGCATGAGCGCGGTCTCGCGTCGCGCCCGGCTCCAGAACATGAACGATGCCGCCGGATTCGGCCGGTCCAGATGCTGCCGAACCTCCGCCGCCGTGCGGGCGACGGCGGCGTCGAAGGTGGTGCCGCGGCACAGCTCCGGCGAGAGGAAGCGCAGATCCTCGCGGCTCCGGTCCCGCTCCACCAGGTGCACCGCCACGGTCTCGGCGTCGCCGGCGCGGAACCACTCCAGGCGGAGCTTCTGCGAGCGACCGCCCTGCGAGAGCACATCGCCGGCGATGCCGTCGTAGGTGGTGGTGCCCGGCACGTCCAGCTCGCCGAGCATGGCGTGGTACCAGGTGTGCTCGTCGGCGCAGTAGTGCGTGAGCTCCAGGTTGCGGCGCTCGTCGGCCACCGACCAGGGCCGCTCCTCCACGATCCGGTGCGGCACGCCCATCGCCGTGGCGAGCTGCGCGGCCACGTCGGCGTCGTTCAGGATGTCGCGCGTCGTGCACAGGCACAGCGCCGGCGGCGTGCCCGCCGCGCACAGCTCGAGCAGGATGTGGCGGCTGTCGCGCCCCCCGCTGAGCGGGAGCCGGAACCCGCCGGCCGGCGCGGGGCGTCGGCGCATGGCCGCGCGGAACAGCTCCAGATAGCCGTCCACCGCGGCGTCCGCGGTGCCGTCGCTCCACGTGGGCACCACCGGCCGCTGCTCCGTGGTGAGGATGCCGCGCGACCAGCGGAGCGTGGCGTTGGGCGGCACCGCGCGGATGGCGCGGAAGGCGGTGTCGTCGCCCAGGAAGAAGCCCACCCGGAGGAACACGGCCAGCGCGTCCAGGTCGAACGCGGTATCCGCGCCGGCGGCCACCAGCGCGGCCACCGAGGTGGCCACGCGCAGCGTGTTCCCCTCCACGGCATGGAACAGCGGGTACATGCCGTAGCGGTCCGTCTCGATGGTGAGCGTCTCGCCCGTCCAGCTCCACGACGCGTGGATGCCGTCGTCCCGGTCGGCCACCGTGGACGGCAGGCGGTGGCCACCCGCGAAGTGCGGAGTGCCGCTGGCGCGCGTCTCGGTGCCGGTCCAGTGCAGCACGAGCGCGTGCGATGTATGGGGTGACGAGATAACAGCCTCGGTTACTTGATTCGGGGTCGAGCCTGGTACGGCTTCATCCGCGCGAACGACGGCGGCGCACAAGCTAATTCTTCAGAGCAGGGACCGCGCCATCGTCTCGGCCGGGCATCGACGGGATGCAACGGCCGAGTGACCCCCATCACCCCACCGGCAACAAGTCGGCGAAGACGAAGCCGTCACGCTCCACCACCACCCCCGGCTCCACCGTCACTGGTGCCGCGAAGCCCGGTGCATCGGTGACGAAGGTGTGGAACTCTCCGCGCTCGCCGCATGGGTCCACGCCTGGCGGCAGCTCGCGCACCAGGGCGGCATTCCACTCCCGGCCGGCCAGCGACGCCGGCACCGCGCGCGGATCCACGCAGGTGAGCGTGGCGCGCAGGCCGCCGGCCTGCATCTCGCGCGCGAGCTCCGCGGTGTCGCGCCCCCAGAGCGGGAAGAGCGGCGTGAGCCCGGTCCACAGCAGCCGCTCCTCGCGGTAGCGCCGGATGTCCTCCAGAAACAGGTCGCCGAACGCCACGTGCCGCACGCCGCGCTCGTGCAGCGCGCGCACGGCCACGTCCATGGCCGCGTCGTACGTCTCGTTGGGGCAGGGCGACGGAATGCGCACCAGATGCAGCGGCAGGGCCACCGCATCCGCCTGCCGCTGCAGCAGCGACTCGCGCACGGCGTGCATCGCCACGCGCCCCGCGCTCTCGTTCACGGTGGTGAGCAGCCCCACCACCTCGGCGCCCCACTGCGCGCGCAGCACGTGCAGCGCGTAGGCGCTGTCCTTGCCGCTGCTCCACGCCATCACCACCGGGCCCAGGAGCGCCGGCCGCTCGTCCGCGCGCGACACGCTCACCGCCCGAGCCGCACGCCCACCACCGTCACGCGCCCCACGCCCGGAAAGCCGACGATGGCGTCGTAGTCGCGGTCGAACGCGTTCTGCACGCGCAGCGTGGCGGCCACGCTCGGCCGGCCCGCGGCGGCGGTGAGCAGCTCCACATTGGCGTCGAAGTCCCACAGCACGTAGCCGGGCAGCGTCACGCGCACCGAGGGAAACTCGTTGAAGTCCACGTCGTCGCGCTCGCCCACGTAGGCCGCCGCCGTGCCCACGGACAGGCGCTGGATGGGGCGCCACTGCGCGTTGGCGGTCGCCGTGCGCGCCGGACGGCGGATGAGGCGCGCGCCGGTCACGAACGCGCTCCCCGGCGCCGTGCTGAAGCCGGCATCGCTCACGCGCGTGCGCAGCCACGTCATGCTGGCGGTCACGTCGAGCGACGCCAGCGGCCGCGCGCGCACCTCGGCCTCCAGCCCGTCGCTGCGCGCCGCGGCCACGTTGAAGTACGAGGGCTCGCTCGGGCTCGTGAAGTCGTACTGGATGAGATCGCGGAAGCGCTGACCGAACGCCGTGGCCGCGAGCGTCACGCGCCCGCCCAGCACGTCCTGCTCCACCGCGCCCTCCCAGCTCGTGGAGCGCTCGGGCTCCAGCGCGGGATTGCCCACCTCGAACGACGTGGCGGCGAACTGCTCGGAGAAGGTGGGCGCCTTGAACGCGTTCCCCACCGAGCCCCGCAGCCGCGTGCCGGTGGCCAGCGTCCACGAGATGCCGGCGCGATAGGTGCCGAAGTCGCCGAACACCTCGTTGTCGTCCAGGCGCGCGCCCGCGGTGAGCGAGACGCCGCCCGGGAGCGGCGCGACGGCCTGCAGGTAGTAGCCCGTGTTGCGACGGTCGGCGTCGAACGCGCCGGTGCTCTCCGTGGGCCCGTCGCCGAAGTTGGACGACGTGCGACTCAGCTGCTCCTCCCGCTCCAGCTCCAGCGCCGCGCCGGCCGTGAGCACCGTGCCGCGGCCCACGTCCACGTTCACGCGCGCGTCCACCGAGTTGCGACGCACCGTGCCCGTGCGGCGCGAGGCGAACCCGAACCCGGTGGTGTCGCCCGGGTTGTCGGGCCGGTCGTCGGCGCCGCTGGTGGCCGAGTAGAGGCCGGCGAGCACGCGCCCCTCCACGCGGCTGGTGAAGCGGCGTCCCGCGTCCAGCGCCGCGGTGGTGCTGCGCAGCGTGGTGAACTGGTTGCTGTCCGCGATCACGCCCGCGCTGTTGGTGGGAAACTCGTACGTCGCGTCGCCGCCGCGCACCGAGAGCGCGATGTCGGTGCGGTCGTCGGGGCGCGCGAGCACGCGCGCGCTGCCCACCAGGTTGGCGTAGTGGTTGTTCACACTCAGCATGCCGTCCGTGGCGTGCCGGCTGACGTCGGCCGAGTACTGCATTCGCTCCGCGCCGCCCGAGAGCCCGGCGTTCCAGCGCACCGTGCCCAGCGAGCCGCCCTCCACGCCCGCCGCCACGGCCGGGGCGCCGCTCCCGCGTCGGGTGAAGATCTGCACCACGCCGGTGACCGCGTCCGAGCCATAGAGCACGCTCGCCGGCCCGCGCACCACCTCGATGCGCTCCACGTTGCTGGTGGTGAGATCGGCCCAGTCGAACGAGCCGCCCGGCTGGTTCACCGCCACGCCGTCCACCAGCACCTTCACGTAGTCGCTCTCGCCGCCGCGCATGAAGACGGAGGCGATGGCGCCGGTGGAGCCACCCTGCACCACCGTGACGCCCGGCACGTCGCGGAGCGCGTCGGCCACGAAGCGCACGCCGCGCCGCTCGAGCTCCGCGCCCTGCAGCACGGTGACCGTGGCCACCACGCCGGAGCGCGGGGTGGGCAGGCGGGTGGCGGTCACCACCACCGGGTCCAGCCGGGTGGTGTCGGCGCGGGTGTCGGTGCGGGTGTCGGCCTGCTGGGCAGCGAGCGACGCGACGAGCGGCGCGGCGAGCAGGAGTACGGCGGTCTGGAGGACGAGCGGACGGCGGATCATGGGCCTGGGACGAGAGGCGAACGAAAAATCCCCGCTCGATCCCGGGAGGGATGGAACGGGGAACGCACGCCAGATGGGCGCGAGGGCGCCCACCAGCCAGGTCACGGTCCCCGCGCCCCTCCCTCGAGGGGGTTCGCATGCGGGAGCGGACGGGCCGGTCTCCTGGCTCGAGGCCGCCTCCCTCGCCTTCCCCGCGCGAACGGCGCGAGTGGCTGGTGAGGGGGCGTGTCCGTCCGTCGCATGCGCGAGCGTCCGGGCCTCTGACAGTGGCGGGGCCGCGTCGGGTTCACACCGAACTTCCGGTAGGCACCGTCCGCGTGGATCAGTTGTGCGGTGAGGATAGCCAGGGCTGGGGGCGTTGGCAAGGCGGGCCGGGGGCGGCGGTCGGGGGGAGCCGGGCATCGTCGCCGATCGCCGGCCCCGGCCTTCCGCCAGCGTCTACCAGCGCGGCGCCGACGCCATGAACGCTTCCATCCCCGCCGGCTCCAGCGGCGGCGAGAACAGGTAGCCCTGCGCATGCGTGCACCCCAGCTCCCGCAGCGCCGCCATCTGCTCCACGCTGGTCACGCCCTCCGCCACGCTCTCCAGCCCCAGATTCCCCACCAGCACCACGATCGACCCCACGAGGTGGAGCGCTCGTTCGTCCGAATCGATCGACGCGATGAACGTCCGATCGATCTTGATCGCGTTCAGCGGCAGCTGATGCAGGTAGCTGAGCGACGAATAGCCCGTGCCGAAATCATCCATGTGCACGTGCACCCCGAGCCGCTTGAGCTCCGCCAGCGCCTGCGCGGCCTGCTCGAACCGCTCGATGATGACGCTCTCGGTGATCTCCAGCTTGAGCGACCGCGGGTCGAGCCCGGTGGCGGCCAGCGCGCGCGCCACCTCGCCCACCACGTCCGTCTGCGTGAACTGCCGCGGCGAGAGGTTCACGCTCACCGTGAGCCCCTCCCCGCCCGGCAGCTCGTGCCACTGCTTCAGCTGCCGGCACGCCTCCCACAGCACCCACCGCCCCAGCGGCACGATCAGCCCGGTCTCCTCGGCCACCGGGATGAAGTCGTTGGGCGACACCAGCCCCTGGTCCGGATGGTTCCACCGCACCAGCGCCTCCATACCCACCATGCGGCCCGTGGCGAGCGAGACCAGCGGCTGATAGGCGAGCGTGAACTCCTCGCGCTCCACGGCGCGGCGCAGGTCCGTCTCCAGCTGCAGCCGCGTGAGCGCGGCGGCGTGCATGGCCGGGTCGAACATCTCGAAGCGCGCCTTGCCGCCGTTCTTCGCGCGGTACATCGCCATGTCCGCGCTGCGCAGCAGGTACTCGGGACGCTCGTTGGCGCTGGAGCTGAGCGCCACGCCGATGCTCACCGAGGTGAACAGCTCGTAGCCGCCCAGCTTCACCGGCGCCGCCAGCGCCTCCTGCACGCGCTCCGCGATGCGCGCCGCGTCCCGCGCGTCCTGCACGCGCTCCAGCAGCAGCGCAAACTCGTCGCCGCCCAGCCGCGACACCATGTCGCCGCCGCGGATGCACCCCTCCAGCCGGCGCGCCACGGCGATGAGCAGCTCGTCGCCGGCGTGATGCCCCACGCTGTCGTTGACCACCTTGAAGTTGTCCAGATCCAGGAAGAGGATCGCGAACATCTGGTGGTCGTCGCGGGCTCGCGCGCGGGTGACGGCCTGACCCAGCCGCTCCATGAAGAAGGCCCGGTTGGGCAGCTCGGTGAGCGGGTCGTGCAGCGAGTCGTGCCGCAGCTGGCGCTCCACGCGCTCGCGCTCCGCCAACCGCCGCCGCAGCGAGAGCTCGCTCGCCGCCGCCTCGGCGATGTCCGTGAGGAGCCGCACCTCCTCCTCCGTCCACTCGCGCGCCGTCTCGTCGATGGCGCAGAAGATCCCGAGCGGCTCGCCGCGGTCGCCGGTGAGGCGCACGGCCATGAAGCCGCCCACGCCCAGCGACGTGCCGAGCGAGGCGATGTCGTCGTGGGGGTCCGCGCGCACGTCGGCGATGGTCAGTGGCACCCCCAGCGCCGCCACGCGCGAGCACAGCCCCGAGCGCACCAGCGCGCCCGGGTCGTGCGCGAGCCAGCGCGGCAGCAGCTCACCGGCGCCGAAGCAGCGCCGGTCGTCGCCGAGCAGGGAGATGAGCACGGCCGGGGCCCGCAGCACGGCGACCGCCAGCCGCGCGCTCCGCTCGAGCGATGCGGCCAGCGTGCCGTCCAGTGCCCGCGCCTCGCGCCCCGCGTCCACCACGCGCGCGTGGAGGGGTATCACGTCATCGTGCTGAGTGCGGTGTTCCACGTTCGAGGGACGGCCGCAGCCCGGGGAAGGTCACGGCCAGGTTCGGGTGGCCCATGGCGACACAGGGGGCAGGCTCCACCTGGAGCCTGCCCCCCGCCCCGCACTACCGGCCTGATACCGAGCTAGTAGCGGTAATGATCCGGCTTGTACGGCCCTTCCACCGGCACGCCGATGTACGCCGCCTGGTCCGGCGTGAGCTTCGTGAGCTTCACGCCCAGCTTGTCCAGGTGCAGCCGCGCCACCTTCTCGTCCAGGTGCTTGGGCAGCGTGTACACCTTGCGCTCGTACGTGTCGGCGTGCTTGTGCAGCTCGATCTGCGCCATCACCTGGTTGGTGAACGACGCCGACATCACGAAGCTCGGATGCCCGGTGGCGCAGCCCAGGTTCAGCAGCCGGCCCTCGGCCAGGAGCATCACGCTGTGGCCGTCGGGAAAGACGAACTCGTCGTACTGCGGCTTGATGTTGATGCGCTCGATGCCCTGGCGCTTGAGCCCCGCGACGTCGATCTCGTTGTCGAAGTGGCCGATGTTGCCCACGATGGCCTTGTCCTTCATGCGGGCCATGTGGTCCACCGTGATGATGTTCTTGTTGCCGGTGGCCGTGATGAAGATGTCCGCCGTCTCGATGACGTCCTCGAGCACCGTCACCTGGTAGCCTTCCATGGCCGCCTGCAGCGCGCAGATCGGGTCGATCTCGGTGATCACCACGCGCGCGCCCTGGCCGCGCAGCGCCTGCGCGCACCCCTTGCCCACGTCGCCGTAGCCGAAGATCACCGCCACCTTGCCGGCCAGCATCACGTCGCTCGCCCGCAGGATGCCGTCGGTGAGCGAGTGCCGGCAGCCGTACAGGTTGTCGAACTTGCTCTTCGTCACCGAGTCGTTGACGTTGATCGCCGGGAAGAGCAGCGTGCCCGCGCGCATCATCTCGTACAGGCGGTGCACGCCGGTGGTCGTCTCCTCGGAGACGCCGCGGATGTCCGCGGCCACCTTCGTCCAGCGGCCCGGGTGCTTCTGCTGCTCGGCGCGCAGCAGGTCCAGGATGATGCCCCACTCCTCGGCATCGTTCTCCGGGTCGAAGGCCGGGATCGTGCCCGTCTTCTCGAACTCGGCACCCTTGTGCACGAGCAGGGTGGCGTCGCCGCCGTCGTCCAGGATCAGGTTGGGGCCCGAGCCGTCGGGCCACACGAGCGCCTGCTCGGTGCACCACCAGTACTCCTCCAGCGTCTCGCCCTTCCAGGCGAACACCGGCACGCCCTTGGGCGCGTCCACCGTGCCGTGCTTGCCCACCACCGTCGCGGCGGCCGCATGGTCCTGCGTCGAGAAGATGTTGCAGCTCACCCAGCGCACGTCGGCGCCCAGCTCCACGAGCGTCTCGATGAGCACCGCCGTCTGCACCGTCATGTGCAGCGAGCCCATGATCCGCGCACCCTTGAGCGGCTGCTCGGCGCGGAACTCGGCGCGCAGCGACATGAGTCCCGGCATCTCCTGCTCGGCGAGGCGGATCTCCTTGCGGCCAAACTCGGCCAGCGAGAGATCGCGCACCTTGAACGGCGGGCGATCGGTGCCCGTGGTCGTCGTGGCCTGGTCGGCCAGTGTTGCAGAGCCCATCGTCACATTCCTCTTGAAGAGTTACCCGGGCCACCCGCGCTCACGCGGCCCACCGAATCCTGCGCTGTGTGCCCACTCCGTCCTGCCTCGTACGCTCCCACCCCATCCCCCGCCCGCGCCGCCGCCGCGAACAGCATCGGCCCCTTGGCCTGCACGTCGGCCGGCAGCGGCACGTACCGATAGCCGGTGAAGCCCGCGTCGGCCAGCCAGCGACCCAGCTGCTCCTGGCCGAACCCCAGCCACTGATGCCCCATCTGCCGCCGAAAGTCCTCGCGCTCGTGCGGCACCATGTCCGTCACCAGCAGCCGCCCACCGGGCCTGAGCGCGCGCCCCGCCTCGGCCAGCACGAGCCCCGGGTCCGGGGCGTGATGCAGCGCCAGACAGAGCACCGCCGCGTCCAGCTCCCCGTCGTCCACCGGCAGCGCCTCCAGCTCGCCCTGCCGCAGCTCCACGTTGGGCAGCTCGCTCAGACGGCGGCGCGCCGCGGCGAGCATCGCTCGCGACGCGTCCACTCCCACCACCCGGCGCACGAACGGCGCCAGTGCCTGCGCCGCCTGCCCGGTGCCGCACCCCAGGTCGCCCACCGTCCACTCCTCGTCCAGCAGCGCGGGCAGCGCGGCCAGCTCCGCGTGCCGCCCGAACAGCTCCACGCGCAACCCGTCCCACTGCCCCGCGGCACCGCTGAAGAACGCCTGCGACGCCGTGCGCCGCTCGGCCAGCACGCCGCGCAGCCGCTCGGCGTCCTGCCGCGCCGTGGCGGTGTCGGCCATCTGCTCGCGCACCAACCCCCACAGCCGCCGCGCCGGCGCATCCAGCGCGTCGGCCAGCGTGTAGAGCCGGCTCGTGCCCTCGGCGCGCGACACCACCCAGGCCTCGTCGGCCAGCACGCGCAGGTGCCGGCTCACCGTGGACTGCGGCTGCTGCAGTACCTGACACAGCTCGCCCACCGTCAGCTCGTGACGGTCCAGGACGAGCAGCAGCCGGCTGCGCGTGGGGTCGGCGAGCGCCGACAGGCGGTCGAGAATCGCGGCGTGAGTCATGATATCCGTATATCCGGATAGAAGGATATACTCCGCCGATCGAGTCGTCAATACGCGGGGTCCCGGCACTCGCGCCGCCTGTCGGCCGCGTGGGTGCGGGACGACCTGCTCCGCGCGCCCGTGCGGAGGGCGAGGCCCCGCGGGCGGTTCACCCGGGGCCGGTCACCCGGAGGCGTGCGCTCGGGGGCCAGGGTGCGCTCGGGCCGCGGCTCGGCGGTCGTCCCCGCCCCGGTGCGCCACACGAACCGCTCACTCCTGCGCCCGAACGAACGGCGGGTCCGGGGCCATCGTGCCCCCGGACCCGCCGTTCCGATTGCTACCGGCGTCGCGAATGCGGCAGCCGTCGCGCGTGGCTCCGCAGCAGCAGAGCCCGGCATTGCGGCTGCCCGGTTCCGCCCACCACGCCCATCATCCAGATTGCGCGCTGGGGCCCGGCTCGGGCTCCATCCGCGAGAACCGCGTGGTTCTCGCGCGCCCGAGACCCCCAGTGAGGCCGGCATGCTGCTCGACGCGATTCGCTCGCTCTTTGGCGCCAGACCGGATCAGGCCGCTGCCGAGTCGGTGAGGGCAGAGCCCGGCAACGGCGGCGTCGACCCCCTGCATCTGGCGGCGTGCGTCCTTCTATTGGACGTTGCGCATGCCGATGGCGAGTTCTCGGATGCCGAGCGTGCGCACCTGGAGACCGTACTGGA
>DATANT010000216.1:0-17926 GCA_036266115.1 Gemmatimonadaceae bacterium | reverse complement strand
GCCGGCGGACACCGTTCCACCGCTCGTCGTGGCCAACCCGGGCGATTCGGCGCGCGCCGCGGCGTTCGGCGTGGAGGTGATGGCCGCCAACACCGAGGTGGGCGCGCAGCTCACGCTCATGGAGAACGCCAACTACCTCTCGGCGCCCACCATCGTGCCCATGCAGCTCACCACGGATGGCGCGCGCTGGTACAAGCTGTTCGCGGGCGCCTATGCCACGCGGCGCTCCGCGGACTCGGCGCTGCGCCAGCTGCGGCGCCGTGCGGTGGTGAGTGATAGCGCCGGCAGCGTGGCGCGCGTGCCGCTCGCCATGCGCCTCACCGCGGACGTGCCGCGCGACTCGGTGGCCCGCGCCATCGCCAGCTGGCAGGCGCGCGGGATCTCCGCGTACGCGCTGCTGCAGGCGGACGGACGCGCCACGGTGTATGCCGGTGCCTTTTCCGCTCCGCGCGACGCGGAGCTCCTCGCGACGATCCTGCGCGAGGCCGATGCCACCCCGACTCTCGTCTACCGGACAGGGAGAGTATTCTAGGTGCGGTTGACCAAGCTGGAGCTGCACGGCTTCAAGTCGTTCGCAGACGCAACGCAGATGGTGTTCGAGCCCGGCGTGACGGCCATCGTCGGCCCCAACGGCTGCGGCAAGTCCAACGTCTCCGACGCCGTGCGATGGGTGCTGGGCGAGCAGCGCGCGCGCGCCCTGCGCGGCGCCAAGATGGAAGAGGTCATCTTCCAGGGCTCCTCCGCCCGCCGTGCCGTGAACGTGGCCGAGGTCTCGCTGCACTTCGAGAACGACGACGGCGCGCTGCCCGTGGCCTTCAGCGAGGTGGTGATCACGCGCCGCCTCTCGCGCTCCGGCGAGAGCGAGTACTTCCTGAACCGCGCGCCGTGCCGGCTGCGCGACATCCAGGACATCATCCGCGGCACCGGCCTGGGCGCGGACTCCGGCGTGGTGATCGAGAGCCGCATGATCGACGCGCTGCTCTCCGATCGTCCCGACGATCGGCGCGAGCTGTTCGAGGAGGCGGCCGGCGTGGGCCTCTACCGCGACCGGCGCCGCAGCACCGAGCGCCGGTTGGAGGAGACCACGCTGGACCTCTCGCGCCTGGACGACCTGATCGGCGAGGTGCAGTCGCAGGTGCGCTCCCTGGCCCGCCAGCGCAAGCGCGCCGAGCGGCACGTGGAGCTCATGCGCCGCCGCTTCGACGTGGAGGTGACGCTCGCCTCGCGCGAGCTCGCGGCGCGCAAGGAGGAGCTGGAGGCGCTGGAGACGCGCGTGGCGGACCTGCGCGAGCAGGCCCCGCTCACCGCCGACCGGCTGGCCGAGGCGGAGCTGGCGCGAGACGGCGCGTACGCCGCCCGCGCCGCCGCCGATGCGCAGCGCACCGAGCTGCAGCAGCTGGTGGCCGGCCAGCGCCAGCGCACGCTGCAGCTGCAGGGCGAGATCGCGGTGGCCGAGGAGCGGCAGAAGAACGCCGTGGCTCGCCGCGAGCGGGCCGAGGCCGAGCGCCGCGAGGGCACCCTGCTGGGTGAGCGCGTGACCGCGGACCGCGAGCGGGCAGTGGTGGAGCGGCAGGAGCTGGAGCTGGAGGTGCAGGCGGCGCGCGAGGAGTTGGCGCAGCGCACCGCGGCGGAGGAGGAGGCGCGCGGGCTGGTGATCGCGGCGCGCGCCGGCGTGGAGCAGGCGGAGCGTCAGCTGCGCGAGCTGCGCGACCGCATCCGCCGGCTGGAGATGGACCAGGAAGGCGCGCAGCGCGAGCACACCGAGGCCACGCAGCGCGGCACCGCCCTGGAGGCGGAGCTCGTGCAGGTGGCCGACAACGTGGACGCGGTTCAGCGTGAGCTGGCGGGCGCCGAGGAGGCGCTGGTGATGGCGCGCAGCGCCGTGGCCGAGGCGCAGGCGAACCTCGAGGCCGCGCGCGCCGCGGCCCGCGATGCGCGCGAGCGCGAGGGCGAGGGGCGTGCCGAGCTCGCGCGGGCCAACGACGAGCTCACCGCGCTCGAGGGCAAGGCGCAGGCGCTGGAAGCGCTGGAGCGCGAGCGCGTGGGTCTGGCCCCGGCGGCCGCCAAGCTGCTCAAGGAGCGCGACCAGTTCGGCGCCGGCGCCGTGCTCGGCCCGCTCTCCGACTTCATCGAGGCCACGCCGCAGAACGCGATGCTCGTGGAGCGCTTCCTGGGGCCCAACCTGCACGCCGTGCTGGTGCGGGATGCCGCGGCCGCGGAGGCGGTGCGCCACTGGCACGCGCGCGCCAACCCCGGTCCGCTGCTGCTCCTGCCGCTGGACGCGGTGGCCGCCACCGCGGGCTCGAACGCGGCGACCGACGCGGCCGAGGCGCTGCTCGGGGACGTCCGCGCGGCCGAGCCGGCGCGTGGCTGGATTGGCCAGTTGCTGTATCAGGTGCGCAGCACCGACGGCGGGGCGGCGTTCGTGGACGCCCGCGGCGCGGTCTGGCTGCCCGGCTCGGTGAGCGGGCCCGGCCCGCTGCGCCGCCGCGCCGAGTTGAGCGAGCTGCGCGACGCACTCGCGGCGGCGCAGTCGGCCCGCGAGGCGGCGGCGGCCCGCGCCGACGAGCTGCGGCGCCTGCTCGACGCGGCCGATCGCGCCGTGACGGCGAGCACCGAGGCGGCGGCCATCGCACAGCGCGATGCTCGCCAGGCGGAGGAGGTGCGCACGGAGCTCGACCGACGCCGCCAGCGTGCGGAGCGCGAGCTCACCGAGGCGCGCGCGCTGTTCGAGCGCCTCACCGCGCGCCGCGACGAGCTGGCGGAGCGCCTGGCGGCGCTCGCCGAGCAGGTGGTGGAGTTCGGCGACGCGCTGGCGCGGCGGGAGACCGACGACGGCGAGCTGCGCGAGCGGCTGGCCGCCGTGGAGCAGACCCACGAGGAAGCGCGCGAGTATCGCACCACCACGCAGGTGGCGGTGGCCCAGGCGCAGGCCCGGCTGCAGGTGGCGCAGGACCGCGAGCGCCGCCTGATGCAGGAGTTCTCCACCGCGGAGCAGCGCCTCTCGTCGCTGCAGCAGGAGCTCACGACGCTGGCCGCGGCCGATGCGCAGCTCGCGGAGCAGCGGTCGGCATGGGAGGCGGACCTCGAGGCACAGCGCGCGATCCTGGGCGACGCCGAGCAGCGGCTGGGCAGCGCCGAGGCGGAGCTGCGCGCGGCCGAGGAGCTGTGGCAGCGGGCGGACCAGCTGCTGGACGAGGTGCGCCGCCTCGCCAGCACGCAGGCCGAGGAGCTGCACCACGCGGAGCTGCGCTACAGCGAGCTCTCGGGACGGCGGCGCGCCATCCAGGAGCGCCTGGAGACCGAGTGGCGCCGGCCCATGGCGGAGCTGCTCGAGGCGGCCACGCCGGTGGAGGCCGAGGACGACGCGCTGCGCGGCGAAGCCGAGGACCTGCGCCAGCAGCTGGACGCGCTGGGCCCGGTGAACGCGCTCGCGGTGGAGGAGCACGACGAGGAGGTGAAGCGGCTGGACTTCCTCACCACCCAGCGCAACGACCTGGCGCAGGCCAAGGGCTCGCTGCAGCAGGCCATTCGCGAGATCGACACCACGGCCCGCGAGCTGTTCCTGGCCACCTTCACCCAGGTGCGCGAGAACTTCCGCCAGATCTTCATGACGCTCTTCGGCGGCGGCGAGTGCGACCTGCGGCTGGAGAACCCCGAGGCGCCGCTCGATTGCGACATCGAGATCCATGCGTCGCCGCGCGGCAAGCGCACCCAGCGCATCCACCTGCTCTCCAGCGGAGAGCGGGCGCTGGTGGCTCTCTCCCTCCTGTTCGGCATCTTCCTCACGAAGCCCAGCCCGTTCTGCCTGCTCGACGAGGTGGACGCGCCGCTGGACGACCAGAACATCGGGCGCTACGTGCGGATGCTGAACCAGTTCAAGTCCAAGACGCAGTTCATCGTCATCACCCACAATCCGCGCACCACCACCGAGGCGGCGGACGCGGTGTACGGCGTGACGATGCAGGAGCCGGGCGTGTCGTCGCTGGTGAGCGTGCGCGTGCGCGGCAAGCACGTGGATGACGGTGCCAGTGGCAACGGTGCCACCGCACCCGGCGAGGCGGTCGCTCCGGCGGCAGGCGACGACGACGAGGCAGAGCCGGCGGAGGCCCTGCCGGCCGAAGCGGCCACCTGAGGCGCATCCGGTGAGTGGCGCCATGCGGCTCACGACGGTCGGTACGGGCACGGTCTCCCCGTCCGCGCACCGGGTGTCCGCGGGCCACCACCTGGCCGCCGGCGACGTGCGACTGCTCATGGACTGCGGCAGCGGCGTGGTGCATCGCATGGCGCAGCTGGGCATGCGCTGGCAGGACATCACGCACGTCGCGCTCACGCACTTCCACGCCGACCACATCGCGGATCTCGCGCCGCTCATCTTCGCGTGGCGCTACGGCGATCTCCCACCGCGCTCGGCACCGGTGGTGATCGTCGGGCCTGCTGGCACCGCAGGGCTGCTGGAGCGCTGGGCGTCGGCGTTCGGCGCGTGGGTCACGGCGCCGGACTACCCGCTCCACGTGCGCGAGATCGCGCCCGACGAGTCCGTGGAGCTCGGGCCCGGCGTGCAGCTGTCGGCGCGCAAGGTTCCCCATACGGTGGAGAGCGTGGCATATTCCATCGTGTACGGCACGCGGCGAGTGGTCTACACCGGCGACACGGGCTTCGACCCCGCGCTCGCCGAGTGGGCCGCTGGCGCCGACGTGCTGCTCGCCGAGTGCTCCCTGCCCGACGAGATGGCGATGGACGGTCATCTCACCCCCGTGCAGTGTGGTACGCTGGCGCGGCTGGCGAGCCCGCGGCACCTGGCGCTCACGCACTTCTATCCACCGGTGGAGCCGGTGGACGTGCGTGGCATCGTCGCACGATCGTACGACGGTCTCATCACGCTGGCCTACGACGGCTGGTCTCTGGACATCGAGGATTGACATGCTGGTGGTGATGCAGCACGGCGCGACGCAGGCGGACATCGACCGCGTCTGCCGGGTGATCGAGGAGATGGGCTACACGGCACAGCCGATGCCCGGTGCGCAGCGCACCGCGGTCGGCCTCGTGGGCAACGACGGCCGCGTGGATGGCGCGCGCGTGGAGGGGCTGCCCGGCGTGGCCCAGGTCATCCACGTCTCCCAGCCATACAAGCAGGTCTCGCGCGAGTGGCGCCAGGAAGACACCATCGTGACCATCGCACCCGGCGTGCGCGTGGGCGGCGACGAGGTGGTGGTGATCGCCGGCCCGTGCTCGGTGGAGAGCGAGCAGCAGATCGTCGCCTCGGCCCACGCGGCGCGCGCCGCCGGCGCCGCCGCGCTCCGCGGCGGCGCCTTCAAGCCGCGCAGCTCCCCGTACTCGTTCCAGGGTCTCGGCAAGCGCGGCCTGGAGCTCCTCGATCTCGCGCGGCGGGAGACCGGCCTGGCCATCGTCACCGAGGCGCTGGACGAGGAAGGCGCGCACCTGGTGGCCGAGGTGGCCGACTGCATCCAGATCGGCGCCCGCAACATGCAGAACTACTCGCTGCTCAAGACCGTGGGGCGGCTCGACAAGCCCGTGCTGCTCAAGCGCGGGCCGGCGGCCACCATCACCGAGCTGCTGCTGAGCGCCGAGTACATCCTGGCCGAAGGCAACCGGCAGGTGATCCTGTGTGAGCGCGGGCTGCGCAGCTTCGACCCGGCGGCGCGCAACCTGTTCGACCTCACCGCGATCCCCATCGTTCAGCGGCTCTCCCACCTGCCCATCATGGCGGACCCCAGCCACGGCACCGGGTTGCGCGACAAGGTGACGCCCATGGCGCGGGCGGCGCTGGCCGCCGGCGCGGACGGCATCCTGGTGGAGATGCACCCCAACCCCGAGCACGCGCTCTCCGACGGCGCCCAGTCGCTCTACCCGGAGCAGCTCGCCGCGCTCGTCGTGGAGCTGCGGGCCATTGCCCGGGCCATCGGGCGCACGGTCGCGGAGCCGCCGGCCATGCCGGCCGCGGCCCCGGCACCGGGAACCGCCGCGGCGCTGGCCGGGTAGCAACCCACCTGCACGCGGCCGGCCATCCGCCTACGCGGGCACGACCGTTGCCTTCCCGGAGAGTCATGCAACTCGCTCACTACCTGGCCGGTGCCGCTCTGGCCGTCGCGGCCACTGCGGCACCGGCCAGGGCTCAGAACGTGGATGCCCTGCTCCGCCGTGCGGCCGACACCTACGCCGCCGCCCGCACGGCCACGGCGCGCTTCGAGCAGACCATCACCAACCCCATGACCGGCAGCACGGTGATGGCGCGGGGTGAGCTGCAGCGTCAGGAGCCCAACATGTTCGACATCCGCTTCACCGATCCGGCCGGCGACCGCATCGTGGCCGACGGCACCCACCTGTGGGTGTACCTACCCAGCACGAACCCGGGGCAGGTGATCAAGATGCCGCTCGCCGCCACGGCCGGCGCGGTGCCCATGGATCTGGGCGCGCAGTTCTTCAGCAAGCCCACCACGCGCTTCACGGTGAAGGACGCGGGCACGGCGAAGGTGGACGGTCAGGCGACGCGGGCCCTCGAGCTCACGCCCAAGCAGCCGGGCGAGGCGTTCACGCGCGCCACCGTGTGGCTGGACGAGACGGACGGCACGCTGCGCCAGTTCGAGATGGTGGACGGCATGGGTCTCACGCGCCGCGTGAAGATCGTGGGCCTCAAGCCGAACGCGCCGGTCAAGGCGTCGACGTTCACGTTCCGGCCGCCCGCGGGCGTGCGGGTGGTGGACCAGCAGGCGCTCCTGGGCGGACGCCCGTAGCGCACCGCCCATAGCGCGCCACGGGCCCGCAGCGCTCAGACGGCCGCGTCCAGCAGCGCGGCCACCTCCGCGAGCCGGTGGGACATCGTCCCACCGGCTCGCATCACGTCCACGGCTGCCCTCGCGAGCGCCCGGTACGCCGCCAGCGCCACCGGATCGTCGGCGAGTGCCGCCAGATGCGCCCGCACGGCCTCCACGTCGCCACGCCGAATGGGCCCGGTGAGCGACTTGTCGGGCGCGGCATGGGCCAGGTTCTCCATGGCGCCGCCGAGCAGCGCCAGGGTGGCACCACGGGCCGCCACGGCCTCCACGCCGCTCTCCAGCAGCAGCCGCTCCCCCATGGCGGCCAACACCGCCGGGTAGTTGGAGGCGAAGACGGCCGCGGCGTGATACCGCGCCTTCTGCCCGGGTGGGATACGAAGGGTGTGCGCCCCCAGTGCGCCGGCCAGCCGCTCGGCCGCCGCCACTGCCAGGGCGTCGCCATCCACGCCGATCCACGCTCCACGCAGCACGCTCGCCGCCACCTCGGGATGCGCGAGCGGCACGAGCGGATGAAAGGTGCCGCAGGGATGGCCAAGCGCGCGGAGCGCACCCAGGCCGTGCGGATCACGGCTGCCGCTCAGGTGCAGCACCACGGCACCGGGGGCCAGCTTGGCGGATGCCAGCTCGCCGAGCGCGGCCTCCAGCTGATCGTCGCGCACCGCCACGAGCACGACGCCCGCCTGGCGCAGCGCCTCGGGCAGCGCCCCGGCCGTCACGGGCAGCGCGGCGCCCGGCTCCGCGCCGCGCCCGTGCAGCCCCACGATCGAGGTGTGCTTCGCGGCCAGCGCCTGGGCCAGCGATCGCCCCGCCCGCCCCGCGCCCAGCACGAAGACGGCCGGTGGCGACGTCAGCGGCCGGCCGCCTGCGAGGGCCGCGCCCGGTGCTGCTCCTCGGCGCGATCGAACAGCGCCTGCTGGGTCGGCGCTCCCGCCGCGAGCGCGAGCGCCGCCTGTATGGTGGGATCGCCCGCCGCGGCCCGCTGGAAGCTCGCGATGTCCCCGAACTGAAAGCGCGCGATCTCCACGCCGAGCAGGCGCGAGACGAGCGGGGAGGCCGCGTCGTACACGGCCCTCGGCACGTTGATGCCTCGCTGCTGCAGCCGCCGCCAGAGTGCGTCGCGCATGGCCGGCGTCACCTCGAAGGCGGGCGAGGTGATCGCCCCCTGCCCCTTGAGCGCGATGGCGTAGTTGGTCACCGCGTCGCGGAACGCCGTGACGTTGCCGCCCAGCGCCTGCTGCAGCGCCAGCTCGGTGGGCGCCAGTGCCGTGTCGCCCACGATCACGTCGGGCGTGATGCCGCCCCCGCCGTACACGGTGCGCCCACCGCTGGTCTCGTAGCGCCGCCGCGCAGGGGCATCGCTCGTGTCTGGATCGGCCGGGTCCGCGTCGGCGGCCTCGCCGCTGTCGGAGGCCAGCGGTCGAGCGATGCTCCGCCCCACCGGGGTGTACCAGCGCGCGGTGGTGAGCTTGAGCGCGCCCCCGCCGATGGTGGGGAACACGCTCTGCGCGCTCCCCTTCCCGAACGTGTTCCGCCCCACGACGAGCGCGCGGTCATGGTCCTGCAGCGCGCCGGCCACGATCTCCGAGGCGCTCGCGCTGCCCTGATCCACGAGCACCACCACGGGCAGGCCCTTCCAGCGCTGCGGCGCCTGGGCCGCGAAGGCCGCGTTCGTCTCGGGCGTGCGGCCGTGCGTCTCCACGATCTTCTCGCCCTCGTCCAGAAACAGCCCCGCCACGTCCACGCCCTGCTCCAGCAGTCCGCCCGGGTTGCGACGCAGGTCCAGGAGCAGCGCCGTCATGCCCACGCCCCGGAGCGAGTCCACGGCACTGGCCACCTGCGCGGCCGTGGAGTCCCCGAAGATGTTGAGATCCACGTAGCCCACCCCGTCGCGCAACAGCATCGCGCGCTGCACCTCGCCCACGCGCAGCGCGCGGCGGGCCACGGCGAGCGTGCGCGGCTCGGCGGCGCCCGGCGTCTCCACGGCGAGCTGCACCGTGGTGCCCGGCGTGCCGCGCAGCGCGCGCGAGGCTTCCTCGGGCGTCCAGTCGCGCGTGGAGCTCTCGTCGATGCGCACGACGCGGTCGCCGGGGCGCAGTCCCGCGCGCTCGGCGGGTGATCCCGGGAGCGAGGCGATCACCACGGGCCAGCCGTCGCGCACGTCGATGTTGACGCCGATCCCGCTGTACGTGCGGCTCGTGGTCTCCGAGACGCGGGCGAGCCGTTCCGGCGACAGGTACACCGACTGCGGATCGCCCAGCTCGTCGAGCATGCCTACTGTCGCGAAGCGATACAGGTCGTCCGGCGCCACCGAGTCCACGTAGAACTGCTCCACGTGCGCCTTCACCTGATCGAACAGGCGGGCGCCGTCGGCCGGCGACGTGGCGCCGCTGAGGCCGTGCTGCAGGAGCCAGCCTCCGGTGACGAGCGCGCCGGCGAGCAGGGTGGCCACGGTGATCGCGCGGGAGCGCATCTAATCCTCGAGGAGAGCGGGGAGCGGCAGGATCACGACGTTCTAAGTCTAACCGCGAGCAAGGATGAAAGTTTCGCCCCAGCGGGCATCCAGCGCCGCCAGCACTCGCTCGAACACGGCCTCCATGCTGCCGCTCGCGTCCACCGTCGCGATCACGCCGCACTCGGGGTGCGCCGCCTGCCAGGCCGGGGTGGCGAACGTCCCATACGCCGCCGCCACGCGCTCGTGGAACGAGCTCCCCGCCCGCTCCATCCGGTCGAAGTCGTTCCGGCGCTCGGCGCGCGCCATGCCCTCGGCCAGCGGCAGGGTGAAGAGGAGCGTGAGATCGGGCACCAGCCCGCCGGTGGCGAGCCGATTGGCGTCCATCACGGCGTCGGCCGGCAGGCCGCGACCGCCAATCTGGTAGGCGTAGGTGGCCAGGAAGAAGCGATCGGCCAGCACCGTCTCGCCGGCGGCCAGCGCCGGACGCAGCTCGCGCTCCACCAACTCGGCGCGCGCCGCCATGAAGAGCAACGCCTCGGTGGCCGGCGCGATCTCTCGCGCCGGGTCGAGCAGCAGCTGACGGATCTCGGTGCCCACCGCGCTCGTGCCGGGCTCGCGCACCACGCGCACCGGCTCATCGCGTGCCGCCAGCCACGCGGCGAGCCGATCGATCTGGGTGGTCTTGCCGGCACCCTCCGGGCCCTCGAACACCACCAGCCGACCCGTGGCCGGCGCGCTTCTCACGGGGCCGATCACGGCGTGGCTCAGCCGAGCGTGATGATGGAGCTCGTCGCGCCCTTGCGAATGCCCTCCGAGATGACCTCGTTCACGCGCGTCATCAGCTTCTCGAAGTTCTCCTGGGCCACGATGGCCCGCTGATAGAGCGGGTTGCCCTGCACCTGCATGAGCAGGTTGTCGAGCTGCTGCTCCATCTCGGGGCTGGGCGACTCGCCACGCTTGATCATCTGGTGCGCGTCGAGCTGGATCTGCTCCATCTGCCGCAGCAGCGCGGACGCCTCACGATCGTCGTTCAGCGCATCGTTGGCGCGCTTCACCGCCTGGTACTCGGGGCTCTGGCCAATCAGGCGGCCCAGCTCCACGGCCTTGTCTTCGAGCATCATTCCTCCTTGCGGCGGGCCACGACGAACCGCTCGCGGCCGGCCAGGTCGAGACGGATCCCCACATCGCGGTAGCGGCCGTGCGTGGCCACCAGCTCCGCGACGAGCGCCGCACGGCGCACATCCACTTCCAGCGCCAGCACCCCACCCGGCTCCAGCACGTCGGCCGCGCCCAGCACCAGGCTGGCCGTGACGTCCATCCCCTCACCCGCACACGAGAGCGCCTCCGCGGGCTCCCAGTCGCGCACGCTGGGCGGCAGCGCGGCGAGCTCGCCAAAGGCGATGTACGGCGGGTTGGCCACGATCGCGCGGGCGCGCTCGCCACGCACCGGGGCCAGCCCGGCGCCGTGCCGCAGCTCCACCGGCGCGCGCAGCGCCCCATCCAGCAGTCGTACGTTGCGCTCCGCCACCGCCAGCGCGTCGCGTGACACGTCCGTGGCCACTACCCGGTCGAAGCGCCCCTCGGTGGCCAGCGACAGGGCGATCGCCCCCGAGCCGGTGCCGATGTCCACCGCCAGACCGCCGCCCTGCGGCACCATGGCCAGCACGATCTCGGGGAGCAGCTCCGTCTCCTGACGCGGGATCAGCACGCGGTCGTCCACGTCGAGCGTGAGGTGCCGGTAGGCGGCCCGCCCCACGGCGTACGCGAACGGCGCGCCGGCCGCGCGGCGCTTCGCGGCCCGCCAGGCCGCCGCCTCCAGCCCCGCATCCACGGCGGCGGCGGGGTTGGCGGTGGGCCAGAATCGCGGCACGTCCAGCAGCGTGGCCACGATGTCGCGCGCTTCCTGGCGGGGCTGCGCGACGTCGGCCGACCGGAGCACGGCAGTGAGCGCCAGCACCAGTTCGGCCACCACCCCCGGCGGCGCTGGCGCCGCCGGCCGCGATACCGTGGGCATGGCCTCAGGCATCCAGGCGCTCCTGCGCATCCGCCATGGCCAGCGCGTCGATGAGCGGGCCGATGTCGCCATCCAGCAAGCGATTGATCTCGTGCATGGTGAAGCCGATGCGGTGATCCGTGACCCGGCTCTGCGGAAAGTTGTACGTGCGGATCTTGGCCGAACGGTCGCCGGTGCCCACCTGCGTGCGGCGCAGGCGCGAGCGCTCCGCCTCCTGCTCGGCCAGGCGCCGGTCGAGCAGTCGGGCACGCAGCACCTCCATGCCCTTCTGCTTGTTCTGCAATTGCGACTTCTGATCCTGCTGGCTCACCACCAGCCCCGTGGGCAGGTGGGTGATGCGCACCGCGGAGTCGGTGGTGTTCACGCTCTGGCCACCCGGTCCGGACGAGCGGAAGACGTCGATGCGAAGATCCTTGTCCTCGATCTTCACGTCCACTTCCTCGGCCTCCGGCAGCACCGCCACGGTGGCCGCCGACGTGTGGATGCGGCCCTGGTTCTCGGTGGCGGGCACGCGCTGCACGCGGTGCACGCCGCTCTCCCAGCGCATCGCGCCGAACGCGCCGTCCCCGAGCACCTTGAAGATGGCCTCCTTGATGCCGCCGAGCGTGCCCTCCGCGAGCGACATGATCTCCACGCGCCACCCGCGGCGCTCCACGAATCGCGTATACATGCGAAAGAGGTCCGCTGCGAACAGCGCCGCCTCGTCGCCGCCGGTGCCGGCGCGGATCTCGACGATGGCGGGGCGGTCGTCCAGCGGATCCCGCGGGATGAGGAGCGGCACGAGCGCCTGCTCGAGACGCGGGATCTCCGCCTCGAGCAGGGCTACCTCGCGCCGCGCCTCATCGGCGAGCTCCTCGTCGTCAACGGAAACGAGCTCGCGGGCGTCCGCGAGCTCGTTCTCGGTGCGCTCCAGTCGCTGGGCCAGCTCCACCAGCTCCTGTAGCCGCCGGTTCTCCCGGCCCAGCGATGCCAGACGACTGGCATCTCGCACCGTGCTCGGATCGGAGAGCTGGCGCTCGACGTCCTCGGCGCGGGCAAGCGCGTCCCGGAGCCGGTCGCGAAGTCTCAGGCCTTCGTCCCGTACTTCTGGCGGAAGCGCTCGACGCGACCAGCCGTGTCGATCAGCTTCTGCTTGCCGGTGAAGAACGGATGGCACGCCGCGCAGATGTCCGTATGGAGCTCGGCCTGCGTGGAGCGCGTCTGGAACGTGTTGCCACATGCACACTTGACGGTGGCAGTGGCATACACGGGATGGATATCGGTTTTCACGGATACTCCCGGTCGGATATGGGTCAGCATCGAAATATAAGATGGCCCCAAGCCGATGCATAGCCCGGGGCCAGGGCGATCGGGCAGGGCCGATCGATGCCAGGGCCGGGCTCTGGTCACGACCGCCCCGGGGGGACTTGGCACCGCCCTACCGCCCAGGCCGGCACACCAGGTCCGTGACCCATGTCACCCCCCGGGTTCGCCAGACCGGGTGATCCGCGTTAGGCTATAGTACCATGCCCACCAACCAGCCCGGACGGTCGTGATGCCGCCCATGATCCACACTGCGGACTTCCTCGCCAGCGTCACCCTCTTTCGCGGCCTGCCGCGACCCACGCTGCAGCGCTTTGCCGAGCTCACCCGCGAGCGATACTACGCCAAGGGAAGCGTCATCCTGTTCGAGGACGATCCGGGGGACGCTCTCTTCGTGGTGCGCGGCGGACGGGTGAAGGTCGTGCTCGTGGGCGACGACGGGCGCGAGGTCATCCTCGGCGTGCTCGGCGCGGGCGAGCATTTCGGCGAGCTCTCGCTCATCGATGGCCAGCCGCGGTCGGCCCACGTGATCGCGATGGAGGACGCGCAGCTGCTCGTGCTGCGTCGCGACGACTTTCGCCGCGAGGTGGAGGCCAACCCGCCGGTCGCGTGGTCGCTGCTGGTGGAGCTCTCGCGCCGCCTGCGCGTGGCCGATGCCAAGATCGGTGGCCTGGTGCTGCTCGACGTGCCCGGCCGCATCGCGCGCGTGCTGCTGGACGCCGCGCCCGACGAGGCGACGAACATGGTGCAGCGACCGCTCACGCATCAGGTGATCGCCCAGATGGTGGGCGCCAGCCGCGAGACCGTCTCGCGCGCCATCGGCGACTTCCAGAGCGCCGGCTGGATCCAGGTGGAGCGCCGCAAGATCCGCCTGACGGATCGCGACGCTCTCAAGCGACGCGCCGCGGTGCGCATGTGAGGCGTCGCGCACCCGGGTGCCGCCGGCCGCCCGCCACGCGGTGACGCTCCGCGTCCGCCTCTGGGGCGTACGCGGCTCCATCCCCTCGCCCGGGCCGCGGACGGTCCGCTACGGCGGCAACACGGCGTGCGTGGAGGTGCGCGGCCCGGACGGCCAGCTCCTGGTGCTCGATGCCGGCACCGGCATCCGCGAGCTCGGGCATCGGGTCGCGCGCGATGCTCCCGAAGGCATCACCGGCGACATCCTGCTCACCCACGCCCACTGGGACCACATCCAGGGGCTGCCGTTCTTCGCGCCGTTCTTCACCGCCGGCAACCGCTTCACCATCTGGGGCTCGCGCACGCTGCAGCCGCGGCTCGACCACGTGCTGCGCGACCAGATGGCGCCCGAGGTGTTTCCCGTGCGCTTCGACCAGCTCTCCGCGGCCGTGACGGTGCGCGAGGTCGATGACGCCGGCCAGACGCTCGGCGGTTGCGTGGTGCATGCGCTCCCGGTGCGGCACCCGGGCGGCGCGCTCGGCTTCCGGGTGGCGGCATGTAACACGCCGGCCGCGTCGCTCGTCTACATCCCGGACAACGAGCTGAACCCGGACACCATGTATCCCGCGCCCGCCGACTGGCGCGCGCGGCTGGTGGACTTCGCCCGGGACGCCGCCGTGCTCGTGCACGATGCCATGTACACGGCCGAGGAATACCCCGCCCATCGGGGCTGGGGTCACTCCACCTACGACGACGCCGTCGCTCTGGCGATGGAGGCCCGCGTGCGCACGCTCGTTCTCTTCCACCACAAGCCCGAACGCACCGACGAGGAAGTGGACCGCCTGGTGGCGCACTGCCGCCAGCTCGCGCGGGCCCATGGCGCGCCGCTCGAGATCCTGCCCGCCACCGAAGGGATGGAGCTCGCCGTCTAGATGGTGTCCAGGCCGCTCGTGTTGGCCGGCACCGCGGATGGCGCACGGGAGTTCCCGTTCGGGCGCCGCCGCGGCGACGTGGAGGCGCGGCTGGTGCCCCGCTTGCCCGACCTGGACGAGCTGGACCTCGACCGCCCGACCGTGGTGCTGCTGGACCGGGGCCTGATGCGCAGCGTGGCCGATGCGCCGGAGCGCGCGGAGCGCCTGGCCCGGGTGGCCGCCCTCGTGGCCTGCGGCGCGCCGGGCGAGGACGAGCCGGCCGCGGATCTCCCGCTCCACCTGGTCTGTGCCTTCGTGCCGGGGGACGCCTCCGAGCGCACCACCGCGCTCGCCCTGCAGGGTGCCGTGCGCCACGCGCTGGCCCTGTGCGCGGAGCGCGCGGCCCGCGCCGAGGAAGCGCGGCGGCGTGCCGAGCTGGCCGAGCTCACCGACGTGGGCGCGGCGCTGGCCACGCAGCACGACCTGCTCGCGCTGCTCGAGCTCATCCTCACGCAGGCGCGGCGCTTCACCAACGGCGACGCCGCGTCGCTGTACCTGCTGGAGCGCGCCGACGGCGCCGAGTCGCGCCTGCGCTTCAAGCTCTCGCAGAACTTCTCGCGCCCCGCCCTCGCGTTGGGCGAGTTCACCCTCCCCGTGGACCACAGCAGCCTGGCGGGCTACGTGGCGTCCACCGGCGAGGTGGTGGCCGTGCCGGACGTCTATCGGCTGGCCGACGGCAGCGCGTTCACGCAGAACCGCACCTTCGACGAGCGCTTCGGCTACCGCACCCGCTCCGTGCTCGTGCTGCCGCTGCAGACGCACCAGGGCACGGTGGTGGGCGTGCTGCAGCTCATCAACCGCAAGCGCGATCCGCACGCGCTGCTGGGCAACGCCGACGACGTGGCGCGCGAGGTGCTGCCGTTCGACCGCCGTTCCATCGAGCTGGTGAGCGCCCTCGCGGCCCAGGCGGCGGTGGCCATCGAGAACCGCATCCTCTCGGACAGCATCGAGCGGTTGTTCGAGTCATTCGTCTCCGCCGCCGTGACGGCCATCGAGACCCGGGATCCCTGCACGTTCGGCCATTCGGAGCGCGTGGCCACGCTGGCGGTGGGGTTGGCAGAGGCGCTCGAGCGGCACGGCACCGGGCCATACGCGGGCACGCGATTCTCGCGCATGCAGCTGCGCGAGCTCCGCTACGCCGCGCTGCTCCACGACTTCGGCAAGGTGTCCGTGCCCGAGGAGGTGCTCGGCAAGGCGACCAAGCTCTACCCGGCCGACCTGGAGCGGGTGGGCTATCGGTTCGCGCTGGCGCGGCAGGCGGCGCTCCTCGAGTTCGAGCGTGGCCGCGCGGACCTGTTGGCGGCGCACGGCTCGGCGGGGACGTCCGACGCCATCGCACGCCTGGAGCACGCCCGCGAGCGGCGGCTCGGCACCCTCGAGAAGCTCCGGCTCGCCGTGGAGGCGGCCAACGAGCCCACGGCCCAGCCGACGGCGATGACCGAGCCGCTGGCGGCGCTGGAGCTGGAGCGCTTCGTGGATGCCGACGGGCGCGAGCATCGGCTGGTGACCGACGCCGAGCTGGCGCTGCTGCGCATCGAGCGTGGCACCTTCAGCGCCGGCGAGCGCGCGGCGTTCCAGGCGCACGTCGCGCACACCCAGCGCTTCCTGAGCGTCATCCCATGGACGCCCGAGCTGCGGAGCGTTCCCGAGATCGCCTACGCGCACCACGAGAAGCTGAACGGCGTGGGCTACCCGCGTGGACTGCGCGGCGATGCCATCCCGCTGCAGGCGCGCATCCTCACCATCGCGGACATCTACGACGCGCTCACCGCCACCGATCGTGTGTACAAGAAGGCCATGCCGCACGAGCAGGCGGCACGGATCCTGTGCGCCGAGGCCGCGGCCGGCGAGCTGGACGCGGACCTGGTGCACGCGTTCGTGGAGGCGCGCGTGTGGGCCGTGGCGGAGCCGACGCCCGTGCTCACCTGCGGGAGCTGACCGGCGCCACGCCGCGCCTCACGCGCGCCCTCCGCCTCCGCTCAGAGGCGGATCTCCTTGCCCTCGTCCGCCGACTTGTAGATCGCCTCCAGGGTCCGGTGCAGCTGCACCTGGTCCACGGGCGGCTTGTACGGCGTCTCGCCGCGCAGCACGGAGACGAAGTGCGCCAGCTCGGCGCGATACGACTGGATGAACGGTGTCTCGCGCGTGGACGCCCCGGTGGGTGACACGTCCTTGGGCCTGCCGTTGAGCTCCTTCACCACCCGCAGCGGCGCGAGGCGTGCGCTCCCGCGCGAGGCGAGCACCTCGAACCACATGCGCTCCTCCTCGCCCACGTAGTTGCGGCTGAGGTCCAGCGTGAGGGTGAAGCCCGGCTCGCAGCTGATGGTGACGAGGATGGCGTCGTCCACGGCATTCGCCCCACGCCCACGCTCCATGTGCGCGGACACGCGCGTGGGCTCCGGATAGTCGGCCAGCCACAGCGCGGTATCGAGCAGCGGCAGGCCGGCATCGAGCATCACCCCGCCGCCGGCCTCGTTGCGGCGCAGGCGCCAACCCGCCACCGACCCGCGGAGCTGATAGAGCCCGGCGCGGATGCCCGTGAGCCGTCCGAGCTCCCCGCCCCGCAGGAAGCCGAGCAGCGCCTGCACGTCGCTGCGGAAGCGGTGGTTGTTGGCCACCAGCACCGAGCGGTCGGCGCGCTGCGCCGCCGCCAGGATGCGCTCCACCCCCTTGGTGCTGAGTGCCAGCGGGCGCTCGCACAGCACGTGGCAGCCGGCCGCGAGCGCGCTGAGCACGTGCGGCTCGTGCAGGTGGTTGGGCGTGGCGATCACCACGGCGTCCAGCTGCTCGTAGCCGAGCGCCTCCTCGAGATCCGTGAACACGTCGGGAATGCCGAAGCGGTCGGCCAGCGCCCGGGCCTTCGCGCCATCGTTGTCGCAGAGGGCCGCGAGCTCGGCCCCCTTCAACTTGGCGAGCGACGGCAGGTGCGCCAGCTGCGCGATGGCGCCCGCGCCGATCACCCCGATCCGGATGGGCGTCTTCACTGCCGCCCCCGCGCGTTGAAGATGTAGCTACCGCCAACGCGCAGGGTGCCGTAGCGCGTGCCACTGAGCAGGTCGTATCGAGCTTGCATGTCGAACGAGACGTTGGGGAGAAATCGCAGGTCCATGCCGGCTTCCACGGCGAAGCCGGCGGAGATGTTGTCCAGGCTGTTCTCGACGAAGGTGCCGCTGATCGGCGCCCCTTCCACGTTCACCGCGTAGGCACCGACGCCGCCGCCGGCGTACGGCCGCACGCGCCGGCCGCGTAGGAGACTGTATCGCACGTCCGCGGTGAGGGCCAGCATCGTCGAGCGAATCGTACCCAGCGTCACCGTGGTGCCCTCTCCGGGGTTCGTGATCACCGAGCCCACGCTGTCGGCGAAGCGCTGCACCGCGCTCTCTTCGAAGCGCGACCGCCAGTATGCCGCGCCCATCACCACGCGCCACCGCGGGGCGATCTCACCGTAGTCGGCATACACCGCGAAGACGTCCGTGGCCTCGATGCGCGCCGG
>DATANT010000215.1:0-1956 GCA_036266115.1 Gemmatimonadaceae bacterium | reverse complement strand
TGCATGTGTTAAGCACGCCGCCAGCGTTCGTCCTGAGCCAGGATCAAACTCTCCAATAGAGATACTGCTCTCTGAAGTGCTCGATTGCTCTTCCAAACGCATCCCTCGGACGTATCCAAGAGATACATCCGGAATCACTATAAGAATGTCAGTTTGAACTCTCCCCGGCGCCCTGAACGTGCGCCGGATCAGCGAGTTCGCCTCGCACACCCTATGATCTCGATTCGATTGTCAATCAGCTTTGGTGTCGCGTTTGCGACAGCCTATGATCTTACCACTTTGTTACCGGTCTGTCAAGCGTTGCGAACCAACTCGTGCAAGGTTCCGCTGACCGACCCGCGAGCCCCGTTGCCGGGCCACCGCGCCGCCGTAACCGACATCCAGTCGGTGAACGGCAGAGCACAAGCATAACTGGCAAAGCTCCGAAAGGCAACTGCCACATGGACTTTCCAACCTGACCGGCCGGCCCGTCCACCGTCCTCCGCGCTCGCCCCGCCCAGCGCGTCAAATGTTTCGGCGCCGGCCGGACGGGCATTCTAACCAGGCCCATCCCCGTACACAAGCCGTCGCCGAAACTCCGCTCCGATCACCCCCGGTAAGCCCTGCCGAGGCTGTTGGACCGTGCCCGGCGCGCCGAGTCCGCCGCCCTGTCATGCTCCGGCTCGCCACGCGACCTCTCCGCGCGGCGCCCCACTCCGCGAGCGAGCGCCAACGCTCCAATCCCATGGCGAGCTCTGCCGAATCAGGCGGGGATCGCGCCGCTGGCCACGATATGCCCCAGCTGGCCCAGATCCGCCGCGCTCGGCCCCAGGGAGTTCGCCCATCCAGGGGCTGGCCGGCCAAACCATCGCCGTGAGCGACCGAGGGGCCGGGAAGCGTCGGTTCAGGGGCGCGCCAAGGGGCGCGCGGCGTCTCCTGCCCGGCGCTGTACGCTGAACGCCGTCGACCGCGCCGCTCACGAGCGGTGATGGCCTTGTCATCCCGAATCGGGATCGAGGCGAACTCCGGATAGGCACGTCGAGGCGCCGATGATCCAGCTACGGCGTCCGCACCGAGGCCAGGGTGCGGAAGGCGCGGTAGACCCGGAACGGGCGCGAGGGCGATCTCCCCCACGGGTTCGGTTGTTGAGGCAGAACGATCCCACCGGGCTGGCCGCGTCGGCGTAGCGGCCTGTTCGGCCGCCACGCGCTGCACCGCGCCCTACTGCGTGTTCAGCCGCTCCATCTCGGGATGCAGCAGCCGCGTGTAGGAGTCCGGGCCGAGCTCGGCTGTCAGCCCGCGCCAGTCCCGCCGCTCCATCATCGCCAGCGCTCCGCCGCGAGGGAGAGGTCCGACGAGAGCACGTCACCAGCGATCGCGTCGCAGACCGTCCCCCGCCCCGCCAGCCGCTCGGCCAGATCCAGGGACGGGGCGTGCTCGTCCGGGAGGAGTTCCGTCGCCCAGTTCGTCCGGAACTCCAGACCGTACGATCCAGCGAGATCGGCACCGCCTCGGCGGCACGCTGGCCGCCGCGGCCAGTCGGCAGGCAATCGCCGCCTCGCCGTCCTCGTAGCGGACGCAGAGCGCCGGCGGCGCGCCCACATGCGCCAGCGCGAACGGCACATGCCGCGAATCCCGCCCGTCGCTCACCGGGAGCACGATTGGCCCCGCGTTCGAGTCGCAGCGATGAACGGCCGCCCGCATGAGCTCCGCGTAGGCGTGCGTCACGTCGTGTCGTCCCCGGTGCTCGTGGGCAGGGGCACGATCATCGGCCGCTCCTCCACGGAGAGCGTGCGGCGCGACCAGCGCGCCGAGGCCGACGCGAGTACCGCCCGGATGGCGCGGAACGGCGCGTCGTCGCCCACGTAGCTGCCCAACCGCACGCACACGCCGAGCGCGCCGTGATCGAGGTCGCGTGGGGCGCCCGGGCGCAGCAGCGTGCGCAGCGAGGGCGCGCCGGTCACCCCGCAGAAGAAC
>DATANT010000214.1:0-12062 GCA_036266115.1 Gemmatimonadaceae bacterium | reverse complement strand
TGCATGTGTTAAGCACGCCGCCAGCGTTCGTCCTGAGCCAGGATCAAACTCTCCAATAGAGATACTGCTCTCTGAAGTGCTCGATTGCTCTTCCAAACGCATCCCTCGGACGTATCCAAGAGATACATCCGGAATCACTATGATTTCGTGGTATTGTTCTCTCCCCGCCGGCCCACAAGCCGGCGGATCAACGAGAGCCATCGCACGAGTCCCATTCGATTGTCAAACAACGTCTTGCGCCTCTCGGCGCGCCCCCTGGACTAGCGGGGAAAGGGAATAATAGCGGGTCGAAATCCTGGGTCAAGGGGCGCGGACCCGAAAGTTCTGCGGGCCATCGCGCTCCGCCCCACCAGCTCGCCCCACCGCCCCGCGAGGTGCCCGCCGCGCGCCACCCGCGCGCGGCGGCGCTGCCTCAGTCCTCCTCGTCCAGATCCTCGTCCAGATCCTCGTCGAGTGCGTCGGCCAGGTCGTCGTCCTCGTCCAGGTCGTCGTCCAGATCCTCCTCGTCCTCGTCCTCCTCGTCGTCGAGATCGTCCTCGTCGAGATCCTCGTCCTCGTCGAGATCCTCGTCCACGACGTCCTCGTCCAGCTCATCGAGGTCTTCGTCCCCGCGCCGAGCGCGCAGCGCGAGCGGCAGGACGGCTGCCTGGTCCTCCGCGACCGCCCACGGCGACCCGAACGTGTCCAGCATATGCGAATGTCTCCTTAGGAGTGTTTAGATGGAAGCCCGCTCGCGCTTGGCTTCCCGCGACAGCTTCTTGCGATCGTTGGGGTCGAGGAACCGCTTGCGCAGCCGGAGTGACTGAGGCGTCACCTCGATCAGCTCGTCGTCCTCGATGTACTCCAGTGCACTCTCGAGCGTGAGCTCCCGCGGAGGCTCGAGCTGCACGTTCTCGTCGGTGGACTTGCTCCGCATGTTCGTGAGCTTCTTCTCCCGCGTCGGGTTCACGTCCATGTCCCCCGGCCGCGAGTTCTCGCCCACGATCATCCCCTGGTACACCGCGTCGCCAGGCCCCACGAACAGCGTGGAGCGCTCCGCCAGGTTCGCGAGCGCGAACGCGACGATCGTGCCACTCTCCATGGACACGAGCACGCCCCGCGCGCGGCTGGCCAGCGTGCCCGCCCAGGGCCCGTACTCCAGAAACCGGTGATGCATGATGCCGGCCCCGCGAGTATCGGTGAGGAATTCGGACCGGTAGCCGAACAGCCCGCGCGCCGGGATCCGATAGAGCAGGCGAACCAGCCCCTGCCCCGGGTTCTTCATCTCGATCATCTCCGCACGACGCGGGCCGAGCTTCTCGATCACGGCACCAAGCGCGTCCTCGGGTACGTCAATGGCCAGTTCCTCGTATGGCTCCAGCCGCTCCCCGTTCACCCCGGTCTTGGTGATGACCCGCGGCCGGGACACCTGGAACTCGAAGCCCTCGCGCCGCATCGTCTCCATCAGGATGGAGAGGTGCAACTCGCCGCGCCCCGACACGCTCCAGGTATCGGTGGAGTCGGTGTCCTCCACCCGCAGCGCCACGTTGCGCTCGAGCTCCTTGGTCAGTCGCTCGCGCACCTGCCGCGACGTGACGAACTTGCCGTCCTTGCCGGCGAACGGCGAGGTATTGATGGAGAAGTCCACGGAGATCGTGGGCTCCTCCACGGCGATCCCCTCGAGGCGCTCGGGATGCTCGGCGTCGGTCACCGTGAGGCCGATCTCCACTCCCTCGAGCCCGGCCATGGCCACGATCTCGCCAGCCGAGGCCTCCTGCACCTCGATGCGCTCGAGCCCCTCGTAGATGTACAGCCTGGACACGCGCGCCCGATCCGGCGCCCGCGTGACCTCCAGCGGCAACAGTGCCACCGACTCGCCCACGCGCACCGTGCCGCGCTCGATGCGCCCGATACCGAGGCGTCCGAGGTACGGCGAGTAGTCGATGGTGGAGACGAGCATCTGGAACGGACCGTCCAAATCGGACGGCGGCGGCGGCACGTGATCCACGATCGTCTGGAACAAAGGTTCCAGGTTGACGGCGGGCACGTCCAGGTCCATCGTAGCGATACCGTTCCGGCCCGACGCGTAGACCACGGGCGCGTCGAGCTGCGCCGAATCGGCCTCCAGCTCGATGAACAGGTCGAGCACCTCGTCATGCACCCGCATCGGATCGGCGCCGGGCCGATCGATCTTGTTGATGACCACGATGGGCGTTCGCCCGAGCGCGAGTGCCTTGCGCAGCACGAACCGGGTCTGCGGCATGGGGCCGTCGAAGGCGTCCACGACGAGCACCACGCCGTCCACCATGCGCAGAATGCGCTCCACTTCCCCGCCGAAGTCCGCGTGCCCCGGCGTATCGACCACGTTGATCTTGGTACCGTGCCAGCGAATGGAGGTGTTCTTGGCGAGAATCGTGATGCCACGTTCCCGCTCGAGCGGACTGGAATCCATCACCCGCTCTGCTACCACTTGATGCTCACGGAAGGCACCGGCCTGCCGTAGCATCTTGTCGACTAGCGTGGTCTTCCCATGATCGACGTGCGCGATGATCGCGATGTTCCTGATCTGCATAGCCGAGAAATTTATGGCGAAGCCGTGCGCCGGAACAACCCGCGACATCCAATCTCTGCTTTTAGCCGGTCCGCCACCCCCGCGGCACGCACGGTGCGACCACCGGCGGTGGCACGTCGTCTCTAACGCCGGAGGTACGAATGGCGCAGCAGGAGGAGCCCCGGAATCGGTCGAGCTACCCCACCGGTCGCGGCTATGGCCACGACTACATGCGTGGCGGTGAGGTGCTCGGCGGCTACGGCTACAGTGCCCGCGACGAGTACGATCGCACCCGAGGCGAGCTGAGCCAGGAAGGGTCGGCCGCCGGGAGCGAGCGAAGGGATCCACAGGACTCGGCCGGCGCCTCGCCGTAGCACGTCCCCGGCTAGCGCCCGATCACAGCGTACCAGGACGAGGGGGCGAGGCCACGGTGGCCTCGCCCCCTCGCGTCGCTTCCCTCCCCACTCGGGAGCTCCGGTTCTGCCGCCGGGCAGCCTGCCCCGGCCGCCCGCTCGCCACGCGGGCTCAGCGCCCGACGGCGCGCGTGGCGCCGGTCTTCGTCCCGGCGCTGGCCGCCGCCTTGGGCTCGTCCGGTTCGGCGAAGCTCACGTCGTGGCCGCGGGTGCGCAGCGCCGCCGCCAGCCCGGTCTTGTCCTGCGCCTTGGCATAGGCCTCCGCCGGCTCCACCACGCCGGCGTCCACGTGCTCCAGCAGCGCGTCGTTCAGGGTGGTCATCCCCAGGCGGCGGGACGTCTGGATCACCGAGGGGAGCTGGAACGTCTTGCCCTCGCGAATGAGGTTGCTCACCGCCGGGATGGAGAGCAGCACCTCGCGCGCGGCCACCCGCCCGCCTCCCACCTTGCGGCAGAGCGTCTGGGAGATCACGCCCTTGAGCGACTCGGCGAGCATCACGCGGATCTGCTCCTGCCGGTCGGCCGGGAACTGATCGATGATCCGGTCCACCGTGCCCGCCGCCGTGGTGGTGTGCAGGGTGCCGAACACCAGGTGCCCCGTCTCCGCCGTCTCGATGGCGATGGACACCGTCTCCAGGTCGCGCAGCTCCCCTACCAGCACGATGTCCGGATCCTCGCGCAGCGCGGCGCGGAGCGCGCTCTTGAACGAGGAGGTGTGCACCCCGACCTGCCGCTGCGTGATGAGGCAGCGCTTGTTGGCATGCACGAACTCGATGGGGTCCTCGATCGTGATGATGTGGTCGCTGCGCGACCGGTTCACGAGATCGATGAGCGAGCAGAGCGTGGTGCTCTTGCCGGAGCCGGTGGGGCCGGTGACGAGCACCAGCCCGCGGGAGAGCTGGCAGAGCGCCTGCACCGCGGGCGGGATGCCCATCTGCTCCACGGTGACCACCCCCGCCGCGATCATGCGGAAGACCGCCGCGGCGCCGCGGCGGTCGCGCAGCGCATTGGCGCGGAACCGCCCGACGCCGAGGATCTCGTGGGCGAAGTCGGTGTCGTTCACCTGCGCGAACTCACCGCGGTTGCGCGCGGGCATGATGCTGAAGAGCATGGCCTCGAGCGGACCGTTCTCCAGGGTGGCATGCGCCTCCAGCCGAACGAGCTCGCCATCCTTGCGCAGCATGGGCGGCTCGCCGCAGCGCAGGTGCAGGTCGGAGCCGCCGGCCTCGGCGAGCACCCGCAGCAGCGCCTCCATGGCATTGCGGGCATCGCCGTCGTGCCGCTCCTCGGTGACCACCGGCGCGGCGCCCTGCTCCGCACCCGACACGGGCCCCGCGTCGTAGGCGGCGATGGGGCCCAGATCCGGCGCCGCGGGGGACGCTGGCGCCGGATCCGGAGTGCCGGCGCTGCCGTCGTCCAGCCGCACCGTGGCCTGCCACCGACCACCTTCCCTGGCCGCGCTGGCCAGGAACGCGCCCTCGTCGGTGCGGTAGCGAAAGGTCACCGGGCGCTCGGCGTCCAGCTCCGCGATGGCGGCGGAGGGCGCCACCTCGCGCAGGAGCGCCACGAGCTGCGCGGCCGACACCGCCTGACGCGTGAGCGGCCGGAGCGCGGTCCCGGAGAGCAACTGGACGGCCTCGTCGGCCACGAAGTGCAGGCCATCGGCGCGATGACCCACCATCGCGGCCAGCAGGCGATCGATCTGCGCCATCAGTCGAGCGGACGGATGCCGGAAATCAGGTCGCGGTTGACGAGGCGCAGGCCGTCGTCGGTGTGCACGCGGAGGAACTGCTGCGATTGCCGGTTGAGGAAGTCGAGTAGCCGCGGACGTGCGGACGGCACCTCGTAGTAGATGCAGCCCACGAACGGCTCGCGCGTGGCGATCACCACCTCCACCACGGCGCTGCGCGCACCGGCACGGCTGCGCTCCTCCCCGTCGGTCTCGCTGGCCACCAGCGCCTCCGCCACGCGCTGCTTGGACACGAAGCGAATGGCGCCGTTGTCGCAGCGCATGGGAAAGAACGGCTCGGCCGCGTTCAGAAGGTCGCCGACCGTCTCCGGGCCGGCGCGCGCATTCTGGGACGGCTGGAGAAAGACCTCTCCAGCCACGCGCTCGCCATCCACGGTCCAGATGACGAGCGGCGTGCGGTACTTCTCGATGCGATAGTCGGCGAGGATCATCAGGCGGGAGTCGGTGAACCGATCGATGGACGGCTCAGCGACGGGGAAGGTCACCTGTTGCGCGCACGAGACGGTGCCGCCCTCGCGGTCTCGGCGCCGCGCAACGGCGTGGCGTGGCGCCGCTTGCACGCTCCGAGGCTCCGGCGGGGGGTGGGGCAGCCCCGCCCCCGCCGCGCTCACTCGTGCAGGTGCAGCTCCCGCTCGTACATCTCGCGCCGCTCGAGCTGCACGGTCACGTGGTCGATGCCGAACAGGCGCATGGCGTCGTGCACGTGCTCCAGCACGTGCTGGTGCGCCTGGGGCTCGGGCACCACCGCGTGGGCGCTCATCGCCACGACGCCGGAGGAGACGGTCCAGATGTGCAGATCGTGCACGGACTCGATGCCGGGAATGAGCAGCAACTGGTGCCGGACGGCGTCCGGCGACACCCACGACGGCGCCGACTCCAGGAGCACGTCCACGGATTCGCGCACCAGGCGCCAGGCACTGAAGACGATGAGCGCGGTGACGAGCAGCGAGGCGATGGGATCGGCGGGCAGCCAGCCGGTGTAGCGCACGATCACCGCCGCGGTCACGGTGCCCACGGAGCCGAGCAGGTCGCCGAGCACGTGCAGGTAGGCGCCGCGCACGTTCAGGCTCCCCTCGCTGGCCGGGTGCAGGATGCGCGCGACCACGACGTTCACCAGCAGCCCCACCACGGCGACGCCCAGCATGAGCCCCCCGCGCAACGGCTCCGGATCGCGCAGCCGCAGCAGCGACTCCCACGCGATCCATGCCGACACGAGCAGGAGCACGCTGCCGTTGATGAAGGCGGCGAGCACCTCCCAGCGCAGGTAGCCGTACGTCTTGCTGGCGCTGGCCTGCTGCCGGCTGAACCAGGCCACGAACAGCGAGAGCGCGAGCGCGGCGGCATCCGTGGCCATGTGCCCGGCGTCGGCGAGCAGCGCGAGCGAGTTCGAGAGCAGGCCCCCCGCCACCTCGGCGAGGAGGAACACCGCCGTGAGGATGAGCGCCACGCGTAGGCGCCGCACGTGGTCGTCGCCCGTTGGATGCGCGTGCGTGTGGCCGGCGTGCCTTCGTGGGCCGGCATGGTCGTGCGCGTGCGCGGGCACCGTGCCGGCGCGCGGCCGGGCGTGCGCGTCGTGCGGCGCCATCAGGCGCCGCGGCGGACCCGCGCCTCGCGGCCGGCGAGGCGGGCGCAGAGCAGAGTGGCGGCCACGAAGCTGGCCGGGTCGGCGGCGCCGGTGCCGGCGATGTCGAACGCCGTGCCGTGATCGGGCGACGTACGCGGGAACGGGAGCCCGAGCGTCACGTTCACCGCCGACCCGAAGGACGCCACCTTGATGGCCGTCATGCCGACATCGTGATAGGGGGCGATGACGGCGTCGAAGGCACCGCGCATGGCGCGCACGAACACCGTGTCGGCGGGGAACGGCCCGGCCAGCCCCGCGGCGCGCGCGGCGGGGGCCAGCACGCGCTCGTCCTCCGTGCCGAAGCGGCCGCCGTCGCCGGCGTGCGGATTGAGCGCGCACAGCGCGATCCGCGGCTCGGCGATGCCGAACCACCGCACCAGGTACGCGCGCGTGATGGTCGCCGCCGCCACGATCGTCTCGCAGGTGACCGCGTCCGGCACCTCGCGCAGCGCGATGTGCGTGGTGGCCAGCACCACGCGCAGACGGTCCGACGCCAGCATCATGGCCGTGGGCGCGCCGGTGAGCGCGGCCAGCATCTCGGTGTGACCCGGAAAGTCGTAGCCGCCGGCCAGCAGCGCCGCCTTGTGGATGGGCGCGGTGACGATCCCCTGCACCGCCTCGCCCTGCGCGAGGGCGACGGCCCGCTCGATGGCGCGTCCGGCGAGCCCACCAGCGAGTGCATCGCTCCCACCGGCGACCCACTCGCCGATGGGCTCGTCCACCGGCACGCCGGTGCCGGTGGGGCCCACGACCACGAGCTCGCACGCCGCCCGCACCTCCGCGTGGCCGAGCGCCGCGCGCACGATCTCCGGCCCGATGCCACGCGGGTCGCCCAGGGTGACGGCGAGCCGCGGGCGCGGTTCCCCGCCAGCCGCCACGGCGGTGGCGGGCGCGGTCATGCTAGAGGCGGATGGTGACGAAGGTGGACTTGCGCAGCCCGTCGATGTAGCGGCGAATGGCGCGCTCCTCGCTGAGCTGCTTGCGGAAGATGTTCTGCACGTCCTCCAGCGTGTACTCGCCGCCGGCCGACGCCGAGAACACCTGCGCCACCACGTACTTGGGGAAGCCGGTGCGCGGGTTCTCGATGGCGAAGGGCGCCGTCACCGTGTTCGCCGCCTGGCCGCGCAGGGCGGACTGGTACGACGCCGGCAGGCTGTCGATGGGCCAGTCGCTCACCAGCTGCTGCTCCGGGAAGTCGTGGTGCACCTTGGAGAGCGAGTCGAAGTTGGCGCCCGCGCGCAACGCCTGCGCCACCGAGTCTGCCTCCAGGCGGGCGCGCCCCGCGTCGGCCGAATCGAGCGTGGGCATGATGAGGATGTGCCGCGCCTTCACCTCGGCCGGCTGCACGCGGTCCACGCGGATGATGTGGTAGCCGAACGGCGTCTCCACCACGGGGCTCATCTGGCCGGGGGCGAGCGCGAACATCCAGCGCTCGAACTCGGGTACCATCTTGCCGCGACGGTTCCACCCCAGATCGCCGCCCGTCTCGCGCGTGCCGTCCATGGACTCGCGCTTGGCCACCTGTTCGAAGTTCGCGCCGCCGCGAATCTCCACGAGCAGCGACTCCGCCTTGATGCGCGCGCGGTTCTTGGCCGCCTGCGTGGGCTTGGGCGCCACGATGATCTGGCGGAAGCCCACCTGCGCGGGCTTGCGGGGCCGCGCCTCCTTGTTGCGCTCGAACGCCTCCTGCACCTCCGCGTCGCTCACCGGCACGGGGGGCAGCTTGTCCTCGGACTTGAGCTTCTGCAGCAGCCGCTGCTGGGCCTGCGACTTCCGCACCTGCTCGGTGAGGCTGCGCCGCCATTCCTCCAGCGAGCCCAGCCCCTCGGAGCGCAGCGCCTCGCGCAGCTGCGCCTCGCCACCCACCTGCGCCTGCGCCCGCTCCACCGTCTGGTCCACCTGCGTCTTGAGGTCCTGGTCGGTGATCACGATGCTCGTGTCGGCCGTGGCCGCCTGGTAGAGCAGCTCCTCGTCCACGAGCTGCCCGATCACCTGCCGCACCACCTCGATCTGCCCAGCCGAATCCTCCGGCACCCGCATGCCGCGAGCGCGCTGGGCGTTGATCATCTCCTCCACCTCGCTCTCGAGGATCGGGCGATCGCCCACGATGGCGACGATACGGTTGATGGGCAGCGCACCGCCGGGCGTGGGGGCGTGCATGACCGGCAGCGCGTCCGAGGGTCGTGGAGCCGGCGTGGGCTGCTGCGCCGCGACGGGAGCAGCGGCTACCGCGAGGAGCGTGGCAGCCGCGGCGAACAGCAGCGCGGGACGGCGGGAAAGTCTCATGCGTCTACCTACCCAAGGTGAGCGGCGGGGGTCCGAGCGACCGGGCCACGGCGAGAAGGCTCGGCCGTGACCCGGGACCCGTGATCAGGGCTGGCCCGACGCGGGACGCTGCGGAGCAGCACCCGGCGGGGCGCCCTGGGGCGTGGAGCCCGGCATGGGGACGGCCGTCGGGGGCTGCGACGCGGCCTTGGCGGAGTCGGCCTGCGCCCGCACCCGCGTGGCCATCTCGACGGCGCGGTCGATGCCGGTGTTGTTCACCTTGTAGCTGTACTTGGTGCGGACGGCCTCCTCCACGGCGCTCGGCACGTCCACGAACTGCGCGCGCTGGGCGAGGAGCGCGTCCATGAAGCTCTCCACGCGCCGCGCGGCGAGCTGCTGGCGCTCGGCCGGCGTCTTGGCGCTGTCGGCCAGGCCGGCGGGGTTCACGCCGATGCCCGACCACACGCCCGACACGGCGGCGCCGAACGCCTGGCGCAGCTCGGTCATCTGCGTGCTGTCCACCTTGATGCCCGCGCTGTCGGCCTTGTCGATGAGCAGCTCGTACTGCACGAAGCGGCGGACGAGCTGCGGCAGCGCGCTGTCCGGCGCCTGCTCGATGTTCTGCCGGAGCTGCTGCTGCGGCGGGGCCACGGCGATCCACTTCGCCACGCGCGCGGCGGTGAGGTCGCCGGCGCTCGACGTGGCGAGCACCGCCTTGTCACCGCGGTGCGCGTCCAGATCGGCCGCCACTTCCTTCACCTTCTTCGCGGCGTTCGGGCGGATGGTGACCTTCGCGTCCGCCTCCATCTTCGCCATGTAGGTGCTCTCGGCGACCTGCGCGCGGCGGGCGCGGGCGATCTGCGTCAGGCGGGCCTGATCCACGTCGGCGTAGGGCGACCGCATGATGATGTGGTAGCCAAACTGGCTCTGCACCAGCGGCGAGATCTGGCCGGGCTTCAGGCCGAGCGTGGCCTTCTCGAACTCGGGCACCGTGTAGCCGCGCGGGAACACCCCGAGGTCGCCGCCCTGCGCCTTGCTGCCGTCGTCGCTGTAGCGCGAGGCGAGCTGCGCGAAGTTGGCCGGCGTCACCTGGGCCAGCACGCTCTCGGCGCGCTGGCGCACCGAATCGCGCTGCGCCTCGGTCACCTGCCCGTCGCGCGGGAAGGCGAACAGGATGTGGCGGGCCGCCAGCAGGTCGCCGCGCTCGTAGTCGGCCTCGGAGAGCGGCGTGCTGTCCGCCGCCCAGGCGGGGCTGATGTCCTGGAGCAGCTTGCCGACCTTGAGGTTGGCGATGGCCGCCCACATGGCCGAATCCACCGTGCCCGGATCGTTGAGCGAATCGTTCTCGGCCGCGGCCTGCGCCAGCAGCTGGTAGTCCACCCACATCTGGGTGACCGTCCGGGCGACGTCGGGGGTGAGCGGCACCTGCGACTCGCCGAGGAGCGTGGAGAGCCGGGTGACCGACAGCTCCTGCGATCCGGCCTTGGCGGCGACATCCGTGTGGGCGGTCATGGCCTCCTTGAGGCCATCACACGCCGAAAGGCCGACGACGGCGCCGGCGACGAGCAGAATGTGCCGTTTCATGAGTACGCGGAGAGAATGTGACGGAACGAGGGAGCGGCTAAGACACACGCCACGGTCGCCGGGGTCTACCCCGGAGGCTCCGCGGCGTTCGGACAGACGGATACGCGCCCCGGAGGAGGCGCGCGATCCCGGCGCCATCAGGGCGCCAGCAGACCGCGCAGCGCGCGGACGAGACCGGGGAGCATGGTCGCACCGCCGAGCCGCGTGAGCTTGAGCGACAGCGGCTGGGCGCGGCGGACCTCGGCCTGGAACTGCACCTCGTGGAACGCGGCGGACAGCCCCCGCATGCGCGGGACCGCATCCTCCCGAAAGGTAATGCGGGCCTCGTCGCCGCGCACCAGGATCCCCTCGATGTGCAGCAGCCCCCCCACGATGCGCAGCATGGCCGAGGCGAAGAACGCCTGCGCGGCCGGCGGCAGGGGGCCGAAGCGGTCACGCACCTCGGCCTCCATGGCGTCCACCACCGTGGGTTCCACGGTGGCCGTGAGCCGCCGGTAGAGATCGAGCTTGGCCGCCGGGGACGCCACGTAGTCGTCGGGCAGGTACGCCGGCACGTCCAGCGAGACGTCCGCCGGCACCACGCGCGGCGCGCCGTTGCCGCGCGTCACCCGGTCCACCGTCTCCTGCAGCAGTCGCAGGTAGAGGTCGAACCCCACGGCGTGCACGAACCCCGACTGCTCCGGGCCGAGCAGGTTGCCCGCCCCGCGGAGCTCCAGGTCCTTGAGCGCGATGCGGTAGCCCGAGCCCAGCTCCGTGTGGTGCTCCAGCACCTGCAGCCGGTGCTCGGCGTCGGTGTCCACCTGGTCGGGCACGAGCAGGTAGCAGTACGCGCGGCGGTGCGACCGCCCCACGCGGCCGCGCAGCTGATAGAGCTGCGCGAGCCCGAAGTGATCGGCGCGGTTCACGAACATCGTGTTGGCGTTGGGCACGTCCAGGCCGCTCTCCACGATGAGCGTGGAGACGAGCACGTCCACCTCGCCGTTCACGAAGCGCCGCATCACGTCTTCCAGCTCCTTCTCGCGCATCTGGCCGTGACCCACGGCAAAGCGCGCGCGCGGCACGAGTCGCTGCAGGTGATCGCAGATGGCCGTGATGGTCTCGATGCGGTTGTGGACGAAGAACACCTGGCCGCCGCGATCCAGCTCGCGCGCGATGCCCTCCTGGATCAGCCCCTCGTCCCACGGCTCCACGAACGTGAGCACCGGCGAGCGATCGCGCGGCGGCGTCTGCATCAGCGTCATGTCGCGCAGCCCGGCCAGCGACTGGTGCAGCGTGCGCGGGATGGGCGTGGCGGTGAGCGTCAGCACGTCGGTGTCGAGCTTGAGCTGCTTGAGCCGCTCCTTGTGCTTCACGCCGAAGCGGTGCTCCTCGTCCACCACGATGAGCCCCAGGTCCGCGAACGAGACGTCCGGACTGAGCAGGCGGTGCGTCCCGATGACGATGTCGATCTTCTTCGCGGCCAGCTCGGCCAGCAGGCTCGCCTGCTCCCTGGGCGTGTGGAAGCGGCTCACCACCTCCACCCGCACCGGGAAGTCGGCCAGCCGGTCGCCGAAGGTGCGGGCGTGCTGGTCGGCCAGGATGGTGGTGGGCACGAGCACCGCCACCTGCCGGCCGGACTGCACCGCCTTGAACGCGGCGCGCACGGCGATCTCCGTCTTGCCGTAGCCCACGTCGCCCACGAGCAGCCGGTCCATGGGGCGGGCGCTCTCCATGTCGGTCTTGACGTCCACCGTGGCGCGGCGCTGGTCCGGCGTGTCCTCGAAGAGGAAGCTCGACTCGAGCTGCCGCTGCCAGGTGGAGTCGGGCACGTGCTGCGGCCGGGTGGCGATCTGGCGCCGCGCGTAGAGGTCGAGCAGCTCCACGGTCATCTCCTGGATGGCCGCGCGCGTCTTGTCG
>DATANT010000213.1:0-5813 GCA_036266115.1 Gemmatimonadaceae bacterium | reverse complement strand
GCGGCGCGCGAGGGCGGCGCCCTGCGCGGTGAGCGCGATCTCCAGCCGACGCGCGTCGTCGGCGGCGGGGGAGCGGGCCACGAGGCCGCGCTCCGCCAGCCGGCGCACGACGGTGGACACGGAGCTCTGGTGAGTGAGCGTGCGCTCGGCCAGCTCGTTGAGCGAGGCGGCGGGGCGCTGCTGCAGCTGCCGCAGCACGAAGAGCTGCGCGCCACTCACCCCGATGTCGCGCTCGATGGCGGATGCCGAGAGACGGAGCGTGCGCACCAGGCGGCGCAGCGCGGTCATGGCGCGCGCCACATCACCGGCGGTGGGCGATCCACTCGAGGCAGTCGTATGGGATCCCATGCGTCGTAAGCTATGTCGTGGCGCTCGCACGGGGAACGCTTCTTGACAGCGCGTCGCCCGACGGCGCGGGCGGCTCGCCTCAATCCAGCGGGTGGCGCTCCTGCGCCCGTCGCAGCTCGTCCTCGTCGGTGAGGTCCAGGCGGAGCGGCGTCATGGACACCAGCCCGTGCCGCATGGCCCACCGATCGGTGCCCTCCTCCACCTCCTCCACCGGGCGCACGCTCAGCCAGTAATGCTCACGGCCCATCGGATCCTTGCCCGGTACCACGCGCCCGTCGTAGTGCCGCACCGACTGCCGCGTCCAGCAGAGGCCCTCGGGGCTCTGGGGCAGGTTCACGTTCACCAGGCGCAGCATCGGGTCGCCGAGCAGCATGGTGAGCACCTGCGTGACGAACGGTCGCAGCCGGTCGAAGTCAGGCTCGCTGCCGCGCGTGGGCGTGCTGAAGGCGATGCCGCGCAGGCCCAGGAGCGTGGCCTGCTTGGCGGCGGCCAGGGTGCCCGAGTGCCAGATGGCGTTGCCCAGATTGGGGCCCAGGTTGATGCCGGAGAGCACGACGTCCGCACGCTCCCACAGATGCACGCCCAGGGCGACGCAATCGGCGGGCGTGCCGTTCACGCGGAATGCCTCGAAGCCGCCGATGGGAGTGGGCCGGACGCTCAACGGCCGCGAGTGCGTGACGGCGTGGCCCATGGACGACTGCTCCACGTCGGGCGCGACGATCCGCACCTCGCCGAACTGCGCCGCGGCCTGGGCCAGGGCGAGGAGTCCCGGACTGTAGATGCCGTCATCGTTGGCGACGAGGATGCGCATGCGGGTCGTGCCTCCTGGGGCGGGGGTGGTGCGAGGAGGTGGGGCAACATTCGCACCCTCCCGTCCGCGCCCGGCGCGAGGACGTCATGCGCGTGACGCTGCTGCACAACCCGCGCGCCGGCGTGGCGCACCCGAGCGCCGACGAGCTGTGCGCGCTGATTCGTGGCGCGGGACACGCGGTGGCGTACCACTCCACGCGGCGATCCGACATGGACCGGGCGCTGCGCGATCCGGGCGACCTGGTGGCCGTCGCCGGTGGCGACGGCACGGTGGCGAAGGTGGCCGCCCTGCTGGCGGGCCGCGGCGTGCCGCTCGCCATCCTGCCCCTGGGCACGGCCAACAACGTGGCGCGGGCGCTGGGCACGGCGGGCGAGGCGGAGGCGCTGGTAGCCGGCTGGCCTCACGCGCGGCGCGCGCGACTGGACGTGGGCCACGCCCGTGGCGCGTGGGGCACGGCGCGCTTCGTGGAGGCCGCCGGCGTGGGGCTGATGGCCCGCCTGCTGGCCACCGCCGAGGCGGAGGGCAGCAAGGGCGAGGCGGGCGGACGGGAGGAGGAGGTGGCGGCCGGTCAGCGGCTGCTGCGCAACGTGCTGCGCAACGTGCCCGCCCGTCCCGGCCGGCTGGTGCTCGACGACACCGAGGTGACGGGGGCGTTCATTCTGGCGGTGGCCATGAACATCGACGCCATCGGCTCGCGCGTGGTGCTGGCCCCGGGGGCGGATCCCACCGACGGCCTGCTGGACGTGGTGTGGGCCACGGAGGAGCACCGCGGGGCCATTGCCGACTATCTGGACGCGAGTCTCGATGGCCAGCCAGCCACGCTGGCGCTGCCCACGCGGCGCAGCCGCTCCCTGCGGGTGGAGACCCACGATCCGGCGGTGCACGTGGATGACGATCACCGGGACGGCGGCCGCGGCGATCTGGTGGCCACCATGGACGGGGTGTTTGTGGAGGTGCTGCTGCCGGAGGGCGTCAGCCGGGACTGAGCAGCTCGTCGGCGATGGTGGCCACCGCGTCCTCCTGGCGCCACGAGCGCTCCATGAGCTCCAGCTCGCCCTGCAGCACGCGCCGCTCCAGCTCCTCGTGCGCGGCCATCTCCAGCGCGAGGCGCACGGGCATCGGCAGCCCGGCCAGCCGGTGTCGCTCGTGCTCGGGGCGGCACGCGGCGAACTGAAAGCAGCGCGACGCGTCGCCGTGGCGCTCGAGCAGCTCCACGGCGCTCTCCACGTCGCCACGCGAGGCGCCGGTCCAGTTCACGTGCGCCAGCAGCACGCCGGCCACGCGGAGCGCGCTGGGGCCCTCGAGCACCACGGCGCCGGTGCCGTAGCTCACGAGCAGCCCCCATCGATCGCCCCACGGCCCGCCCATGAGCAGGCGCGCCTCGCCCACCCGGTCGGCGCGCACCACACCCAGGTCGCCGTGGGGCAGCGGAACCCGGCAGACGGGCTGGTGCCCCTCCAGCAGCCGGCGCAGCCGGTCGCCGCGCGCGGCCACGGCGGCCAGCGCGGCCGCGGGCAGCACGATGGCGGCCGCGCCGCCCAGCGCGAGGGCCGCCGCGGTGCCGGTGGCCGTGCCCAGCAGCAGCAAGGCGCGCCGCCGCCGGCGGCCGAACTGGTCGCCCCACCGCCAGGCGGCGAGCTCGGGGCGCAGCGGCGTGCCCACGCGCAGCAGCTCCACGCCGTCCGCCGCGCGCGCGAGCCCCACGTTGGTGGTGGAGAGGCGCAGGCGCGTGCCGCGATAGCGGCGCTCGCACTCCTCCACAGCGTCCCATCGCTCCTCCAGCGGCGCCAGGTTCCAGCGCTCGCAGCGCTGGCACACCACCCACAGGCGCCCGGTGTCGGGCGCGAACGCGATGCGCCGCCCACGCGGGAAGGCCTGGATCACGCCGTTGGCCTGGAACGGCGCATCGCAGAAGGCGCAGCGCTGATACATGCTCCTCCGCCCCGTCGTGATGCGCCGCCTCAGCAGCGGCGCACCGGGTCATGCTCCCATCACGCTCGCGGCTGCGCTACTCCGGCGCCACCGCGGAGCCGCTGGTGGAACGCCCGCTCACCACGTGCTTGCTCACCACGTCCGCGTAGGTGCGGTAGCCGCCGCGCGCCTGCTCGTCCACCAGGCTGCCGATGGTCTGCACCAGCTGGGTGCTGTAGTAGCTCGGCACCGTCTCGGGATGTGCGGGGCCGCAGGTCCACCCGAAGCAGCTGCGGATGATGGCGCTGGACGGCGTGCGCGGGAGGGCCGCCAGGTTGGCGACGAAGCGCTCGAAGCTGCCGTCCCGCATGAGGTAGTACTCCACGTTGGACGCGTAGAACGCGCTGAGGCGCTCGCCGCGCTCGCGCAGCAGACGGCCGATCTCGCGCAGGGCGTGCTCGCCGGCCAGGTCGCCCACCACCGGGATCACCCGGTCGTGCCGCTGCATCTGCTGCACGAAGCGGTAGGCGTCCTCGGTGACCAGGAAGCTGGCCTGGTTGCCGTCCAGGTCGCGCTCCAGGAGCAGCTGCCGGTACGTGGGATAGTACGAGCGCGACGGGCGGTTGAGGCTCGTGAAGCGCAGGTCCAGCCCGGCGGCGATGAAGCTGGCATGGAAGCGGTCGATGGTGCTCAGGTCGGCCTGCGAGAGGGGCACGCCGAAGGTGCGCACCACCTTCAGCACCTGCGCCCGTGTGTCGGCGGCGGTATCGGGCAGGGCCGGCGTGGCGTCCAGGTACTCCACGATCTCCAGCAGCGACCGGTCTCGCCACTCGCTCGCCGGCCGGGGCGCGGGGCGCCCGAAGAGCAGTGCCAGGTAGTCGGCGCGGCTCTCCGCGCGCTCGAAGATGGCCTTGAGCAGCAGGTGCTCCAGCAGGTTGTCGCGCCGCAGGTCCACCATGAACGCGATGCGCGGGCGCACGGCGGCGATGTACGAGAAGTTCTGGTCCGGGCCCACGCCCACGAACGCGCCGCCCCGTACGCCGAGCGCGCGCAGGGCGCCGATGGCGTGCAGGTACGACGCCTCGTTGGACACCAGGTTGTCGGTGTCGAAGTAGCCGCCCGGCTCCGAGAGCCGGGCCACGAGGCCGGCAAAGGAGGTGTCGCTGGCGGTGGCGTGCCGTGCGTCCTGCCGGGCCGTGCCTGCGGTGGCGTCGGGGACGGCGGCGCCCTGCGCGCCGCAGCCGGCCGCGATCGCCACGAGCAGGGTGGCGATCAGCCGCGAGGCGGCGTGGGAGGCAAGGCGGCCGGCGGCCGGAAGACGCGTGCGGCGCATGCGAGGAGAATACCGCCTGGCGCGCCGCGGCGGAACAGGGCAGGGGCGGCAACCGTCACGCGGCGCGATGCTGTCATACCCACAATGGCGGGCGTCGTCGTGCGCCGCGCGCGGGACTCATTCCTGGGCCCGCCTGATCACGCCTGATCACGCCTGATCATGCATCACGACCAACGAGGCATCATGCGATACGTACTGCTCGTCTTCGGTACCGCGGCCCTGGCGGGCGCTCCCCGGCTCGCCGCCGCGCAGGATCAGCCGGCGCGGACGATGACCCGCGCCTTCGCGGTGGCCGCGGACCACGCCGTGCTCGGCATCACCCTCGCCGCCGACGAGGGCGCCGGCGACTCGCTCGGCGTTCGCGTGGAGCAGGTCACCGACTCCGGCCCGGCGGCGAAGGCCGGCATCACCGCGGGCAGCCGCATCGTGGCCATCAACGGCGTGGACCTGCGGCTGTCCCCCGCCGACGCGAAGGCGGACGACATGCGCGGCGTGGCCGCGCGCCGACTCACCCGCGCCATGCGCGCCGTGAAGCCGGGCGACGAGGTGGAGCTGCGCGTGCTCGCCAACGGCCAGACGCGCACGGTGAAGGTGCGCACGGTGAAGGCGAGCGAGCTGGCCGGCGGCTGGGGCGGCAGCGGTGGGCCGATGCGCCTGCGCATGGCGAGCGACGACCGCGCCACGCTCGGCCTGACGGTGCGCGCGAGCGGCACGGTGCGCGATACGCTGGGCGCCTTCGTGGCCGGCGTGGTGCCCGGCGGGCCCGCCGAGAAGGCGGGCGTGGTGGAGGGCACGCGGGTGGCGGCGATCAACGGGGTGGACCTGCGCGTGGCCGCGCCCGATACGGCCGACCAGGCGGTGGCCAGCACCCGGGCGCAGCGCTTCGCGCGCGAGCTGGCCCGCGCCAAGCCCGGCGACGACGTGGAGCTCCGGGTGTGGAGCGACGGCCGCTACCGCACGGTGAAGGTGAAGGCGGCCAGGCCGTCCGAGGTGTACCGGGGCGACGCGTGGCACATGGGCATGCTGGAGGGCATGCCCATGACACCGCCGGTGCCACGCATGCGCATGGCGCCCACCCCGGTCGTGCCGCCCGGCGCCCCCCGTCCCCCGCGGACGCGGATGCTCGCGCCGGAGGGCCGCGTCTACCTGCACATGGACGCCGACGACATCGAGGGCATCACCGACCACGCGATGCGCGCCGCCGAGGCGGCCGTGCGCGCGGCCGAGGACGCGATGATCGAGGCGGAGCCGTTCGACGTGGTGATCGACGTGGAGCCCTTCGACGCCGCGTTCGAGGTGGCGCCGTTCGACGTGGCGCCGTTCGACGTGCAGCCCGTGCGGGTGGAGCTGCGGCCGGTGGTGCGCATCGACTGACGCGTGGGGCGTCGAGTGGGCGGGCCGCCCACTCGA
>DATANT010000212.1:0-2131 GCA_036266115.1 Gemmatimonadaceae bacterium | reverse complement strand
CACCGGCCGGATCCCGGCCGGTGCGCCCCACGCGTCCTACTCGCCCGTCATCGCGTTCGGATCGAGCAGCCGGTCCAGCTCCTCGCGCGTCATCAGGCCGCGCTCACCGACGATCTCGTAGACGCCCCGTCCGGTGGCGAGCGCCGTCTTCGCGATGTCCGTGGCCTGCTCGTACCCCACCACCGGCACCAGCGCCGTCACGATGCCGATGGAGTTCTCCACGAACCAGCGCATGCGGTCCGGGTTGGCGGTGATGCCGTCCACGCACCGCTCGCGCAGCACGGTGCACGCGCGCTGCAGCGAGCCCAGGCCGCCGAGCAGGCGGTAGGCGATGATCGGCTCGAAGACGTTGAGCTGCAGCTGGCCCGCCTCGGCGGCCATCGTCACCGTGACGTCGCCGCCGATGATGTCGAAGCACACCTGGTTCACGACCTCCGGGATCACCGGGTTCACCTTGCCCGGCATGATCGAGGAGCCGGGCTGCATGGGCGGCAGGTTGATCTCGCCCAACCCCGCGCGCGGTCCCGACGAGAGCAGCCGCAGATCGTTGCAGATTTTGGAGATCTTCACCGCGTTGCGCTTGAGCACTCCCGAGAGCTGCACGAAGGCGCCGGTGTCGGCCGTGGCCTCCACCAGATCCGGCGCGGTGATGAGCGCGAGCCCCGTGATCTCGGAGAGGTGCCGCCGCACCGACTCGGCGTACTTCGGTGGCGCGGTGATGCCGGTGCCGATGGCCGTGGCGCCCATGTTGATCTCGCGGATGAGCGCCTGCGCCTCGCCCAGCCGGTCGACGTCCTCCAGCAGCGTGTGCGCGAACGCGATGAACTCCTGCCCCAGCGTCATGGGCACGGCGTCCTGCAGCTGCGTGCGCCCCATCTTGAGGTGGTGCGCGAACTCCTGCCCCTTCCGCTCGAACGCGTCGGCGAGCAGCCGCACCGCGTCCTGCAGCTCGGCGATGCTCCGGTGCAGCGCCAGCTTGATGGCGGTGGGATAGACGTCGTTCGTGGACTGGCTGAGGTTCACGTGGTTGTTGGGGTGCACCGCCACGTACGAGCCGCGCGGCTGGCCCAGCAGCTCGAGCGCGCGGTTGGCGATCACCTCGTTGGCATTCATGTTCGTGGACGTGCCCGCGCCGCCCTGCACCATGTCCACCAGGAAGTGCTCGTGGTGGCGGCCGGCGCGCACCTCGCGCGTGGCGCGCACGATCGCATCGCAGGTGGCGGCATCCAGCAACCCGAGCTCGTGGTTGGCGAGAGCGGCCGCTTCCTTGATGGCGGCCAGTGCCTCCACCAGCGCGGGGAACTCGTGCACGGTGATGCCGGTGATGGGAAAGTTCTCCATCGCGCGCAGCGTCTGCACGCCGTACAGCGCCTCGTCGGGCAGGTCGCGCTCGCCCAGCAGGTCGTGCTCGCGGCGCGTGCGTCCCACCGAGAGGCCGGGCAGCGGGCCACGCGGCAGGTACGCCGCGTCGGTGCGACGCAGGCGACCGGAGATCTCGCGCGCGGCGCTGGTCACGAGCGCGGTGAACGTGGTCGGGTCCTCCGTCCTGAGCGCCTCCAGTCCGTCCGTGGGGAGCAGCACGAGCTCCGTGGGCCCCAGCGTGCGGGCCGTGGCGCCGTGCGGGGCATCGTCGATCAGCACGCCCTCGCCAATCACCTCGCCGGGGCCGTATCCCACGAGCCGGATGGGGCGCCCTTCCACGGTGCGCTCGATGGCCACCGTGCCCGCCACGATGATGGCGAGCGCGGTGCGCGGCTCCCCCTCGGCGAACACCACGACGTCGCCGTCCAGCCGGCGTGGCTGGGCGAAGGCCGCGACGCGGGCGAGCTGTGGGGCGGAGAGCCCGTGGAGAAAGGAGAGACTGGAGAGATCGGGAACGGGAGCGGTCATGGGAGCGGCTGGAAAGTGAGCGTGAGAGCGGCGTCGCGGGTGCGGGATGCCGTCTGAAGGCTACGGGCTCGGGGGCCAGGACGTTCGAGGGCGCGCGCGGGCGCGGTGGGCGCGGTGGATCTCGATGCACGTGTGGCCCGCCTCAAACGTAAGCTGCGCCCCGGGGGTAGATAGCGCGTGGTGGCAGGTGCCACGGCCACCCAGGGCCCCCGCTGCGTGGTAGTCGGCGCCGCGAGCGCGA
>DATANT010000211.1:0-6630 GCA_036266115.1 Gemmatimonadaceae bacterium | reverse complement strand
GGTACGGGAGCCGCGCCAGTCGCTCGCAGCACGCCAGCGGGTCGGGGAGCGGCAGCAGCTCCTCCACCAGTGGGCCGTCCCACGCGCCGCCGCGGCTCACGCGTTCCCTCGCCGCCGGCTGGCCGCCGCTCGCCGCGCGGCGCTGCGCGCGGAGCGCTGCGTGAGCTTCACGTGCTCGGACTGCGGCTGCTCCGGCGGGGTGAGGTAGCCCCACGAGAGCGCGCCTTCCTGGCGATAGGTCTTGCCGAGCGCGATCGCGAGCTGCGCCTTCGCCAGCTCCTTGCCCAGGTAGAAGGCGTGCGTGGCCTCGTCCACGTCGAGCTGCGCGAAGATCTCCTGGATGTCGGTCCCGCGGGCGAACTTCTCGCTGTTGAGCACCGTGATGGTCTCCCGGTCGGTGAAGATGCGGAAGTTAGGGTCGGTGATCCGCGCCTGCAGCGCGCGCAGCTCGTCCTCGCCGTAGCCCAGGATGCGCGGGTCCTTCACGGTCACCAGCCGGTCGTCCACGTGCTTGGGCGCCACGCGCTGCGTGACGGCGTAGTGCATCAACCGGCGCGCGACGTCGATCTCCCGCACGGCGCCCCGTGCCCACGGGATCACCTCCGTGGTGAGCACGCTGCGCACGCCCAGCTCCTGGCAGATGGCGACGAGCACGGCGTTGACGCCGGTGGTGTCCGCGGCGGTGAGCTCGGTGATGTTCCCGACGCCCATCAGCATCGCCGCGTCCGGGTAGCGCCGCCGCACCTCGGCGTAGCGCTCCAGGGAGCGCGTGAAGCCCAGCCCGATCGGCTCGATCACCGGGTCGATGAGGTAGCGCACGCGCCATCGCTCGAGCGCGTCGAGGCTCGCGTCCAGCGATTCCAGGCCGGCGCCCGAGTCGGGGATCACGACCACACGCGTGCTGGTGCCGCCGAGGTCCCGCGCGACGTCCAGGTTGGAGCCGTTCACGCTGAGCACCAGCTCGGCGCCGGCGTCCACGGCGGTGCGGATCTCCGTGGGCTCGAACGTGTCGATGCTCACGCGCAGGCCGGCGGTCACGAGCTCGCGCACGACGTCCGCGAGGGCGGGGAAGGGAAGGCCCGGCGTGCAGCCGACGTCGATGACGTCCGCGCCGGAAGCGGCGTAGTATTCCGCCTCCTGGCGCACGGCCTCGCGCGTGAGCCGGGGCGCGTTGTTGATCTCGGCGATGATCTCGATGTCCCACGCGCCGTAGTCGGGCGCCGAGCGCGCGCGGCCGAAGTACTCCGGGATCTCGCGAAGGTCTCGGGGGCCCTTCTCCACCCGCACGCCCACCCGCTCCGCGACGGCCGCCACGTCGCCCTCGCACAGCCCCGGCAGCAGCACCAGGTCGGTGCCCGCCGGCACCTGCAGGAAGCGCGCGATCCACGGCGTGGTCATGAGCGCGGCCACCGTGATGCGCAGCACGGCGACGTCGTAGGCGAACGGTGGCGCCATGTCCGCGAGCGTGCGCCGGAGCGCCGGCTCCGCCAGCTGTCCCGTCACGAAGAGCACGCGCTGCGGCTCGCGCATCTGCACCTGGTCGGTGTGCACGGAGTGGGCCTGGGAGTGGGCTACATGACCACGCCGCCACCCACGAGCATGGTCTGACCCGTGATGAACGCCGCCTCGGGGGAGGCCAGGTACACCGCGGCGGCCGCCACGTCCTCGGGAGTGCCCAGGCGCTTCATCGGCGTCGCCTTCGCGATCTCGCGTCGCTTCGCCTCGTCCAGGCCGGCGATGAACGCCGTCTCGACCCAGCCGGGCGCGAGCACGTTGACGCGGATGCGCGGGGCGACGGAGCGCGCGAGCGCCTTGCTGAAGCTCAGCACGCCGCCCTTGGTGGCGGCGAAGATCTGCGGATTGGTGCCCTCCATGCCGGTGAGCGCGTGGTCCCAGCTCATGTTGATGATCACTCCACCTTCGGGCTGCGCGGACATCAGCTCCACGGCGTGCCACGATGCGAGCATCGTTCCACGCAGGTCCGTGGCGATCAGGAGGTCCAGACGCTCGAGGCGCGAGAGCCTCGCCGTGCCGCCGGTGAGGATGTCGGCGCCCGCGTTGTTGATCCACACGTCCACCCGGCCGAACGCCTCGCGCGCATCCGTCGCGAGCGCCGCGATGGACGAGACGTCGGCGAGATCGAGGGGCAGCGCCGCGGCGCGCCGGCCCCCTGCGGCGATGCCCTTGGCCACCCGCCGAGCATTCGCTTCACTCGTGCGGTAGGTGAGGACGACGTCGGCGCCGGCCGCCGCGGTGGCGAGCGCGATGGCGCGCCCGATGCCGCTGGACGCGCCCGTGACCAGCACCACCTTGCCGGCGAGCGGCGTGCCGGCCCGAGCGGACGATGCTCCCTGTTCGGCGTCGCGCTCCGGCGCGCCATTCCGCACACCCTTTGCCATGCGCATCCCGGCCGGCTATCGTCGGATCGCAAGATAGACCCCGGGTGCACGCTCACAAGCGAGCTCATCGTGCGACTGCTCGTCAGCGTCGCCGACGTCACCGACGCGCGTGCCGCGTGCGACGGCGGCGCCGACATCGTGGATGCCAAGGCCCCGAGCCGCGGCGCGCTGGGCGCGGTGCGACCGCCGGTGCTCCGGTCCATCCATGCCGCCGTGCACCCGCACCGACCGGTGAGCGCCGCGCTGGGCGACGCGCGCGACGAGCGCGACGTCGCGCGCGCGGCGCGGACGGCGGCCGCCGTGGGGCTCGCCTTCGTGAAGATCGGCTTCGGCGGCGTGACCAGCGTGGCGCGCGCGCACGCGCTGGCCGCCGCGGCGGTGCGCGGCGCTCGCGACGGGAACCCCGGTGCCGGCGTGATCCTCACCGCGTACGCCGACGCGGTGCGCGTGGGCGCCATTCTCCCGGCGGCGGTGCTCGAGCTCGCGGCGCGCGCCGGCGCCGCGGGCGTGCTCCTGGACACCGCGCTCAAGGACGCGGGCGGGCTGTTCGCGTGGCTCGCCCCGGACGCCGTGGGCTACTGGATCGCACGCGCGCGCGACGAGCGACTGCTCGCCGCCGTGGCCGGGAAGCTGGACGCCGCCGGGGTGGTGCTCGCGCGCGAGCTGGGCGCGGACGTGGCCGGCGTGCGTGGGGCGGCGTGCGTGGGCGGGCGCAGCGGCCGGGTGAGCGCGGCGCTGGTGCGGAGGCTCGCGGCGCTGGCGTCGGACGGCGCGGACGTTCACCGCACGCTGGCGCGCTGATGCGGGAACCGCTCCCGCAGCACGTCGCCCAGCCGGTGCACGTCCGGCGCGCCGACGACCGTCACCCGCACGCCGGCCGGCAGCGCGCGGGCGAAGTGGCGATCGACGGCGTCGGCGAGCGGCATCGCGGTCGGCTTGACGAGCACCAGCCGCCCTGCGCCCAGCTCGCCGGCGAGCCAGGCGGCGATGCTGTCGCTCGTCACGTCCCAGGAGTGCGGGAGCGGGTCGACCTCGCGCAGCCATCGGAACGGCGCGAGCACGGGGATCCGTCCGGCGGCGAGCGCGTCCCGCGCCTCCGGCGCGCGCTCCACCAGGTGCGAGCCGCGGACGCGCGCCGCGAGCAGGCGGGCGTACTGCTCCATCCCGAGGATCGCCATCCAGTGTGCCGCGTGGTCGGTGAGCCTCGTGAGCTCGCCCGCCACGCGCACGGCGTCGGCGAACGGCCCGCCGCCGGGCACGACGACGATGGACGGCACGGGCTCCAGGGCGCCGAGCGCCGCGGTGAGCCGGTCAAAGGCGCCCGGCACGCGCAGCAGGCCGCCGCCCACCTTCACCACCGTGTCGATCACGCACTGCCTCACGCGGCACCAGCGTCCGCGAGGAGGAGCGCGACGGCCGCGGCCGCCGCGCACTGCGTCGGGGCGCCGCCGATGGCCGCGTGCAGCGGCTGCACCCGGAGCCCCGCGCGCCGGGCCGCGTCGGCGGCCAGGAACTCGCCCAGGCCGGTGGTCACGGCCGTGTCGATGATGGGGAGGCGGCGCTGCACGCGCGCGATCGCGGCACGGATGCGGCCGATCTGCACCTCGGCGACGTGGTCGGCGATGTCCGTGATCGCGCGGTCGTCGAGCAGCTCGCGGTCGGCGCACACCACGCGCGCGAGCCGCTCGCCGGCGAACTCGCGCGTGGCCGGCCGGCCATCCGGGGTGGGGGTCGTGTACGACGAGGGGTCCAGCGTACCGCGCCACACGTGAACGTCCCCGGCCAGCGCGAACCCTTCGGCGGACACTCCCGCGAACGCCCCATCCAGCGGGACCCGCTGGACGATGGCCTCCACGGGCGTGCGGAGCGCACCCAGGTAGAGCAGCTCGCCCTCGCGCAGGCGCTCCGGGTCGGTGCGGCCGAGCGCTGCGACCTGGCCGGATACGATCGGGATGACGTCGGTGGTCGTCGTGCCCACGTCGACGAGGACGGCGTGCAGGAACGCGCGCGCGGCGAGGCGCGCGGTCGCCGCCCAGTTGGAGGCGGCCACGGCGATCGGCTCGCGGCGCGCGTCCGCGACGTCGAGAAAGCGCCCGTCCACCGCGTACACGCGCACCGCGGCGCCACCGAAGGCCGCCTCCAGCGCATCGAGCACGAAATGCACGCCCTCGCGCTTGGTCCGGAAGCACTGCGACAGCTCGGCCGTCATCGTCACGGCGTGCGCGTCCGAGGTCCCCGCGCCCACGGCGTCGGCGAGCCGGGCGAGCAGCGGGGCCAGCGCGCCGGGGTCGCGCTGCAGCTCGTACGGCTGGGTGCACGCACGGAGCACGACGCCGGCGTTTACGCGCGCGACCTTGGTGTTCACGCCGCCGATGTCCCAGCCCGTCACCGCTCCGGTCAGCGGCATGGCGCCTCTCGCCGGCGGAGGACGGCGCGGTGCGCGTGATCGGCGTGCTGGACCTCGCGAATGGCCGCGCCGTGCACGCGGTGGCCGGCCGGCGCCGCGAGTACCGCGCGGTGCGCTCCGGCCTCGCCCCTGCGCCGGGCGACGCGGTGGCCATCGCCCGTGCCTACCGCGATGCGCTCGCGCTGCGCGAGGTGTACGTCGCGGACCTGGACGCGATCGCCGGCGGCGCGCCGCAGCGCGCGCTGGTGCGCGAGGTGGTGCGCGCGGCGGCACCGGCCGCCGTGCTGGTGGACGCCGGCGGGTGCTCGGCGGAGCAGGCGCGCCTCACCCTCGCCGACGGCGCCGCGCGCGTGGTGGTGGGACTCGAGACGCTGCCTGACATGGCGGACCTCGCGCCGCTGGTGCGCGACGTGGGCGGCGAGCGCGTGGTGTTCAGCCTGGACCTGCGCGGCGGCGTGCCGGTGGTGCGGGCGGGGGCGGCGGTGCAGCCCGATCCGCTCGCCGTGGCGGAACGCGCCGCCGACGCCGGCGTGACATCCATCCTGGTGCTCGACCTCGCCCGCGTGGGCACGGGGCTGGGCGTGGACCTCGCGCTCGTGCGCCGCATCCGGCGCGCCTGCCCGGCGGTCGCGGTGCTCGTGGGCGGCGGGGTGCGCGACCGCGCGGAGCTGGAGCGGCTCGCGGACGCCGGCGTGGACGGGGCGCTCGTAGCCACGGCCCTGCACGACGGACGCCTCACGGCGGCGGACGTCGAGGCGCTCGGCGCGGCGCGGCGGAGCGGGTAGCGCCCTCACGCGCCGCGCTCCGGCGCGAGGCGCTCGCGGTACCGGGCGGACTGCCCGAAGCTCTCCTCCACCTCCAGCGCGAGCGTGGTCACGTTGGTCACGCCCGTCGCGGCGAGCTCCGCGCGCACCTGCCGCGCCAGGTAGCGCGCGAGCATCTCGGCGGTGGTGTTGGGGATGGGCAGCAGCACGCAGTCGCCGCGCGGGAACAGGTAGCGCACCTTCCCCTGGTACGCGACGGTCACGGCGTCGTCCTGCTCGCCGATCTGCAGCTTCGGGTTCTCCAGCGGGAGCAGCACGCGGTGGTCCAGCGCGTCGCACAGCCGCTTCATGAGCCGCTTGAGCGCGACGAAGTCGTAGACGTAGGCGTTCTCGCCGTCCAGGGCGCCCTCGAGCGCGACGGCCACGCGGTAGTTGTGGCCGTGCAGCGCCTCGCACCGGTGGCCGGCGAAGGTGATGAAGTGGGCCGACGCGAAGACGAGGTAGTCCTTCGTCACCTCGACCCTGAAGTCTTCGGGGGTGCTCATGGTCGTCCTCCCGTGCGCGGTGCCGCGGTGCCGGGCCACTCGCCGTCGAGCAGTGCCACGAAGATCGCGGCCGCGACGAGGTCGGCGGTGGTGCCGGGATTCCTCGAGTTGCGCGCGTCCCGCAGCTCGCGATCGAACGCGGTGATCGCATCCCGCCCCGCCGCCGAGCGGACGCCGCCCGCGTGAAGCACCGCGCGCGCCCGCCGCGACACCTCGGCGGCCGCCTCGCGCCCGAGCTTGCGCGCGATCAGCGTATCGGGGACGGCCGCCAGCAACGTCAGGTACGTCTCCACCGTCGCGTCGCTCCAGCCGAGGCCGGCCCCGCGCGCCGCGCGCACCGCTGGCAGGCCCACCTCGAAGGTGACCGTGAAGCCGGTGGCGTACTCGCGCGCGACGCCGTCCCGATCGGCGGCGAGGGTCATCGCGTCCCGCAGGGTGACGGTCGGCGTTCCGGCCACGTCCTGGGCGTCCACCGTCCCCAGCCCGCCGGGCGAGGCGAGGCGGATGGCGGCGTA
>DATANT010000210.1:0-13030 GCA_036266115.1 Gemmatimonadaceae bacterium | reverse complement strand
GATGGCCACGGCCGCGCACCGAGCGAGCGTGTGGGAGGGCGAAACGATGCACCAATGCCTGCGCGCGGGCAGCGCGTCGGGCGAGCGGTCAGGGTGCGGGGGCCCAACGGCCGCGAGGGACGGCGATCCCGACACTCGCTCGCTGCGCTCGCTCCTGCGGGATGACACGCTTGACTGGCATCCCCTTCGGCCGCGCTCCGGCGGGATGACACCATGGGCCGGTTTCGTCTGCCCTCCGGCCTCCTGCGGGATGACACGATGGCCGGTCCCCGCTGCCCGTCAGCGCCCCTGACGGCTGACAGCGTGGACTGGCCTCGCCTTCGGCCACGCTCCCGAGGATCCCCGCCAGCCCCGCCCTACGTCCGGAACAGGATCGCCCCGATCGCCGCTCGGCTGCGCACGTCCAGCTTCCGCAGCACCTGGTCCGCGTGGTTGCGCGCGGTGTGGTACGTCACGCCCAGGCGCTCGGCGATGTCGATGGTGCGGAGCCCCTCGCCCAGCAGGCGCGCGACCATGATCTGCCGGGCCGTGAGACCGTAGCGCTCGCGCAGCTCGTCGTCGCTGATGGGCTGCCGCGGCGCGCCGTTCCCCGCCGCCCCCTGTGGCGCGCCGGCGGCCGACCGGCGCAGCAGCGCCGAGACGCGCGCCAGCACCTCGCGAATGCTGAACGGCTTCGTGACGTAGTCGTCCGCGCCCAGGCGGAAGCCCTCGAGCTTGTCGCGCTCACTCCCGCGCGCCGAGAGGATCAGCACCGGCACCTCGAGCCCCCGCCGGCGCAGCTCGCCCAGCACCTCGTTGCCATCGCGGTCGGGCAGCCCCAGATCGAGCACCACCAGGTCGGGCGGGTTGCTCGTCACCAGCGCGAGCGCGTGCGCGGCCTTCGTCGCCAGCATCACCGCGTGGCCCTGGTCGCTCAGATACTGCTGCAACCCCTCGGCGATCTCCCTCGAGTCCTCGACGATCAGTACGTTGCTCATGAATGGTGACGCCGGTGCGAGGTGCGGTTCAGGTCTGGTCGGCGCGCGCCGCGCGCGAGCGGCCTGCGGGGCCGTGGTGCAGGAGCCAGTCACCCCGACACGAGCTCGCGGTACTGCGTACCGCGAGCTCGTGTCGGGACCAGCGCAAGATCGCCGTACCCTCACCCCACACCAGGGTCAAACGACCCTGGCGGAGCGAGGCCGCGGTCATTCGCGATGGAAGCGCGAAACGGAAGCGAGAAGGTGAAGGTGGTACCCTGCCCCACGGTGCTCGCGGCCCAGATGCGCCCGCCGTGCGCCTCCACGATGCCACGGGCGATGGCCAGCCCCAGCCCCAGGCCGCGTCGGTCGGCGTGCCGCGCCTGCCAGAACGCGCCGAACAGGTGCGGCACCTGCTCGGGTGGAATGCCGGGGCCCGTGTCGCGCACCGAGATGCGGCACTCGCCACCCAGCACCTCCACCGAGAGGTGGATCACGCCGGGCGCGGGGGTGAACTTCACGGCGTTGCCAACGAGATTCGAGATCACCTGCAGCACCCGCCCATCGTCGGCGAGCAGCGTGGGAGCGTCCGCGCAGCCGCGTACGCGCAGCTCCAACCCGCTCACTTCCACCAGCGGCCGCAGCATCTGGGCGGCCTCGGCCAGCAGCTCGTCCACCTGGTGCTCGCGGAGCGCGAGCGCCATCACCCCACGGTCCACCCGCGAGACCTCCAGCAGATCATCGATCAGCCCGTCCATGCGCCGCGCGGTCTGGTACATCCGGCTCACCGTGGCCGCCTGCCCGTCATCCAGGTTGCACGGACGCCGCGCATCCAACATCTCGGCGTCCATCAGCAGGGCGCAGAGCGGGGTCCGCAGGTCGTGCGCGACCACGGCCAGGATCCGCTCACGGTCCTCGGTGGCGGTCTGCGCGTCGGCGAACATCCGCGCGTACTCCACCGCCCGCGCCGCGCGGCGCGCGAGCTCCTCGGCCAGCGCAACCTCCTCCTCCGAGAACGGCCGGGCGACGTCGCTCCGCGCGAGCAGCAGCCGGCCGAGTGGTGTGGCGGACGAGGCGCACAGCGGGACGTCCAGGAGCGAACAGGCGGCGCCCTCGCCCACCGCGGTCGGCGCACCGGCACTCGCCGACCGCTCCAGCGCACCGTCGCCACCACCCAGCAGATCGATCGCGCAGTGGTCCGCGAAGCCGGGTGCGAGCAGGCGTGCGAGCTGCGCGAGCGCGGTGTGGGTGTCCGAGGACGCCCCGAGCACGCTGCTCGCCTCGGCCAGCAGGGCCGTCCGGCGCGCGGCGCGCTCCGCCGCCTCGCGCGCGGCGCGCTCCGAGCGGTAGAGCGCGCGCGTGTGCAGGAGGTTCCGCACCCGCAGCAGCACCTCGGCGTTCACGAACGGCTTCGTGACGAAGTCGTGCGCCCCCTCGTTCAGGGCGCGCTGCCTGGCCGCGAAGGTGACGTCGGCGGTGAGGACGAGCACCGGCAGGTACTCGTCGGGCGGGGTACGGGCGCCCATGTCCGCGAGCACCTCGAAGCCGCTGCGGAAGGGCATGTGGAGATCGAGGAGCACGAGGTCCGGCCGCGCCGATTCCACCAGCGCCACGGCCTGGCGCGCGTCGCTGGTGCGCACGATGTGCTCGAAGCCCCGCCGCCGGAGCATGTCTTCCAACAGATCCAGATTGGCCTCCTCGTCGTCCACCAGCAGGATGGTGGACGCCGTGAGATCCGGCGGCGCGTGCCCGGGGGCCGTCACGGCCGCACCGGCCCGGCCAGCAGCCGTTCGAGCGTGCCGAGGAACAGCCTGACGTTCAGCGGCTTGGTGAGATACGCGTCCGCGCCCGCCGCCTGGAGACGCTCGATGCTCTTCTGCGTCGCGTCGGCGCTGATCACCACCACCGGCACCGTCGCCGTGCGCTCGTCGGCCCGCAGCCGGCGCAGCACCTCCTCGCCCGGGATGTCCGGCAGGTGCAGGTCGAGCAGCACGAGATCCGGCGCGTGCTCTCGCGCCAGCTCCACGCCGAGCTGCCCCTGCAGCGCGGGGATGAGCGTCCAGCCCGCGTAGGGTGCCAGCACGGCCTCGATGAGGCTCAGGTTCGCCAGGTTGTCCTCCACGTACACCAGCTTCACGTCGGGGCGCATGGGCGGCGAGGCGGCGCGGACGGACGGCGGGATCGGGGTCACGGCGGACATCGGGTTCTCCACGGCCTGGAGATCGATCTGGAACGTGCTCCCCTGCGGCGAGCTCGCTTCCAGCTCCAGCGTTCCGCCCATGGCCACCATCAGCCGCTGCGAGAGCGCGAGCCCCAGGCCGGTGCCCTCCACCCCCGTCTGCTCCGCGCCCAGTCGCGCGAAGGGGACGAAGAGCTCGTCCTGCCGCTCGGCCGGCACCCCGTGCCCGGTGTCCACCACGCGCAGGCGCACGGTTTCGCGGCCCGGGTTGCCGCCCAGCACCTCGCTGCCGATGTGGACGCTGCCGCCCGGCTGGTTGTACTTCACCGCGTTGCTGAGCAGGTTGAGCAACACCTGCACGAGCCGCTGCCGGTCCGCGCGCACGTAGCGGTCGCCGGCCGCACCCACGCTCTCCGCCACCCACACTCCCCTGGCCGCCGCCAGCGGCCGCACCAGGGCGATCGCCTCCAGCAGCACCGATCCCAGGCGCACCGGCTCCAGCGAGAGCTCCTGGTGGCCCGCCTCGATGCGCGAGATGTCGAGCACCTCGTTGATGAGGCGCAGCAGGTGCTCCCCCGCGGTGAGGATGTGCTGCACGGCGTTGCGATCCGACGTGGAGAGCTCGGTGTCGCTCAGGATCTGCGCGAAGCCCAGGATGCTGTTCATCGGCGTGCGCAGCTCGTGGCTCATCCGCGAGAGGAACTCGCTCTTCGCGACGTTGGCCGCCTCCGCCTCGCCGCGCGCGAGCTCCGCGTCCGCGGTGGCCTGGCGCAGCGCCTCCTCCGTGCGGCGTCGCTCCGTGACGTCGCGGATGTTCAGCACGAGCCCATCGTCCGCCGAGTCGGGGGAGAGCGTGCGCGCGAACGCCTCCAGCAGGCGCCAGCTCCCGTCCGCGTGCCGGAACCGGTACTCGGCGTGGCCCGCCGTGGACGGTGTGGTCACGATCCGGCTCAGCTCCGCCACCACCAGCGGCACGTCGTCGGGGTGGATGTACCCGAGCGCGGACTGGCCCTCCAGCTCGTGCGGCGCGTAGCCCAGCACGCGATCCACCGATGGGCTCATGTAGACGATCCGCCCTTCGGCGGTGGAGATGGACGTGAGGTCATACGCGTTCTCGATCAGGGCGCGGAAGCGCTCCTCGCTGGCGCGCACCACGAGGTCGGCTTCCTTGCGCTCGGTGATGTCGCGGGCGTTGGCCACGAGCCCCTCGGCCGCCGACGTGGGCGAGAGCGTGCACGCGAAGGCCTCGAGCCAGCGCCACGAGCCATCCTTGTGGCGTACGCGATACTCGAGCGAGCGCGCGATGCCGGGCGTGGCGAGCACCTCCCCCACGAGCGCGGCGGCGCGTGGCTCGTCGTCGGGATGGATGAAGTCGGGCACCGTGCCGCCCAGAATCTCCTCGGGGGTGTAGCCGAGCAGGCGGACGACGGACGGACCGGTGTAGGTGATGTGGCCCGTGGCATCGATCACCTGCACCAGGTCGTAGGAGTTCTCGATGAGGCGGCGGAAATGCTCCTCCCGCTCCTGCATCGCGCGCTCCGCCTCCTTGCGCTCGGTGATGTCTCGCGCGTTCGCGACCAGCCCCTCGGCGGCGGAGGTGGGCGACAGCGTGCGAGCGAACGTCTCCAGCCAGCGCCACGATCCGTTCTTGTGGCGCGCGCGGTGCTCTACGGAGTGGGAGACGCCCGGCGTGGCGAGCACCTCCATGACCAGCCGCTGCACCCGCTCCACGTCGTCGGGATGGATGAACTCCGGCGCGGTGCCGCCCACCACTTCGTCCGGCGTGTAGCCGAGCAGGCGGACGGACGACGGGCCCGTGTAGGCGATCTGGCCCTGCGCATCGATCACCTGCACCAGATCGTGGGAGTGCTCGATGAGGCGGCGGAAGTGCTCCTCGCTGCGCGATAGCGTGTCGTTCGCCACGGCGAGCGCCGCGGTGCGCTCCTCCACCCTGCGCTCCAGCTCCTCGTTCACTTCGCGCAACTGCCGCTCCGCCGCCTTGCGCTCCCCGATGTCGCGCACCATTGCGAGGATCCGCTTCTCGCCACCGATGACCACCGGCTGCAGGCTCACTTCGGCCCAGATCTGCTCGCCCGTAGAGCGCATCGTGCTCCACTCGAAGCGCAGCGACTCGCCGTTCGCGGCGCGCCGCATGTACCCCATGGCGCGCTCCGGCGTGAACGGCGCAACCGACTCCAGGCGCAGGACGCCGCTGGCGAGCAGCTGCTCGCGCGTGCGGCCGTGCAGCTCGCAGGCGCGACGGTTGACGTCGAAGATGGCGCCGGTCTGATCGTGGACCATGATGGCGTCGTTGGACGCCTCGAAGATGGCTCGGTAGCTCTCCTCCGCCTCCCGGGTGGCGTCCCGCGAGGCCGCCGAGGCGTCCGATGCCGCGACGACCCGTTCCAGCTCCGCGATGCGCGCGTCGCGCTCGCGGAGCTCCCGCTCCACTCGTTGGCGCCGTTCCCGCTCCGCGGCGAGCGCCGCGATGGCGTGTTCCAGCGTGTCGGGCGTCGGCGTGTGCGGCTCGTCCGAGGAGGGGGGCACCATGCGATCGGGGAGGTGGGAGGTGTGCGCCGCTGGCTGGACGCGCTGCGGCCAGCGGTGAAATTCCATCGCCTCGCCAGCGGGAGCAACCCCGATCGCTCCGCTCCCGGCCCGCTCGCGCCGGGAACGGATCCTCGTCATGGCACGCGCTCGATGGGTGCGGCGTTGACGTAGATCACGTCGGGCACGTCCTTCTCGATCTCGCCCGGCGGGATCACGATGGTGAAGTAGGCCACCCGCCCGCCGTCGTACCGCAGCGCCAGGGTGTTGCGCGCGATGGTGTACGTGCCCGCGCCGCCGGGCAGCTCGGTGCGCGACTCACCCGGCGCGCCGAACTCCGCCCAGGCGGTGTAGTGCATCAGCCGCTCCTCCACGAACCGGCCGTCGGCGGTGAGCTGGAGGTTGACCACCGTGCGGTTCAGCTCAGTGTCGAATCGGCCGAACGTGGCACCCAGGCGGAGGCCGTTGAGGTATTCGAGCGGCCGGTACTTCTGGGTCTTGCCACGCTCGTTGAACGCGCCCAGGGCGTCGATGTCGTACACCTTCGGCTGATCGCTGTCCGCCCAGCGGATGCGCAGCACGTTGCCGGTCACGGTGTAGGTGCCGCATGGGAACGCGGCGCACAGCTGCTCCGTGCGGAGGGGACGGTCGAGCCCCTCGTAGGGATCGGAGTCGATCACCCGGCCATCGGGGAGGAACGTCCAGTAGTCCTGGTACTGGGTGTCGTTCACGCCGCTCGCGCGGAAGCCCAGGTAGATGCCGTCCAGGGTGATCTCGGCGGGCGCCTGCGCGATGACGGCGACGGTGAGCGACGTGGAGCCCGCACCCACGCCGGCCCCGCTTCCCGAGACCGTGATCTGGTACGTGCCCGGCGCCGCCGTGGTGCTCGCGGTCAGGGTGAGCACGCTCTGCGTGACGTCGCCGGCCACGGTGGCGGGACTGAACGACGCGACGACGCCACTCGGCGCCCCGCTCGCCGCGAGCGTCACCGCGCCCGTGTAGCCACCGGTCCGCGAGATGTCGATGGTGGCCTGCGCGTCGGCGCCGGCGTGCAGCGCGATGGGCGTGGCGGTGGTCGCGACGCGGATTGTCGGCCCAACGCCGACGATCCCCTCGTCGCTGCCGGAGGAGCCGCACGCCGAGACCACCGTGGCGAGGGCGAGAGCGAGCAGGTGGGCGCGGCGCGCGCCCCGAGCGTGAGAAGACCGCATGAGCAGAAGCTCCTGGCTGAGGATCTGACGGATGGCGCGACGCACTGGCATCCCGGCGCGCCCGCATGGCCATCGGCGCGGCAGTGCGCGGCGCGACCGGCAGCGGGACGTTATCCGCGGCCGTGCCACCCCACATGCGAAGATCTTCCTACTGTCCGGCCGTGCGTCGCACCGACGATCCGCCGCCATGGCGGCATGGGAAGAACTTCGCATGCTCCGCTCGCCGCCCCACGCGACCTTGTGGTCGTGCACGACGTGGCCATCCCGGGCCCATCCCGGTCGGGCCACCCGGCGGCCGACCGTCGCCCGTGCCGATTCCACTCATGACATCGGTCACCAGCGACCCGGCCCGCTGGCGGCCCATCCCGTTCGGCCGGGGGAGCACGGAGCATCCATATGCATCGACACACCGGTTCGTCCTCGTGGCTCGTCATCGCGGCCGCGCTCCTGCTGGCCGCGCCAGTGGCTCGCGCCGAATCACAGGGCTTTGGCGAGCGGCTCAAGCGCGCGGCGGGCGAGGCGGCCAAGCGCACGGTGGAGCAGCGCGTGGAGACCAAGACCGAAGAGGCGACCGGCGCCACGCTCGACCGCGCCGAGGAGGGAGCGAAGTCCGGGGCGAAGGCCGGCGCGAACGCCGCCGCCAGCGGTGCGGCGGCCGAGCGGCCGGAGCAGCGGGACGCGAGCGCGCCGCGAAGTGGCTCCGCCGCATCGTCGTCGGCCACCGGCGCGTCCACCGCCGCGCCGGCTCCAGTGCGCACCAATACCGGCCAGGATTTCACGCCGGGCACGCGCGTGCTCGTGGCCACGGACTTCGGCCGCGACGAGATCGGCGACTTCCCGCGGTCCTTCCGCCTGCGGAACGGCAACGTGGAAGTGGCGGATGTCGGGGGCACGCGCTATCTGCGCGCCACGAGCCACGGCGAGCTCTCCATCCCGCTGCCGGAGACGCTGCCGGAGATGTTCACCATGGAGCTCGACTTCGCCGGCGGCGACGGCTACTACCAGGCCATCTACTTCTCGGCCGCGGACGACGTGGACCGCGTGGAGTTCCGTCCCAGCGACGGCGGCCTGATGAGCGAGGCCGAGGGTGCCTCGTTCACGGCGCTGCGTGGCACCAGCGAGGGGCAGCCGTTCCGCGTGCAGATCATGGCCGACGGCGACTACCTCAAGGTCTACCTGAACGGCACGCGCGTGACCAACATGCCCAACACGGCGCTCGGCCGCTCGCGGGCGGTGCGCATCAGGTTCCGCGGCGAGCCCGAGCGGCCCACGCTGTTCGGCAACATCCGCATCGCCGCCGGTGGCAAGGACCTCTACAAGGCGCTCGCCGAGAGTGGCCGGGTGACGGCGGAGGGGATCTTCTTCGACACGAACTCGGATCGCCTGCGGGCGGAGTCGGAGCCGGCGCTCAGGGAGATCGCGGAGCTGCTGACGCAGCACGGGGAGCTCCGCCTCGCCATCGAGGGACACACCGACAACGTGGGGAGCGCGGCGGCCAACCTGACGTTGAGCGAGAAGCGCGCGGCCGCGGTGCGCGCGCACCTCGGCACGAAGTACGGCATCCCCGCCAGCCGACTCGAGCCCAGGGGCCTCGGCTCCACGAAGCCGGCCGCGTCCAACGACAGCGAGGCGGGACGCCAGAAGAACCGCCGCGTGGAGCTCGTGCGGCTGTGAGGGCGCGCGGCCTTCCACGCGGCATGCCGCTGTCCTGTCATCCCTGGCGGAGTGGCCCTTCTCTCCTGTCATCCCGAGCGGAGCATCCTCTTTCCTGTCATCCCGAGCGGAGCGGCCCCTCCCCCTCTTTGTCATCCCGAGCGGAGCGGCCCGGAGGGCCGCGCAGTCGAGGGATCTACTGTCCGTGGGGACGGAGCCGGCCACGAGCCCGGGGACGCTAGATCTCTCGACTCGCTGCGCTCGCTCGAGATGACAAACGTAGGGGACAGCGCTCGCTCGAGATGACAGGATAATGGGGTGCTGCGCTCGGGATGACCGGAGAGAGGGAGCCGGGATGACACCGAGGAGTCAGCGCTCGGGACGACAACCGGGAGGGCCGTTTCAACACAGCCAATGACAGCGAAGGCTCCGGCCTGCATCCGCTCCCCCCTGCGCGCGGATCGACGTCACGGAGCAGCGATTGCGGGTGCGGCTATAATTCGTGACGCCGACCCTGGCTCCGTGTCACCGTCCCGCCACTCATCGTTACCGACATGCGACTTCTCCTGCAGCGCGTCTCGCGAGCCGAGGTGCGCGTCGACGGGCGCGTCACCGGGCGCATCGGCCGCGGCTTCCTGCTGCTCGTGGGCTTCGCGCAGGCCGACGACGAGGCGCCGCTCGCGTGGATGGCCGACAAGGTGGTGGGTCTGCGCCTGTTCGCCGACGACGAGGGCAAGATGAACCTCGGGCTCGAGGACGTTGGCGGCGCGCTGCTCGTGGTGTCGCAGTTCACCCTCTATGGCGACGCGCGCAAGGGGCGCCGGCCGAGCTTCGTGGACGCGGCGCGGCCCGAGACGGCCATCCCGCTCTACGAGCGGTTCGTGGCGCTGCTGCGCGAGCGCGGCGTGCCCGTGGAGACCGGCGAGTTCGGCGCGATGATGGACGTGGAGCTGGTGAACGACGGACCCGTGACCCTCTGGCTGGAGCGCTGATCATGCGCGTAGTCCTCGCATCCCAATCCCCGCGCCGCCGGGAGCTGCTCACGCTGGTCGGCATCCGCCACGAGGTGCAGCCGGCGGACATCGACGAATCGGCTTTCGGCGAGGAGGCGCCGGCCGCGCACGCCGAGCGCCTGGCGCGCGAGAAGGCGCTGGTGGTGGCCGAGCGCGCGCCCGACGCCGTCGTCATCGCGGCGGACACCATCGTCGTGATCGACGACCGCATCCTCGGCAAGCCGACGAATCAGGAAGAGGCGCGCCGCATGCTCGCGGCACTCTCGGGCCGTACGCACACCGTGTTCACGGCCCTGGCCGTCGCGCGCGCCGGACGCGTGGAGTCCGCGGTGGAGACGGTATCGGTCACCTTCCGCCCGCTCACCACACCCGAGATCGACGCGTACGTGGACACCGCCGAGCCCATGGACAAGGCCGGCGCGTACGGCATCCAGGGCTACGGCGCCACCATCGTGGAGCGCATCGACGGCGACTACTTCGCGGTGATGGGGTTGAGCCTCGTACGGCTGGTGGAGCTGCTGGGTCGACTGGGCGTGAACTACCGATTCGGCCCGTTGCACGAGACGCCCAAGCTGGCGGGGCGGGAGTAGGGGGCCGACACTCCCGACGCTCGCGCTGCGGACCGGCCGCGCTCCTGCGTCATGACTGGCTCCGCGCGCCCGGGCCGCGACGGAGCTCCCGCGGGCTCACCGAGTACCGGCCGCCGCGCTCATCGCTCTCGGTACCGTGCCTCCCACACCCCCACCCGTTCCATCACCTGCTCCACCGTGATCCGCGCCATGCGGTCGGGGCGCGTCTCCATGGTGAGCGCGTAGCGCTCGCCTGGGTCGCCGTAGGCGTCCACCACGAGGTCGTGAAAGCGGCGGTACGGGCCGCTGCGCCTGGGGTTCGTGTAGCCCATCAGGCTGATCACCGGCCGATCCAGTGCCACGGCCATGTGCAGCGGGCCGGTGTCGGGCGAGAGCACGAGTGCCGCGCCGTCCAGGATGCTCACCAGGCGCCGCAGCCCGCTGCCCAGCGCGCTCACCGGCGTGTGCCGAGCCCGCGCCATCACGATCTCCTCGGCGCGCTGCTCGGCGGCGGAGCGTCCGCCCACGAGCACCGGCTGCAGGCCGTGATCCTCGTACAGCCGGTCCGCCACCTCGGCCCAGCGCTCGGGCGGCCAGTCCTTCTGCGGCTTGCTGGTGCCAACGACCATCGCGGCGGCCGGGCGCGCGAACGGCGCGAAGAACTCGCGCTGCCACGCGCGCTCCTCCGGCCACGGGCCCAGGTTCCACACCAGCGGATCGCGCGGCACGCCCAGGTGGTCCAGGAACTCCAGATACATGTCCTGCATGTGCACCAGCGGCCCCGGGGCGAGCCGCTCGGTGGTGAAGATCCAGCTGGCGTCGCGGCTGCGCGCGCGGTCCAGCCCGATCTTGCGCGGCGCGTGCACGAACGACGTGATCACGCCGGCCTTCAGGTAGTCCTGCAGCATGAGCACGAGATCGAACCGCCGTTCCGCGAGCTGCCGCCGCAGGTCGAGAAACGCGCGCCAGCCGCGGGAGCGCTCGAACACGAGCAGCTCGTGCACCGCCGGGTGCCCGCGCACCAGCGCGGCGGCACCGGGTTGCAGCACCCACGTGATGCGCGCGGCGGGATTCGCGCGCTCCAGGGCATGCAGCACCGGCAGCACGTGCACCGCGTCGCCCACCGCGGTGAGCATGACGATGCAGATGTGGTCCGGGATCGGCCGCGCCGCGGCGCTCACGGCGTGCCCCGGGGCCGGTAGCGCTCGTGCCATACCGCCACCCGGTCGAGCACCTCGTCCACGGTGATGCGCGCGGTGCGCCCGGGGCGACGCTCCCACACCACGGCGTCGCCGTCGCCGGGCTCCCGGAACGCGTCCACCACCAGATCGTGAAAGCGCCGGTACGGACCGGTGCGCCGCGGGTCGGCGTTGGCCATCAGCGCGATGGTGGGGCGGTCGAGCGCGACCGCGATGTGCATGGGACCGGTGTCGGGCGAGAGCACGAGCGCGGCCCCGTCCAGGATGCTCACCAGGCGCCGCAGCCCGCTGCCCAGCGCGAGCACCGGCGCGTGCCGGGCGAGCTGCGCGATGGACTGCGCGGTGGCGCGCTCACGCTCGCTCGGCCCGCCCACGATCACCGTCTGCAGCCCGTATCGCTCGGACAGCGCGTCCACCACCGCGGCCCATCGCTCGGGCATCCAGTCGCGATCGGGATTGCTGGTGCCGGCGACGATGGCCGCCACCGGCCGCGAGCACTGGGCGAAGAACTCGCGCTGCCACGCGCGCTCGTGCGGCCACGGCCCCAGCCCGTACTCCACGGGCTCGTGCGGCACTCCCAGATACGCCAGGAACTCGAAGTACTGGTCCTGCACGTGCTGCCGAGCGTGCGGCGGAATGCGGTGAGTGGTGAACAGCCAGTTGAGGTCGCGCGCGCGCGCCCGGTCGAAGCCGAGCTTCACCGGCGCCCGCGTGAAGCGCGTCACCAGGCCGGCCTTGAACGCCACCTGCAGGTCGAGCACGAGGTCGAACCGGCGGTCCGCGAGCAGGCGTCGGGCGGCGAGCAGCCCGCTCGCGTCGCCCGGGCTCACCTCCACGATCTCGTCCACCGCCGCGTGCCCGCGCACCAGCGACGCGGGGCCCGGCTGCAGCACCCAGGTGAGGTGCATGCCGGGGCGGTGCCGCTTGAGCGCGTTCACCACCGGCAGCACGTGCACGGCGTCGCCGATGGCGCTCATCATCACGATGGCCACGCGATCCAGGCGCACGGCGAACGGTGCGGCAGCCGCGGTGGCGCTCACGTGCCGGCCCCGCGCGCGCTGGCCGCCAGCGCGGCGATCTCCCCCTCGCTCACCGCGAGCCCGCGCCGCTCGCGCCACTTGCGCAGCGAGCGCGCGAGCCGCGCGAGGTTGGCCTCGAGCGCGCCCTCGCCCGGCGCGGTGAACGCCATGCGGTCCACGTCCAGCACCCAGGCGAGCGGCGCGCCGCCAGCGGCTGGCGGTGGCGTGATGAGCACGTTCTTCAGGTTGAGATCGGGATGCACCGCGCCGGCCTCGGCGAGCTGCCGCAGCAGCGTGGCGATGGCGGCGAACACCGCCGCGCGCTCCGGCCCTCGCGGCGCTCGCCGCAGCGCGTCGCTCCCGTCGGCGGCGCCGGGAATCTCCTGGGTGGCCACGTCAGCGCGCTGCAGCCCCGGCGCCGCGGCGTACAGCACGTACGCCACCACCGGCGGGGTGGGCACGCCGCAGCCGGCGAGCAGCCGCGCCGCCCGCAGCTCGCGCGGCGCGCGCGTGGGCGCGCGGAACACGTCGCCGGTGAGGGCCGCCAGCAGCCCGCCGTGCTGCGAATGCCGCACCACCACCGGCGTGCCACTGTGCGGCAGCGTGACCGCGTACGCGGCGCGCCGCCCCATGAACGCGCGCCGCCCGGGCTGCGCGGCGGCCCAGGCGTAGAGCGTGCCGCCC
>DATANT010000209.1:0-3636 GCA_036266115.1 Gemmatimonadaceae bacterium | reverse complement strand
CGAGCCGCTGGTGCCCGCCCCCGTCGCGCCGCCCGCGGGCATGTCCGACGGCGACGAGCTGGCCTGGCACGGGCGCCCGGATGGCGCGCCGTGGGTGACCGTGACCCGCGCGCGCGCGACCCCCGCGCCCGAGACCGTGCGACGGCTCGCCGCGCAGCTCCGCGCCGCGCGCCGTCCGCTGCTGGTGTGCGGGCCGCAGCCCGATCCCGCGCTGGCCGCGCCGCTGGCCGCGCTCGCGCGCGCGCTGCACGCTCCGCTGCTCGCCGACCCCCTGTCGCAGCTGCGTTGGGGCGCGCACGACCGCTGCGCGGTGATCGACCGGTACGACGCGGCGCTCCGGGACGGCGCGACGGCCGCCGAGCTCGTGCCCGATCTCGTGGTGCGCCTTGGCGCGCCACCCACGTCCAGGGCACTCCAGCAGTACCTGCAACGTCACGCGGCGGCGCGGCAGGTGGTCGTGGACGCCGCCCGCTGGCCCGACCCCGCCCTGCTCGCCGCGGAGATGGTGCACGCGGACCCACGGCTCCTCTGCGAACAGTTGCTCGCCGAGCTCGCGTCCGGCACGGCGCCGGAGGCGGCAGCCACCGGCTGGCTCGGCGCATGGCGGCGCGTGGACGCCGTCGCCGCCGCCGCGCTCGAGGCATTCGGCGCGGCGCTCGGCGAGCCGTTCGAGGGTCGCGCGCTGGCCGACGTGGCCGCGCTCGTGCCGGCCGGCGGCACGTTGTGCGTGAGCAGCAGCATGCCCGTACGCGACCTCGATGCGTTCGCCGCCGGCGACGCGCGCGCGCTGCGCGTGATCGCCAACCGGGGCGCCAACGGCATCGACGGCGTGGTGTCCACCGCGCTCGGCGCGGCCGCCGCGATGCGGGAGGACGACGGCGGGCCGCTCGTGCTGGTGATCGGCGACGTCGCGTTCTACCACGACATGAACGGGCTGCTGGCCGCCAGGCTGCACGCGCTGGACGCGACGATCGTGGTGCTGAACAACGACGGCGGCGGGATCTTCTCCTTCCTGCCACAGGCCGAGCATCCCGCGCACTTCGAGCAGCTGTTCGGGACGCCGCACGGGCTCGAGTTCGGGCCAGTGGCCGAGCTGTACGGCGCCACCTACCACCATGCGGCTACCTGGGACGGGCTGCGCGACAGCGTCAACGCGGGTATCGGCGGGCGCGGGCTGCACATCGTGGAGATGCGTACCGATCGCGCACGGAACGTCGTGCTGCACTGCGACGCGTGGGCCGCCGTGGCGCGCGCGCTCGCCGCGGACAGGACGGTGCCGGTTGACCGGGCCCCCTGACGCCGGGCCCCTCGAGGTGGACGTGGGCGACGGGCTCCGGTTGCACGTCGCGCGCTCCGGCGGCGGTCCGCCGCTCGTGCTCCTGCACGGATTCACGGGCTCCACGGAGAGCTGGGAGCCGCTGCGGGCCGCGCTCGGCGACCGCGTCGCGACCCTCGCCGTGGATCTGCCCGGGCACGGGCGCTCCGGCGCCCCGCAGGACCCGGCGCGGTACGCGCTCCACCGGTTCGCCGACGATCTCGCCCGCGCCCTGGACGCGCTCGACGTCGAGCGGGCCGCGGTGCTCGGCTACTCGATGGGCGGGCGGGCCGCGCTGCGCTTCGCGCTGCAACATCCCCAGCGAGTCGCGGCGCTCGTGCTGGAGAGCGCGTCGCCCGGGCTGGAGGACGCGCGGGAGCGCACCGAGCGGCATGCGGCGGACCTCGCGCTCGCCGACACGATCGAGCGCGACGGCGTGGGCGCGTTCGTCGACGCGTGGGAACGGCTGCCGCTCTGGGCGAGCCAGGCGGCGCTGCCGGAGCGTTCGCGCGCGCGGCTGCGCGCACAGCGGCTGGGCAACCATCCACGCGGGCTCGCGAACAGCCTGCGGGGCGGCGGCGCGGGTGCCGAGCCACCGGTCACGGAGCGGCTGGGCGAGCTGCGCCTGCCGAGCCTGGTGGTCGCCGGCGTCCTCGATCCGAAGTACGTCGCGATCGGGCGGCTGCTGGCGGCGGCGATGCCGCGGGCGCGGCTCGAGCTCGTGCCGGGGGCCGGGCACGCCGTGCACCTCGAGCGGCCCACCGAGCTGGCCGACGCGGTGATGGCCTTCCTTGCCGAGGTGCCCGTGGCGGGCGGCCGATGGCGATGAGCGCTGCATGAGCGATGCCCCGCTGGCAGCGGCGCCGACACGACGCGAACCCGCCCGTGCCGCGATAACTTCACGCGCGCGGCAGCGGCGCAGCCATGCCACGCCCGAACGCGCCGGCTCCGGCGCGCCGACCTGGAGGAGACTGCATGAGCGTTGATACGAGTGTTGAGTGGAAGGCCATCAAGACGTATACGGACATTCGCTACGAGCGGGCGGCGGACGAGGGGATCGCCAGGATCACCATCAACCGTCCCGAGGTGCGCAACGCGTTCCGGCCCCAGACCGTGGCCGAGCTGATCGACGCGTTCAACCACGTGCGCGACGACATGACGACGGGCGTGGTGCTCCTGAGGGGTGAGGGCGACCTCGCCTTCTGCTCGGGCGGGGACCAGCGGGTGCGAGGGCACGGCGGCTACGTGGGCGAGGACCAGATCCCGCGCCTCAACATCCTGGACGTGCAGAAGCAGATCCGCTACCTGCCCAAGCCCGTGATCGCGGTGGTCGCCGGCTACGCGGTGGGCGGCGGGCACGTGCTGCACCTCGTCTGCGACCTCACCATCGCGGCGGACAACGCGCGGTTCGGGCAGACCGGGCCCATGGTCGGCAGCTTCGACGCCGGCTATGGCGCCAGCTACCTGGCCCGCGTGGTGGGGCACAAGAAGGCGCGTGAGATCTGGTATCTCTGCCGTCAGTACGGCGCGCAGGAGGCGCTCGACATGGGCCTCGTGAACACCGTGGTGCCGCTCGATCGCCTGGAGGCGGAAGCGCTGCAGTGGGCGCGCGAGATCCTGGAGAAGAGCCCCACCGCGCTGCGCTTCCTGAAGGCATCGTTCAACGCGGACACGGACGGCCTGGCCGGCCTGCAGCAGCTCGCCGGCGACGCCACGCTGCTCTACTACCTCACCGAGGAGGCCAAGGAGGGGCGCGACGCCTTTCTCGAGAAGCGGAAACCGGACTGGTCCAAGTTCCCGAGGTTCCCGTGAGCGCCGTGGCCGCGCCGACGCCGACGCGCGCGTGGGTGCTCGCGTCGCGGCCAGCCACGCTGCCGGCCGCCGCGGTGCCGGTGCTCGTGGGCGCGGCGGCCGCGGTGAGCGAGAGCTCGGCTTTCCGTCCCCTCGTGTTCGCCGCCACGCTCGCGTCGGCGCTGCTCATCCAGATCGGGACGAACTTCGCCAACGACTATCTGGACTTCCAACGCGGCGCCGACCACGCGGGGCGGCTCGGCCCGCTGCGCGTGACGCAGGGCGGGCTGCTCAGCCAGGCCGCGGTGCGCCGCGGCATCGTCGTCGCCTTCGGGCTCGCGGTGCTGCTGGGCTGCTATCTGGCCTGGGTGGGTGGGTGGCCGATCATCGCCATCGGCGTGCTCTCCATCGTCTGCGGCCTGGCTTACACCGGCGGACCGTGGCCCTTCGGCTATCACGGCCTGGGTGACGCGTTCGTGTTCGTCTTCTTCGGGCTCATCGCCGTGACCGGAACCGCGTACCTGCAGGCG
>DATANT010000208.1:0-15198 GCA_036266115.1 Gemmatimonadaceae bacterium | reverse complement strand
AGCCGAGCCAATGGGTGAGCGACCGGCAGCCCCAGTGTTCCCAGCCCTTGCGCCGGTCGAATTCGGCGACCAGGAGCAACCACCGGCACTCGGCCGCGGCCAGGTTGCCTGCGAGCTGAGTGATCTCCGCCTCGAGTCGCTCCAGCGGGAGCGTTGCGGCCTCCTCGCGCGGGTCGAACGGCGGGTCGAACGGCGGGTCGAACGGTGGCTGGCGCGCCAGGTGTTTACGTCGAGGTTCCCGTAACGTGGTTCCGGTGGTGCGCGGCCATCCGGACACTCGGTCCGAGCCGGCCGACTGGCTCGCCGGCTGTCGAGCTCATCATTTGGATCGAGCTCAACCTGGCATCGATGAAGTGGTACGGCCGTGGGTGGGTGATGAGAGTCGAGCGGTGCAGCACGCTGCGGGGGTCCCCCCCCAGCTCGAGTATACCTCTCCAGGGCCGCTCCGCGTCACCATTCCGTTGCACCGCGTGACATCCAGGCCCGCCGGTTCCGGCCAGCGACCACGGGCGTCCGCCCCCGTCGCCCGCCCCCGCACTCCCCAGCGCCGAGCTGGATACCTCTCATGCGGCGCGAGCTGCGTGCGGCCGTGCTCCCGCCCGCCTTCCGGGTCGCGGCCTCATTCCCCCGACGGCGATTCGCTCTCCCCACGGCAGACGCTGCGGTTACAGCAACATCATGAGGACACTGATGCGCCAGAATATGAATCCTCTCTTGATTGCAGCCAATTCATCCAGGGTCACGGCCAGGCACCCCACCCCATTCACATCCGGCCACTTCCCCTGACCGCCCGAGCCCGCCATCCACACGCTCGCGCGTTCATGCTGACTTGCTGGCCAGTTCCGCCTTGTCCAGGTCCACCCTCCGCGCCCCGCGCCCGCACCGAGTCTGCCCGCGGCCAGGGTACGGGTCCTGCGAGCGGACGGGGTTGACGAGGCTCTAGCTTTCACGCCTCGCCATTCGTCGTTCGTTGCACGCATTCCCAGCCTTTCCTCTTCGGTTCGCTTGCCATGCTGCAGTGGCGCAAGCTGCTTCTCTCCGCCGGCGCGGCCTTCGGCAGTGCCGCCGCCTTCAACCTCCTGGCCACCCGGACGGTCCAACCGCTCGAGAACCTCATCGGAGGCAACACCGGCTGGTTCGACTGGCGGGGCCGCCGCATCGCCTACACGGTCCGTGGCCGCGGGCCGGCCCTGCTGCTGGTTCACGGCATCAACGTGGCCTCGTGGTCGTACGAGTGGCGCGACAACGTGGACGCCCTGGCCCAGCACCACACGGTGTTCACCCTCGATCTGCTGGGCTTCGGGCGCTCCGACCGGCCGGCGGTTCGCTACGGCCCCCGGCTCTACACCGCCCTGCTCCGTGACTTCGCCCGCCGGGTGGTGGCCGGCCCCTGCACGCTGGTGGCCGCGGGGCTGAGCGGCACCTACGCCATCGAGCTCGCGGCCGGCGATCCGGGACGCTTCCCCGCCCTCGTACTCATCGCGCCCGCCGGCATGTCGCGCACCGGTGAGCGTCCCTCGGTGGGCGGCGGCGCGGCGCGGCAGTTCCTGGACGCCCCGGTGGTGGGCACGGCCGCGTTCAACGCCATGGTCACCCGCACCGCCCTCGAACGATCCCTGCGCGACGCCTACCACCGCGATGCCCTTGTGACGGATGCCCTGGTCGCGATGTCCTATCAGACAGCGCACCAACCCGGCGCTCGACACGCCCCGGCGGCGTTCCTGGCCGGTCAGCTGAACCTGGACGTGCGACCGGCGCTGCGGCGCCTCACGCAGCCGGCGCTGCTCGTCTGGGGCGTGCAGGCCGTCTACGCGCCGGTGGAGGACTCGCTCGCGTTCCGCTCGCTCAAGCCGGATCTCGCCGTGGAGCTCCTGCACCCCGCGGGCGATCTGCCGCACGCCGAGCAGCCGGCGCAGTTCAATCGGGTGGTGCTCGAGTTCATGGAGCGGGTGCACGCCGACGCGATCGCCGAGGCTCGCTAGAGCCCAGCCCGGGACGTCTCGGCCGCGGGTCGGAGCGGCAACCCGCTCCTGTGGCACGCCATCGCGTCACCGGCGCGTCACCGGCGCCTTGCTGCCAGTACCATCACCGATCTGGAGTCGTTAGCTTCGCGCAATGGCTGAGACCCCTGTCGCGTTGCTGCGCGCCCACGCGCGCCACGCCCCCTGGAATGCCCGCGGCCTCGCCGCCCATGCCACCGCGCTCGTCGACGCGGCCGGCCTCCGTCCCACCAACGCCTCCGCGCGCGCTGCCCCGAGCGCCCGCGCGGTGCGCTTCTACGTCGCCAACCGGCTGCTCGACCGGCCCGACGGCCTCGGCACGTCGGCCACGTACGGCTACCGCCACCTGCTGCAGCTGCTGGCCATCAAGATCCGTCAGCGCGAGGGACGCACGCTGGACGCGATCAAGGCCGAGATGCTCGAGGTCGCCGGCGATGCGCTGGAGCGGCGGGTGGCCCAGTCGCTCGCCCCCGCGCTGGGGGTGGGCGCCGACACGGCTGCCCTGCGCGATCGCGCTGGTGAGGAGTCACCGCTGGCCTGGCGCCGCCTGCAGGTGGCCGATGGCATCGAGCTCCACGTGCGCGAGGGCGGCCCGGCCGCCAGGGACGCCGCCCTGATCGCCATGCGCGAGGCCGTGCGAGCGGCGCTCGGCCGGGTGGGCTGAGAGCCCGCCGGGCGAGCGGCGGCCCCCCGTGGGGCTCGCTCGCTCCGACCCAAGTCCGAGGGGCCGTCGCGGCATGCGACGGCCCCTCGTCGCGTTCATTCCTTCGGTGCGGCTACGGCGTGCGGCGTGTGGCTACAGCACCCTGGACAGCAGGTCGGCGGTGGACTCCAGCAGCCGCGAGCCCCAGGAACGCCGCCGCCACTCGGCCAGCGTGATCTCCCGGGCGTGCCGCAGGTCGGCCATGAAGATCGCGTCCATCCGCGCCCCCATGCCGCGGTCCAGCGAGATCAACGTGTTCTCGTCGTTCAGGGCGAGCGAGCGGTTGTCGAAGTTCATGGTCCCGATGGAGCTCCACACGCCGTCCACGACGATGGTCTTGGCGTGCATCATGGACGGCTGGTACTCGTAGATGCGCACCCCGCCCGCGAGCAGCGGCTCGTAGCGGTGGCGCCCAGCGTACAGCGTGGTCCTCACATCCGAGTCGTCGCCGGCCGTGAGGACGCGCACGTCCACTCCGCGGCGGACGGCATCCACCAGGAAGCGCTGGAAGTCGTCGTCGGGCACGAAGTACGAGTTGGCGATGTAGAGCGTGCGCCGAGCCCCCACGATGGTGAGCGCCAGATACCGCTCGGCAGGCGTGCTGCCGCCGGCGGGGATGGTGTGCATGAGCCCAGCGGTCACCGCCCCCTCCGCCAATGCCGCCACGGACGCGCCCACCCCGGCGCCGGTGAGCAGCTCTCCCGTCGCCTCGGCCCATCCTGCCGCGAAGGTGGCGCTGAGCTGCGCGACGGCCGGCCCACGGAAGCGCACGTTCGTCTCCCGCCACTCGCCGGGGGAGACGCCATTGCCTTGCCAGTAATCGGCCAGGCCGAAGCCGCCCGTGTAGCCGATCTCGCCATCCACCACCACCGCGCGCACGTGCGAGCGCTGGGAGGCGCGATCGAGCGAGTACCAGCGGATGGGCCGGAGCCAGGCGACCAGCACCCCCGCGTCGCGGAGCGCCTTCACCCACTCTCCCTTCATCGGGCCGGCCCCGAACGCGTCCAGCAGGAGAAAGACCGGCACTCCCTCGCGCGCCTTGCCGCTCAGGATGGCCAGCGCCGAGTCGGCCACCGCGCCCGGCTGCGCGTAGTACATCTGCATGGTGACCGCTCGCCGCGCGCCACGCAGATCGCGCCAGAGGCCGGAGTAGGTTTCCTGGCCGTTCAGCAGCACCTGTACCTCGTTGCCGGGCAGCAGGTGCGTGCCGGTGTACAGCTCGATGGTGCGCGCGAAGGCCGTGTCGCCGGCTTCGGGAAGGCTGCCGTTGCCGATGGAGCGCACCCGGCTCACCGGCGTGCCGGCGATGACCGACAGGATGCCGATGAGCGCGAAGGCGATGAGCAGGAGGCCGAGGAACACCAGGGCGAGCCGGCGTCCGAGGGACCTGATGGCCAGGCTGGGCAGGAGTGGTTCTCCGTGAGGGTGGCGACACCGCGCCAGTGGCTCCATCTTCGCGAAGCACATCAGTGGCACAACTCGTACCCATAACCAGACTCTGGCATGTCCACGCCCCACCAGCAGACCGCGATCATCACCGGGGTGGGCCGCGCCGGACAGGTTGGGGCCGCGGTGGCGAGCGCGTTCGCCGAGCGAGGGTGGCGGGTGGTGATGCTGGACCGCACCGGCAGGAACGTGACGGCGCGGGCCGAGGAGCTGCGGTCGGCGGGCCACGACGCGATTCCGGTGGCGTGCGATCTCACCGACGCCGCCGCGCTGGCCCGGGTGGCCGCCGAGCTCGCGCCACAGTTGCCGACGGGTGCCGGCGCGCTGGTCAACGTGGCCGGTGGATTCGCCCAGAGTGGCCCGGTGGGCGACAGTGACCCGACAGTCCTGCAGCAGCAGATCGCGCTCAACCTCACCACGGCGTATCTGGCGACCCGCGCCTTCCTGCCACTGGTCCGCGCGGGTCGCGGCGGCATCGTCTACTTCGCGTCCATCGCCGCCCTGCCGGAGCGGGCCACGCCCAACCTGCTGGCCTACGCCGTGGCCAAGGGCGGCGTGCTGACGCTGATGCGCACGGTGGCCGTGGAGGAGGCGGGGCGTGGGGTGCGCGCCAATGCCGTGGCGCCCAACACCATCCGCACGGCCGACAACGTGGCCGAGGCGGGTGCCGACGCGCGATACGTGGAACTGTCCACCGTGACCGACGCGGTGGTCTGGCTGGCGACGCAGCGTGGCGTGACCGGTCAGGTGGTGCGGTTGGGATGAGCGCCGCATGATGACGGCGACCCGTCGTCGCACCGTGGCCCTGGACCGCTCGCTCGAGCTGCTGCCCCTCTTCCGGCTGAGCGACTCGGCGGACGACAGCGCGGTGGCGTACTCGTTGGCCGATGGGGGGCGCTGGCGCGTGCTGCCCGCGCCGGGCGAGCGCCTGCCCGGCACCTTCGACCAGGACGTGTACGTGGAGCTGCTGCGCCGCTACCACGAGGCCGGGGCGCCGGCGGACGGGGTGGTGCGGTTCACGTTGCACTCCTTTCTGCGGGCCATGGGGCGCGCCGTGGATGGGCGCACCTACGAGCAGCTGCGGTCTGCCCTGCAGCGGCTGGAGCGCACCACGCTGGAATCGCAGGGCGCCTACTGGGACGCCGCCGCCGGCCAGTGGGCCGACGTGCGCTTCACGGTGCTGGCCAGCGTGGTGATCGAGCGGCGGCGCACCACGGAGCGCGACCAGCTGGCGCTCTTTCCGGAGCTGTTCGCCACCGACCCCGGCGACGCGCGCGCGGTGGTCTCGGCGCCCCAGCGCGCCAACCTGGCGGCCCAACATCTGTCGGCCATCTCGCCCGCCATCTACTTCAAGGCGCTGGCCTCGCCCGTGGCGCGGCGCCTGTACCGGCTGCTGGCCGCCGAGACGGCGACCGGCGCGCCGGACTGGCGCGTGTCGCTGGAGCGGCTGGCCGAGCAGCTTCCCCTGACCCAGCGCTATCCTTCACACCTGCAGCGCGTGCTGCAGCCGGCCCACCTGCTGCTGCAGCAGGCCGGCGTGGTGGAGCACGTGACCTTCGTGCAGGATGGGCGTGACTGGATGGTGGAATACCGGATGGCCGATACTGGCGGTGCGGTACCTGCCGGGTAGCTCCTCGCCGCGTTCAGGCCGGCACCGTTTCCGACGCTCGTCACGGAACCCTGCCGCGGGTAACCTGTATTCAGCTATCATCAGTCGTATCCTCAGCCCAAGGGCCTTCTGCCATGAATCGCTCGCGTAAGGCCCTAGCGGCCGCCGTGGCGCTCGTCCCGCTGCTCGCCGGCGGGTTCATCTACCAGGAACGCGCCACCCAGAACAGCGCCCGACTGTTCGACCAGGTGCTCGGTCTCGTCTCCGAGCGGTTCGTGGACTCGGTGCAGACCGGAGCGCTGTACGAGAAGGCGGCGCGGGGTCTGCTGCACGAGCTCAAGGATCCCTACAGCGAGCTGTACACGCCCAAGCAACTCGCCCAGTTCACCCAGAACACGGGTGGCCGCTACGGCGGGCTGGGGATGCAGATCGAGGAGGTGCAGGGCCGCGGGATCAGCGTCAGCAAGGTGTTTCCCAACACGCCCGCGGAGCGGGCCGGCGTGCAGGCCGGCGACTTCATCGTGGGCATCGACACCGTGGTGACGCGCGGGTGGAAGAACACCCAGGTGAGCGAGGCGCTCAAGGGCGAGCCGGGCACGCAGGTGACCGTGCGCTTCGCGCGGGCGGGCGTCACGGAGCCCATCGTCGCCAAGTTCACGCGGGCGATCATCCACATCCCGGCGGTGCCGTACACGCTGACGTTCAACGAGAACATCGGCTACATCCCGCTCGCCCAGTTCAACGAGACGGCGGGCGAGGAGATCAGCAAGGCCGTGCTGGAGCAGCAGGCCCGCGGCGCGAAGGGGCTGGTGCTGGACCTGCGCGAGAATCCCGGCGGCTATCTGGAGCAGGCGCTCGCGATCAGCAACCTGTTCCTGCAGCCCGGCCAGGAGATCCTGAGCGTGCGCGGGCGGGGCGCTCCCTCGCAGACGTACGTGGCGCGGGGCCGGCCGATCGCGCCGACCATCCCGATCGTCATCCTCACCGACGAGCGGACGGCGAGCGCCGCGGAGATCGTGGCCGGCGCGCTGCAGGACCATGACCGCGCGCTCATCATCGGCACGACGTCGTTCGGCAAGGGACTCGTGCAGACGCTGTTCAACCTGGACGGCGGCTACGCGGTGAAGCTGACGACGGCCAAGTGGTACACGCCGGTGGGGCGTTCCATCCAGAAGGAGCGCAAGCTCACCGACGACGGGCAGTTCGTGGAGGTGTACCCGGATTCGGCGCCTGCCGATTCGGTGAAGAAGCAGCGTCCCGAGTACCGGTCCGACGCCGGCCGCGTGGTGTACGGCGGCGGCGCCATCACGCCGGACATCATCGTGCAGCCCGACACGCTCACCACGCCGGAGCAGACGCTGGCGCGCACGCTCGCGCCCAAGGGCCCGGACTACTTCGCCGTGCTGGCCAAGTATGCCTACGACCTGAAGCCCACGGTGCAGCCCGAGTTCACCGTGACGCCCGCGTGGCGCGACACGCTCTACTCGCGGCTGCAGACGGCCGGCGTGGCCGTGGACCGGGCGACGTGGAACGCGGGAGCCGCATACATCGACCGTCAGCTGGGCAACGAGGTGGCTCGCCGGGCGTTCGGCGATTCCACCATCCTGCGCCGCGGCCTGAAGGACGATCCACAGCTGCGCAAGGCGCTCGAGGTACTGGACAAGGGGCAGACGCAGCGCGATCTCTTCGCACTCGTGCCGGCGAACTCCCCGAGCAAGCCCTGACGTTCGATCGATCTCAGCCACCGAGCTTCATGCATAGGTACTTCCGGCAGACGGCCGTCGCGCTCCTCGCGACGGCCGCCTGCACGCCTGCCCCCGACAGCGCCGCCGACTCGGCCAGCGCCACCGCCCAGCCGTCCGCCGCGACGGCGCCCACCACCAGCGTGCCGGCCGACTCCGGCGAGCGGCACCTGACGCAGATCCGTCAGCTCACGTTCGGCGGGGAGAACGCCGAGGCGTACTTCAGCAGCGACGGCACGCAGCTCACCTTCCAGTCCACGCGCGACGGCCGCACCTGCGATCAGCAGTACGTGATGAACGTGGACGGCACCGGGCTGCGGCGCGTGTCGAACGGCCAGGGCAAGACCACGTGCGGCTACTTCATGGATGGCGACCGCCGGCTGTTCTTCTCCAGCACCCACGCCGCCGACAGCGCGTGCCCGCCGCGCCCGGATCCGTCCAAGGGCTACGTGTGGGGTATCGACCCGTTCGACTTCTACACGGTGAACGCCGACGGCTCCGCGCTCACGCGCCTCACGAACTACGGCACGTACACGGCCGAAGGCGTGCTCTCGCCCGACGGCACGCGCATCGTGTTCACGTCGCTGAAGGACGGGGACCTGGACATCTACACCATGAACGTGGACGGCAGCGACGTGCGCCAGCTGACCACCACACCGGGCTACGACGGCGGCCCCTGGTGGTCGCCCGACGGCACGAAGATCGTCTATCGCGCGCATCATCCCACCGACTCCGCGGAGCTCGCCCAGTATCGCGCGCTGCTGGAGCAGCGGATGATCCGCCCGAACCGCATGGAGCTGTTCGTGATGAACGCCGACGGCTCCGATCAGCGGCAGATCACCAAGCTGGGCGGCGCCAACTTCGGGCCCAACTGGACGCCCGACGGGCGGCGCATCGTGTTCTCGTCGAACCACAAGAACCCGCGCAGCCGGAACTTCGACCTGTACCTGGTGAACCTGGACGGCACCGGCCTGGAGCAGGTGACGTTCAACCCCGAGTTCGACGGCTTCCCGATGTTCAGCCCCGACGGCACGACGCTGGTGTGGGCCTCGAATCGCGGGCAGTCCAAGCCGGGCGAGACGAATCTGTTCACGGCGCGCTGGGAGCCGTAAGCTCGGCCCCGACACCCGTGCCCCCGCACTCGCGCTCCCTGGAGGGAGCGCGAGTGCGGGGTGACTGGCTCCGCGCACCCGGCCCCCTGACCGGGCTCGCCGGGCCGGCGGCGAGCGCGCTCGTGGGCCTCGTCTGCCCACTCGCCCTTCCAGGAGGCGGGGCGAGCGCGGGGTAGCACGGCGGGACGGCGGTTACGGATGACCCCCACGCCGAACCCGAAATCCCTGCCCCATCGGCGCATCGGGCGGCGAGGTGCGCGACCGGTCTGGCGCGTGCTGGCTCCGGTCCGTGGCCCGGGCGCCCCTCCCGCCCTGCCCCCTCCCCGTGTCCGAGCCGCTATCTTAGAATCCACAAGAGCCCTCTTCCTCCTGGAGTCACCGTCATGACCGGTCTGGTATTACTCGCGGTCCTGCTGCTCATCGCGGGCAGCCTCGTGGTGAGCTCGGTCAAGATCATCGGCCAGGCGGAGGTGATGGTCATCGAGCGACTGGGCCGCTTCCATCGCCTGGCGCGCTCGGGACTGAACATCCTGATCCCCTTCGTGGAGCGGCCGCGGTCCATCGACGTGCGCTACTTCGAGGCGGATCCGCTGGGCGTGAAGAAGATCACCGCCGGCTCCACCACGCGCATCGACCTGCGCGAGCAGGTGCTCAACTTCCCCAGCCAGCCGGTGATCACGAAGGACAACGTGACCATCGACATCGACGCGGTGCTGTACTACCGCGTGGCCGATCCCCAGAAGGCCACCTACGCCATCCAGAACCTGCCGTACGCGCTGGAGACGCTCACGCGCACCACGCTGCGCAACATCGTGGGCGACATCGAGCTGGACCAGACGCTGGCCAGTCGCGACATGATCAACAAGCGCATGCGCGAGGTGATCGAGGACGCCTCGATCGGCTGGGGAGTGGACGTGACGCGTGTGGAGCTGCAGTCCATCGAGCCGCCGCGGGACATCCAGCAGTCCATGGAGCTGGTGATGCGTGCCGAGCGCGAGCGCCGGGCCGCGGTGACGGGCGCCGAGGCGAGCAAGCGCGCCGCCATCCTGGAATCCGAGGGACAGCGCGAGGCGCAGGTGCGCAAGGCCGAAGGCGAGCGCGAGGCGGCCATCCTGCGCGCGCAGGGCCTGGCCGAAGCGCGCCTCGCCATGGCGAACGCGGAGTCGGAGGCCATTCGCCAGATCACGGCGTCGCTGCCCGAGGGGCAGGCGGCCATGTACCTGCTGGGTCTCAAGTACCTGGAGGCGCTGCCCACGCTCGCGCAGGGCAAGGGCGCGACGATCTTCCTGCCGGCCGAGGCGTCCGGGGTGATGGGTGCGATTGGCGGGATTCGCGAGCTGTTGCGGAGCGCGGGCGGTGCCACCGCGGCCCCGGCGCCCGTGTCGCCGCGGCCGGCCTACACGCCGCCCGCGGTGCGCTCGCTCCATCCCGCGGACTCCGACAGTGGCGACGCCGGCAGCGCCGCGTCGGAGCGTTGAACTTGGCGGCGATCTCCCGTGAGAGGGCGGAAATCATCGCGCGCAGCCATGCCTGCGAGCGGTGCCAGGAATACAGCTACAAGAAGGTGGCCGTGCGCGCGGCCGACGACGAGCACCGCCAGGAGCTGCAGGTGGAGTGGAACGCGACGATGATCTGCGGCGTGTGCGGGCTGCATCAGGAGATCGGGATCGACGCGGAGGGGGACATCGTGTACGTGGCGTGATGGCCGCGGGGCGGGGCGCAATCGCGCGGCCTGCCCCACCACGCGTTGGCGCCCCACCACGGGCCGGCTCTCTGATCGGGAGCCGGCCCGTCGTCGTCGTGGGACGTCGAGCGCCCCATCGCCGTCAGCCGGCGGTGCGGGGCGCCGAGAGGCTCGTGCGGAGGCCGTGGAGCAGGCGGCCGGTGTCGTCGGCCAGGGTGAAGGCCTCCGTGAGCCGTTCGGTTGGCACCAACTCGAGGCGCTGGAGCAGCAGCAGCTGGGTCTCCACGGTGCGGAGCGCGAGGCTGGCCTGGGCGAGGAGCTCCAGGAAGCCGGGGCGGTCCGGCCGCCCGTGGCCCGTGGCGATGCGGGACGGCACGAGGATGGCCGTGCGCTGGAGCTCGTCGCCCGGGCCCTCGTGCCCCGCCTCCAGCAGCGAGGCGCCGAGCTGGTGGCAGGCCAGCGCGAGGTCCATGGCGCGTTGCCAGACGATGAGATCGCGGTAGGTGTTGACCTTCGCTCTCGCCTCCGCCGGCGCGCTGGCGGTGAGGGCCGGCGGCGTGGCGGGTGCCGCTGGCGGCGTGGCCACTGGCGCAGCGGCCGGTGGTGAGAGGTCGATCACGGCGGTGGAGGCGGGGGCCGAGCTGCGGGACGTTGCGGTGCGCGCCATCGGGGCTCCAGGTGGGGGGTGTGGGCGAAGATGGCGATCGCGAGCCATGCGCCATCATCCAACGCATCCCGCCGGGCGCGAACGGCGGCGGTGAACGACGGCGGTGATGGATGGGAAGGGTGCGGTCGGCGCTGCGGCGGTCTTGCCTCGTCCAGCAAGCGGGCACAGCTTGCGCGCATGCCTCCCGTCAACCTTCCGCGCCTGGGCATCGGCGCCCGCGTGCACCACGAGTTGCGCGTGGTGAGCCGCGACAACCGCAAGACCCGCGACGGCAAGCCGTTCGTGCTGCTCACCCTCGGGAACTGTCACGGCGACATCTCCGCGGCCCCCATCTGGTCGGACAAGCTGGCGTGGGCCGAGGGGGCCGAGCGTGGCAGCATCGTGCAGGCCATCGGCGAGGTGACCACCTACGGCGAGGGCGTGCAGCAGCGGCGCCAGCTCGAGCTCTCGGGGCCGTTGCGGCGCATCGATCCCACGCTGGTCACGCTCGACGACTTCCTGCCGCGCATCGAGGACGACGTGAGTGCGCTGTGGGCCAGCCTGGACAAGATGCGGCAGGAGATGCAGTCGGCCACGCTGCGCGGCGTGGTGGGGCTGTTCTTCGACGACGACGTGTTCCGCGAGCAGTTCGAGCGGTGGCCGGGCTCCACGCGCGGACATCACGCCAAGCTGGGCGGGCTGCTGCGCCACGTGGTGGAGGTGGCGAGCATCGGGCGCTCCATCGCGCGCAGCATGCGGAGCAACGGCCGCGCGCCGGCCGACGTGGACCTGGTCACCGCCGGTGCGCTGCTGCACGACGTGGGCAAGCTGGAGGCCTACTCGGTGACGGCGGGCGGCTTCGACACCACGCCGTGCGGGCATCTGCTGGGCCACATCATCCTGGGCACGCTCATGCTGGAGCGCCGTCTGGCCGCGCACGGCGCGCAGGCGTGCTCCAGCGACCAGCTCATGGAGATCCACCATCTCATCCTGTCGCACCACGGGTCGCTGGAGTACGGCAGCCCGGTGCGCCCGATGACCATCGAGGCGGAGATCGTCCACTGGGCGGACGAAAGCTCGGCCAAGGCCAGCAGCTTTTCCGACGCGCAGGCCGACGCGTCCATCTTTCCCGAGTCGTCGGAGATCTCCGACCGCGTCTGGACGCTGGACAACCGTCGCATCTGGCAGAAGCCACACACCTGGGACTGACGCGCATGCCGTCTCATCCGCCCTCGCCCCTGCCCGGCTCCTCCCTGCCCCGCCGTCGGGCCGCGCGCGGCCTCGCGCTGGCCGGCGCCCTGCTGCTCGCTGCGGCCGCCGCGCTGCCGGCGCAGGAGCCCCTCGAGGCGTTCGCCGACGCCATGGAAGTGCGCGCCGGCGCCGAGCAGCCGGTGCTGCACTACACCGTACGCGTGGACGCCGCCGACCTCACGGGCTACACCGTGGAGCTGCGGGTGCGCAACGCGCCCGACACGCTGCGGCTGCAGATGCCGGTGTGGGCGCCGGGCGCGTACCGGGTGGCCAACTTCGCGCGCTACGTGCGCGACTTCACGGTGTCGAGCGGCGGGCGCACGGCCCGCGTCACCCGTCCGGACAGCTCCACGTGGGTGGCCGTGGTGCGTGGCGGCGAGGCCACCGTGCGCTACCGCTTCGCCCACCCCAACGCGGCGGCGGCGAGCACGCCCAACAACCGCAACTTCCTGCAGCCCACCGGCGGGCTGCTGGACGGACCCGCCACCTACGTGTACGTGGCCGGGCACAAGCTCGCGCCCGCGCACGTGACGTTCGACCTGCCGGCGGAGTGGCGCATCGCCACCGGCCTCGTGCCCACGGGCCACGCGCGCACGTTCTTCGCCGCGAGCTACGACGTGCTGATCGACAGCCCGGTGCTGATGGGCGACCTGCACGTGTGGCCGTTCCAGGTGGACGGCGTGCCGCATCGCGTGGCGTACTGGCCGCTGCCCGACGCCACGCCGTTCGACACCAGCGCGTTCGTGGGCGCCGTGCAGGCCAGCGTGGCCACCGCGCGCGACATCTTCGGCCGCCTGCCCTACCGCGAGTACACGTTCCTCTACGTGGACGGCGCGGGCGGCGGGCTGGAGCACCTGAACAGCACCACCATCGGCGCGCCCAGCGCCGCGCTGGCGCGCGATCCGCGGTCGCGCACCGGGGTGACGTCGCACGAGTACTTCCACACCTGGAACATCAAGCGGCTGCGGCCGGCGGTGCTCGGGCCGTTCGACTATCAGCGGCCGGTGCGCACGCTGGACCTCTGGTTCGCCGAGGGCGTGACGGACTACTACGCCGACGTCATCGCGCGCCGCGCCGGCTTCGTGAGCGAGGCCGAGGCGCGTGACGCGCTGGCCGGCGCCATCGCGAGCTACCTGGGCAATCCGGCGTCGGACAAGGTGTCGCCGCAGCGGAGCAGCTGGACCGCGTGGGATCCGCCGTCGGTGAACGGCGGCTACAGCATCTCGTACTACCTGCAGGGCGCCTTGCTGGGCGAGCTGCTGGACGTGCAGATCCGCGACGCCACCGACCTGCGCCGCGGCATGGACGACGTCATGCGCACGATGCTCGCGCGCTTCGGCGGACGGGAGGGCTACCGGAGCGAGGACGTGCTGCTGACCGTGAACGAGACGTGCGCCTGCGACCTGCAGCTGTTCTTCGAGCGCCACGTGAGCGGGCCGGAGCAGATCGAGTGGGACCGCTATCTGGCGCTCCTGGGGTGGCGCGCGGTGATCTCGGCACGGCCGGCCGCGGACAGCGCGGGGCGTCCGCGCCCCGACCTGCGGGCGGGCGTGACCGGCTTCGGCGGAATCGGGAGCGCGGGCGGCGCGGCGGGCACGCCGCCGCGCCTCGTGGTGCCCGAGCCGGCGAGCGCATGGGCGCGAGCCGGGTTGGTGAGCGGCGACGTGGTGCTGCGGGTGAACGGCCAGCCGGTGACCGACGGCGCGAGCTGGCGCGAGGCGCTGGGCGCGCCGCAGATCGGCGACGTGGTGCGCGTGGACTACGCGCGCGACGGCGAGCGCCGCTCGGCGGAGGTGACGCTCACCGGGTACGACGTGGCCACCGTGCGGCTGGAGGAGCTGCCGCGGGTGAGCGAGCGGATGCGGCGCATGCGGAAGCTGTGGATGGCGGGGGCGCAGTAGGGCGAGCGGTCGCGGGAGCTCGGCGCTCCCGCCAGGCGGGCCCGCGCCGCGCTCAGTCCTCGGTCGCGCCCGGCGTGGCGGCGGTGCCCGCGAGCAGCCCGCCGTCCAGCACGAGCTCCGCGCCCGTGGTGTAGGCCGACTCGTCGGAGGCCAGATAGACCACCGCCTGCGCCACCTCGGCCGGCGTGCCGAAGCGCCGGAGCGGCGTGTCGCGCACGAATGCCGCCTCGCGGTCGGCCCGCCCCGGACCATCGCCGAGCATGGCGTTCCACATGGGCGTCATGATGGCGGCCGGGTGCACCGAGTTGCAGCGGATGCGGAGCCCCTGCTGCGCGCAGTAGAGGGCCACCGACTTGGTGTGGTTGCGCACCGCCGCCTTGCTCGCCGCGTACGCCGCCGCCAGCGGGATGCCCACCAGGCCGGAGCGCGAGGAGATGTTGACGATGGAGCCCGCCCCGGTGCGGCGCATGGCGCGGATGGCATGCTGGCAGCCCAGGAACACGCCGTCCAGGTTGGTCGCGAGCACCGCGTGCCACGCGTCGAGGGAGGCGTGCTCGGGGTCGTGCGGCACCGGCCCATCCTCGAAGCCGGTGATGCCGGCGTTGTTGACCACCACGTCCAGCCGGCCGAAGGCGTCGAGCACGGTGGCGGTGACCGCCGCCCAGTCCTCGTCACGCCGCACGTCGAGTCGGCGATAGCGCGCTGCCGGGCCCAGCGCCGCCGCGAGCGCGGCGCCCTGCTCGTCGCGCACATCGGTCAGGATCACCGTGGCCCCTTCGGCGACGAACGCGCGGGCGATGGCCTCGCCGATTCCCTGAGCGGCGCCGGTGACGAGCGTGATCTTCCGAGCGAGGCGTGTCATCGAGCGCGAGCGAATGGTGAGAGGACGTACCGGCGGCGCGCGGAGCGGGCGCCCTGGGCAGTGCGGCGTGAGTGTGGGCGCGCAAGCTGTACGGGTACGTGCGGCGCGACAAGGTCGCGCCGCGCTTCGTGCCCCGGCATCGCTCCAGCCGTCACCCCCAGGGCCAATCCTGCTTACGCGAGTAGTGCTCGCCGAAGATGGCAGCCAGGGCGGACGACGGGTGAGCCGTGCGGAACACCGCG
>DATANT010000207.1:0-10114 GCA_036266115.1 Gemmatimonadaceae bacterium | reverse complement strand
AGAGCGACCGGTTCATCAACCCCGGTGAGGAGTTGCGGGCGCCCGAGTCGGTGGGGAGCGAGGGGTAGAGGCGGGGAGCCGCGGATGAACGCGCGCGGCGGGGATGCGTGCGGCGGAGACGCGTGCGCGACGCCTCACCGCCCACTCCACGGCCGGAGCGCGCCGCGGTCACCCTCATGCGGCGCTCGGCGTCGTCCGGATCGCTCGTGCATCTTCGCCCGGGCCGCCCCCTGCATCGCGGGCGCAGGCGCCTGCTCCCAGGCTAGCCGACGCCGGCGCCCGCGCGAGGCGCCGTACGTTGCAGAAACGCCGTGAGGTGCACCGCGAGGTCCGCGGCGGCCTCCTCCTGCACGAAGTGGCCGGCGTGCGGCAGCTCGACGACCTCGGCGCCCGGCAGCGCCTCGCGCCACCGCGTGAGATAGGCGGGCCCGAACCCGGGGTCCCGCATTCCCCAGACGAGGAGCGCGGGCTTGCCCAGGAGCCGCTCGCGCCGGCGCCACAGTCCGTCGTACCACGCGGAGGAGTGGAGCAGCGCGCGCGCGAGCTCCCAGGGCGGCCGCCGCGACGCCGGGTCCGGGAAGGGCGCGAGGTACTGGCGATGCGCCGCGCGACTGAGCCGCGCCCGGTTGGCGAAGCCGGCCGGGATGAGCCACCTCGGGGATGCGTTCAGGCGCGTGTACAGGAACCGGCCGATCGGCCCCGCCGCCAGCTTGCTACCCCGCGAGATGCGCGGGTCGTGGTCGAGCGACCAGAGCCAGGTGTTGAGCACGACGAGCCGGGCGACGCGCTCCGGTCGCTCGACCGCGTACGAGAGCCCGATGGGGCCACCGAAGTCGTGCACCACGAGCGTGAGCTCCCGCAGGTCGAGCGCGTCCAGTAGCGCGGCGAGCCGGCGCGCGTGGTCCTCGGGGCCATACGCCGCCTCCGCCGGCCCGTCGGAGAGCCCGAAACCGAGGTGGTCGGGGGCGATCACCCGGTGTCCGGCGGCGACGAGTCTCGGGATGACGTGGCGGTAGAGAAACGACCACGTGGGCGTGCCGTGCACGAGCACCACCGGCGGGCCGGCGCCCTCGTCCACGTAGTGGAGCCTCCCCTCGCCGGTGTCGAAGTGGTGCGGGCGGAACGGGTAGGCCGCGGTGTCCAGCCAGGTGGGCGTGACGAGCGACGGCAGCGGCCGAGCGGATGAGGGCTGGGGCGTGTTCGGCGTGAACATCGGCACAGGCGTCTCCGGCGTGGCGGGTGTGAGCGGCTGGGGTGGGAGTGGGGCTACCCCTGCCCGGACGCGCGAGCGGCGTCGGGGCGGGAGCCGCTCGCGGGGGCGCCGGCGATCGTCGCGACCAGGCGCTCCGCCACGGCATCGAGCGGATAGCCCGCGGGGTCCAGCGCGTAGTGCTGCGCGACGCCGTCGATGGCGGCGAACAGCAGCCGCGCCCCCACCGCCGGGTCGGGGCGCCCGGCGGCGCGCAGGTGCTCCTCGAGCGTGGCGCGCACGCCCTCGGTCCAGGCGTGGAGCTCGGGGCCGAGCGCCGCCACGAGGTCCGGCTGCTGGCGTACGCCGTAGACGAGCTGCCAGAAGGCGAGATGCTCGCGCACCAGCGCGAAGGCCGCCCGGACGAGCCGCGCCAGGCGCTCGGCGGGCGGCGCGTCGGCGTCGGCGTCGGCCGCGGCAAACGAGGCCTCGACGTGGGCCATGCTGCGGCGGAAGACGGCGGCGAGCAGGTCCTGCTTGCCGCGGTAGTAGTTGTAGAGCAGCCCCTGCGCGACATCCGCCTCGCGGGCGACGTCGCGCACGGTCGCGCCGGCGTAGCCCGCGCGGGCGAACACGACCAGGGCGGCGCGCTCGAGTCGCTCCTGGGCGTCGGCGCGCAGTGTCTGGAACTGGGCGGCGGTGCGAGGCGTCACGGGGGGCCGGAATTGATGGTTGAACGTTCATTCATTTTACGTTCGCGACCTCTCGCCGGCAAGGCACCGCGCGCTGCATCCGTGCGTGCGCTCGGTGCCGCCGCCCATGCGGCGGAGGCCGGCGCTGGCCTCGAACGACGGCCGCGAAAGCAGATGGGACGCTCGCCCGAGCCGCGTCGTCGAGTCGGAACCCGGCGATGGGGTCGCGGAGGGGGCCGTCGAGCGCCGCGGTGGTGCGCCCATTGCCCGGTCGTGGTGGCGCGGCGACCTTCCGCCTCGAACCATACGCACAGGGGGGAATCCACCGATGGACCTGAAGACCGCGAGAGTGCTGGTGACGGGCGGGAGCTCGGGAATAGGCCGGGCGACGGCGCGGCTGCTCCGGGAGCGGGGCGCGCGCGTGGTGATCTGCGGCCGCGACGAGCAGCGCCTGCGGGCGGCGGCCGAGGAGACGGGCGCGACGGCGATCCGTGCCGACGTCGCCGACGAGGCGGACGTCCGCCGCCTGGTGGACGGGGTGCTCCAGACGCTCGGCGGCTACGACGTGCTGGTGAACAACGCCGGGCTGGGGACGTTCGCCCCGCTGCTCGAGACCACGGCCGACGACTTCCGCCGCGTGTGGGAGACGAACGTGCTCGGCGCGATGCTGGTGGCGCGCGAGTCGGCGCGCCACTTCGTGACGCAGGGGCGGGGCAACATCGTGAACGTGGCGTCCACCGCGGGGCAGCGCGCGGGCGCCGGCGGGTCGGCGTACGCGTCCACCAAGTTCGCGCTCTCCGGCCTCACGCAGAGTTGGCGCGCCGAGCTGCGCAAGCACAACGTGCGGGTGATGCAGGTGAACCCGAGCGAGGTGGTGACGGACTTCTTCCGCGCCGCCGGCGGGAGCCAGTCCGACGACCCCTCCAAGCTGCACCCGGAGGACATCGCGCACGTGATCGCGAGCATGCTGGCGCTGGAGGACCGCGGCTTCGTCACCGAAGCGTCGGTGTGGGCCACGAACCCCGCGACCTGAGCGGATCGGGGCCAGCCGATCGCGGGGACGTCGCGGCGCGCCAGCGCACACCCTTTCGCGCGGACACCGTTTGCCGCAGCATTGACGCAGCATCGCCGCAGGTCTCGCGAACCCGACCCCGAACGCCCCGATGACCGACATGCCCCTGCACGACGAGGAGCGCCACGTCTGGCGCGGCCATCCCTCGCAACTGCTCAACCTGCCCACGTTCGCGCTGCTCACCGTGGCCGCGGCGGGCGCGACCTGGCTGCTGTTCGTGGGGCGTGGGCCGATGATGCGCGGGGTGTCGGTGGAGACCGGTGGGGCGGCGATCCGCGCGTTTCCGTGGGTGGTGGCGTCGGTGTGGATCATCGCGGCGCTCGTGGCGCTCGCCGTGGCGCTGCGCACGGCATCCACGAAGTACGAGCTCACCACGGAACGGCTGCGGGTGACCGACGGGCTGCTCTCCACCACCACCGAGGAGCTGGAGCTGCGCCGGGTGCGCGACTTCGTGGTGGCGCGCTCGCTCGTGGAGCGGCTGTCGGGGCTCGGGGAGGTGCGGCTCACCACGGCGGACGCCACCGCGCCGCGCGTGACGCTGCGGGGAATCCGGGACCCGCACGCCATGCAGGGGAAGATCCGGGCGCTGGTGCAGGCGCTGATCCAGCGGTATGGGGTACGGGAGATCGACGTGTCCTGATGGGCCCGACGCGGGGGTCCCCCCCCAATTCGAGTCTATCCCCTCCTCGCCCGCTTCCCGCCATCGTTCCGCCGCGCCCGCCATCCCTGCGCTGCGCTAACTTTCCGGTGATGTCCCGACTCCTCCTGTTCACCGGCGCCCTCATCGGGCTCTGTGCGCTGGCTGGCCCCACGCTGGCGCAGACGCCCGACACGCTCCGTCCGCCGCCCGCCCAGCCGCCCGCCCAGCCGCCGGCTCGACCCCCGGTCGCGGCGCCGCGCGCCGACACCGACACCGCCCAGCCCGCGGTGGACTCCGCGGCCGCCGCGGCGCCGGACAGCCTGCGCGTGAGCCGCTCGTCACGCTGGGGGCGCCAGTACGCCGTGCTCGCCTGGGTGGGTGGCGCCGCGCGCGTGGAGATCGTGCGCGACGACGCCGTGCGCGCGTCGATCCCCAACACGGGGCAGTACCGCGATCGCCTCCGCGAAGAGGACATCGGCTCGGAGGCTTCCCATGGAATCACCTATCGCGTCTGCAACGCCGGCGCCCCCGCCCGGTGCTCGCAAGCCGTGGTGGTGCAGTACTGAGGAGCCAGCAGACCGACGTCAGGAGACAGAAGACCAGCGGACGAACGGCAGAAGCGGCGCTCAGGTCGCCGGCCGGTCCGCGGCCCGAGGTCGTGGCGGCACCGCAGGTCAGCTACGTGTGAGGCAGGCGCTCATGCGTTCTGCCGCAGCGCATTGGACGCTCGATCCGCGCCCGTCGTTCACCTCCTCCCGCTACGCCGGCGCCATCCCGAGCAGCAGCTCCGTGGTCGCGTCGTTCGCCGGATAGAAGCACTCCAGCGCGAGCTCCGACACGGTCACGTCCACCGGTGTCCCGAACACCGTGGTCGTGCTGATCAGAGAGAGGATCCCGGCATCCGACGTCAACTGGAGGGGCACCACCACGGAGGCCTCGTCCGGCACGACGACCGGCGCGGCGGCGCGATGCGCGTTGTGCGCCGGATAGCCGCTCAGCTCCGCGAGCAGCTCCACGAGCATCGGGTCGCCGCTGGTGTCGATCTGATGACGCAGGCGGGCGAGCAGGTGTGCCCGCCACTCCGCCAGGTTCACGATGCGCGGCGCCAGCCCGTCGGGGTGGAGGCTGAGCCGGAGCACGTTCACCGGAGCCTGAAGCAGCGACGCGTCGGCGCCCGCGAACAGCGGCGCGATGGCGCGGTTGGCGGCCTGCAGCGTCCAGTGCCGGTCCACGGCGAGCGCCGGGTAGGGCTCGTGGCCCTTGAGCACGAGGTCCACGGCGCGGCGCGCGACGTGCAGCGCCGGATCGTGCAGCGGGCGCTCCGGAAAGACGGGCGCGTACCCGGCCGAGAGCAGCAGCCGGTTGCGCTCCCGCAGCGGCATGTCCAGGTGCTCGGCCAGGAGCAGCACCATCTCGCGCGTGGGCCTCGAGCGGCCCGACTCCACGAAGCTCACGTGCCGCTGCGAGACGTCCGCCCTCAGGGCGAGCGCGAGCTGGCTGAGATGCCGGCGCTGCCGCCACTCCCGCAGCAGGTCGCCGAGTGGTCGAGTTGGCGTTGCCAGGCTGGTCATGGGCTCATGCTAGTGCGCGCGCCGGAGCGCGCCAACTACCTCGCGGGTAATTGAAGGCACATGGGGCATGGACGATCCTGATTGCACCCGGCCCGCGGGATGGTGACGCCGCGGGTGCCGCGCGCCGAACACCGGATACGAACGGAGTCGCACATGACCGAACACATCGAGCTCATCGTCCGCTACATCGACTGCTGGAACGAGGCCGACGCCCACCGCCGGCGCGCGCTGATCGCGCGGACCTGGACCGAGGACGCGAGCTACGTGGATCCGCTCATGCACGGCACGGGACACGATGCCATCGACGCCATGATCGAGGCGGTGCAGCGCCGCTTTCCCGGCTTCCGCTTCAGCCTCACCCGCGCGGACGGCCTGCACGAGTTCGTCCGCTTCTCCTGGGAGCTCGGTCCCGAAGGCGGCGCGGCGCTGATCGAGGGATCCGACTTCGGCGTGGTGGCGAGCGACGGACGCCTGCAGATGATCCGGGGCTTTCTGGATCGGGTGCCGGAGGGGGCGGTGGCGTGACGGTCCGCCGGTGATCCGCAGGCTCGCGCGGCCGGCCGGGACGCGGCCGGCCGCGTGCGCGGACCCGTGGTGGTGAACCGCAACGACGAGCTTCTCCTCCTCCCCCGGATCGCGACGGTGACCGTGGTGCCGTCGGCGCAGTACCACTTGCTGCGGTCACCGAGTCGCCGTACCATCGGGACGAGCGCGAGGGGCGCCTCCAGTCCGCGGAAAGGGCCGTGCCCACCCCTGTCCGGCAAGCGTACGAGCCTTCTTTCGGCCTGAGTGGGCGGACTCCGGGCGCCATGAAAGGAGATTCGTATGGATGCCAGAGCGCTCCCGCCCCGTCCCAGCCTGGACCAGTACCGGAAGCAGGCGAAGGAGCTCCTCCACGCCAGTCGCGCCGGCGAGCCCGAAGCGGTACGGCGGATGCGCCAGTGCCCCCGCGTCCGCGAGCACGGCACGCCGGAGCATCGCGATGCGTACGCCCTCGCCGACGCGCAGCTCGTCGTCGCGCGCGAGCATGGCTTCGAGAGCTGGCCCGGGTTCGCGTCGCACGTCGAGGCGCTGGCGTATCGGGATGCGCCGGTCGCGCGCTTCGAGGCCGCGGCCGACGCCGTCACCGCGGGCGACGAGGCGACGCTCCACCAGCTGCTGCGCGATCACCCGACGCTGGTGCGCGCTCGCTCGACCCGCGCTCACCACGCGACCCTGCTGCACTACGTCGCCGCCAATGGCGTGGAGGACTTCCGCCAGCGGACCCCAGACAACGCGATGGCCATCGCGCGGATGCTGCTCGACGCGGGGGCCCAGGTGGACGCCGTGGCGCACAGCTATGGCGGGGGCACGCACCAGACGCCGCTGAACCTGCTGGTGTCCAGCGTGCACCCCGCACGGGCCGGCCTGCAGGCCCCGCTCGCGGAACTGCTGCTGGACGCCGGCGCCGCCATCGAAGGGCTCGACGGCGACGGATCACCGCTCCTCACCGCGCTCGCCTTTCAGTACCCCGACGCGGCGGCGGCGCTCGCCAGGCGCGGCGCCCGAGTGCACACCGTCCTCGCGGCCGCGGGGCTCGGGCGCGAGGAGCTCGTCCGACGATTCGTGGGCGCGAACGGCCATGCCGTCGCGGACGGCCCGCTCGCGTCGGTGCGCTGGCTGCGGCTGCCGAGAGACCCGCAAGCGCACGTGGAGCGCGCCCTGATCTGGGCCGCGGCGCTCGGCCAGACCGGCGTGGTCGAGTTCCTGTCGATGCAGCGCGTGAACCTCGCCGCGGCGGACGACCAGGGGTTCACTGCCATGCACTGGGCTGCCGTCCAGGGGCATCGGGACGCGCTCGACGTGCTGCTGAGCCGGCGCGCGCCCACGGAGGCGCTGAACGCGTATGGTGGAACCGTCCTCGGCGCCGCGGTCTGGGCAGCGACGCACCGGGACGGTGTCTTTCGCCCGGGCGGCTTCACGCCGGTGAACTACGTGCCTCTCATCGAGCGCCTGATCGCCGCCGGTGCTCGCGTCGACGCCGTCGGCTATCCGTCCGGCAACCGGGCCGTCGATGTCGTACTGGAGCGGCATGGTGCGCGCGTTACCTGATCCGCGCGTCCAGGGTGCCATTCGCTACGGCGCCGATCACCGCATCGCCCGTCACTCGTTCCGCAGTGCGAGCGTCGGGTCCGCGCGCATCGCACGCCGCGCTTGCGGGTAGCTGGTGGAGGAGAGCCCATCGCATGCCGCCGCCATCAGCAGCCGTCGGGCGCGGCCACGGTGAATGCGGCGGAAGTCGCATGCCAGGCTGTGGTCGGTGCAACAGGCGGTAGCGCAACGACTTGTGCGGCCTGCGCCAGGTGCCTCATGCGGCGCGGTGCGCGGATGTGGGAGCCGGCATCCCGCAGTTGGATAGCGCTGCGGTTGGCGTGCGGAGCGGGAATGGTGCGGGGGGCGGTGGGGTGGTGGTGCTGGGGAGCGGGGCGTGAGCTACCCGTGTAGTGGGGGGGGACCCCCGCGCCCGCCCAGCTGATCCCGTACCCACATCCCGAATCCACCGTGGCCGTCCTCGCGCCGGCCGCCGAGATCGACCGCCAGGCCGACCTCTCATCCGCAACCTCGCGACCTCCGAACCCCGAACGAACCCCGACCCCTATCCGGTGTACTACTGGTCGCAGGGTCTGGCACCGCCCGTGCATTCAGTGCGGACGCGACCACCCGGGTCGCGCCGGTTCCCCTCCACACGGAGGATCCGAGATGCCCCAGTTTCAGTTCGCGCTCACCGACACCCAGGAAGTCCGTGAGGCCGGCGTGGTCCAGACCGACACGTTCTCCAACGCGCTGCTCGCCATCAGCGAGCACGTGACGGCTCACGAGGGAGATCGGCTGGAGATCGGCGTGCCGGGCTTTCCGCCGGCGCGATACGAATGCGTCTGGTCCGCCGAGCGGGGGGCGGGTACCTGGCGTCCCGCCGGCCTCCTCGCCGCATGATCGCCCGACGTCGGCCTTCCCGGTCGACCTCGCACTGACCGGCCGACTTTCCATCACGGAAGGTCGGCCGGTCTTGCATTCACCCTCGTCGAGTCGACCAGCGACCAGCGGCGCGCGCCGCCCCGCTGCCCCGCCGACCGTGCCGCCTCAGCGCACCCCGGCGAGCGTCAGCCGCTCGTAGCCGCGGCCACGCGCCGCCACCGGCCAGCTGGTCTCCACCACGTCGTCGCGCATCCCGAAGATCACGTCGTTGGAGTGCACCACCATGCACACGTGGTTGGGCACCACGCGCACCCGCTCGCCCACCGCCGGACGCCAGCTCGTGCGGCCGAGATCCAGCACGCCGTGCTCCTCGCTCATGCGCATCACCGTCACCTCGGGGCGATCGAGCAGGGCACCGAAGCCGAGCTCCGCGCCGGCGGGCAGCGGCTCGCGTCCCAGCGCCTTGCTGCCGGCGTCGATCACCGCCTGGCCCGGCACGGCGGTGCTCACGACCGTGGCGAGCACGGTGAGCGCGCAGTCCTCCCAGGCGCAGGCGCCGATCTCCGCCGTGGTGCGGTCGTTGTAGACGTACGTGCCGGGGCGGATCTCCGTGATGCCGGCCACCTCGTGCATGCGGAAGCCGGCCGGCGTGGAGCCGCCACTCACCACCGGCGGACGCAGCCCGGCATCGTCGAGCGCGTTGATGATGGCGCCGATGTCCTGCTCCAGACGCCGGAGCGCCGGCCCCTGCATGTCGGGCGTCTCGCGAATGTGCCCCGGATAGAACAGCAGCCCGCCGAACGTGAGCGTCGGGAACTCCACGATCCGCTCGGCGAGCGCCACCGCCTCGTCGGCATTCTGGACGCCCACCCGCCGCATGCCGACGTCCACCTCCACGAACACGCGCACCTCGCGCCCATGGTCGCGCGCCAGGAGCCCCAGAGGAAGGAGCGCGGCCGGCGCATCGAGGGCCACGCTGAGGCGCACGTTGCCCGGCATCGTCAGCAGGTGGCCGATCTTCGGGTCGCCCACCGGTGGGTGGGCCAGCAGCAGGTCGTCGGTGACCTCGCTCATCACCTCCATCTCGTGCAGCGTGGCACAGGTCAGGCCTCGCGCGCCCAGCCGCAGCTGCTCGGCGGCGATGCGGGTGGCCTTGTGAGTCTTGACGTGTGGACGGAGCGCGAGGCCGTGGACGGCCGCATACGCGGCCATGGTGTCGAGATTCTGCGCCATCCGGTCGAGGTCCACGATCGGAACGGGAGTCTCGAGCTCGGTGAGGTAGCGAGGCACGATGCGGGGAGACGAGGGCATAGCTGGTGCGTGTCGATGCAGACTAAGGAAGTCTGCGACGCGGGCCAGCGGAAGGGGTGGGCGCACGAGGACGTCGAGGCCCGCGCACGCGCGTCACATTCCCTCGAACGCGCATCCCGTCAGTCTCCGCCCGTCCAGCACGGCCACCGCGGTCCAGCTCATTCGCTCGCCCGACATGGAGTCTGCGCACGGGCGGCGCTCCAGGGTGAGCGTGAGCTGGTGGACGGTGTCACCCGGCGCGGCGGGCGCGCTCGCCGTGCGGTACACCCGGCCGGTGGCGCTCATCGCGGGCGCGGCATAGGGAAACGCGATGCTGTCTTCGGGCTGCCGGAACACGATGCCGGTGCGTGCCACGTCCACGTTCCAGAACGGCTCGTTGCCTCGCGCGCGGAAGTCTGCGGCCAGCGGGGGCCGGTTGCACCCGCCGCCCTCGCCAACCGGCGTCACCCGGCGGACGTCGAGCACGTGGAGCGTCCGCTCGAGCTCCTCGCCCCGAGCCGCCGCCGGCTCGGCTACCAGGCGGCCCTGCACCTCGGCGTACACGGAATCCGGGCCCGCCGCGCCGGTGAGCGCGTCGTACGACGCCGTCAGGCGGCCGCCGGTGCTGTCCACCACCAGTGCGGGCGTCGGGTCACCACACGCGTGGAACGTGCGGCGTGAGGCCGGGCCGGCGAGGATGCCGCG
>DATANT010000206.1:0-5473 GCA_036266115.1 Gemmatimonadaceae bacterium | reverse complement strand
CCACTCGTCCTGCTGCATGGCTTCTTCGGCTGCAGTGCACTGTAGGCGTGGCATCCAGTAGCGATGGCGAGCCAACCGCCTGGGTGAACCGATGCCGGCCAGCCGTCGTGTCAGTACCACTCGCCAGCGACCATATGGACTTCCCAGCCGCCGACGCACCCGCCTACGGCAGCTTCCTCGCGCGGTTCCATGCACTCGTCGTGGACTCTCTCGTGACGGTCGTTGCCCTCGTGACGATCCTCCTGCTCGTGGAGCTCACGAATGGGGTGCCAGGCACGGGGCGGATCGGCATGGCCGCCATCGTCGCGTTCGTGCTGCTGTACGAGCCGCTTATGGTCGCGTATCTGGGTGGCACGGTGGGCCACCGGCGTGCCAACCTGCGCGTCGTCCACGAGCGTACCGGTGAGCGTCCGGGCTTTGGTCGCGCGTTCGCCCGATTCGCGCTCAAGAGCGCGCTGGGGGTGCCGTCGTTCGTACTGATGGCCCTCACCCGCCGCCACCAGGCGCTGCACGACCGTATGACCGACACCACCGTGCGCATCCACGACCTTCGTCTCGCACCCGACTTCTACGTGGCGTGGGAACGCCCGGTGGATGAGCTGGAGCCAGTCGGGGCTCCGTCGCGGATCAGGCGGACGGCGGCGATCGTCGCGTACCTCGTCATGGTCTCCGTCGCGGTCGTGGTGCTCCAGGCGTTGCTCGTATCGGCGACGTGCAACCTCGGCAATAGTTGCACGCGGCGCGACGACCTGACCACGGGCGCGTTGTCGCTCGGCTGGCCGGCGGCGAGCGCGTACGTGCTGGTCGCGGGCTGGCGGGGACGGCTGTGGGGCTGTCGCCCACGTGCGGGCGAACTGACGCCCGATACTTCCCTGACGTGACGAGACGCGACCCCACATCTTCCCACATGCCGGGGCTGCCGAGCGCCGGCGTCGGGTCGTCACTCGTTCGTCAACCTGCCATCAGAAAGCCATCTGCATGACGCACCCCGTCGAGGCTCTCTGGACACGGCACCATCCACCAACGGGCTACCCTGCTCGTGTGGTGCGCGTAAGAGCACCCATCCCGGGCGTCGCGTTCTTCCCGGGCGGGTACGGCCTGTGGGGGAGCGAAGCCGGTCAGCCGCTGCCCACGTTTCCGGTGGGCGGCGTCATGGTGCTCGGCCACGACTTTCACTCGGAGACGGGCTATCGCGGGTCGTTAGCGCGCGGGCACGAGCCCATGACACAGCCGACGTGGCGCAACCTGAACGCGCTGCTCGGCGAGGTCGGCATCCCGCCCGAGCGCTGCTTCTACACGAACCTGTACATGGGGCTCCGCGAGGGCACGGGCACCACGGGAGTATTCCCGGGCGCCGCCGACGCCGCGTTCGTCGCGCACTGCAAGAGCTTCCTGATCGAGCAGCTCCGTGCGCAGCGTCCATCCCTGGTGCTCACGCTCGGAGTGCAGGTGCCGCCCGTCGTCGGGGTGATGTCGCCGGAGCTGGAGGTGTGGTCCGCCGGACGTGGACTCAAGCATCTGGATACCGTCGGCCCGGTACGAGCGAACGTGACGTGGCACGGCGCCGACGACTTCACGACGACGGTCGTTGCGCTCATCCACCCCTCCCTTCGTCACGCCAGCGTGCGGCACCGCCGGTACCGCGAGTTGGTGGGGCATGCCGCGGAAGTACGAATGATCGAGGATGCGCTGGCACTCTCCGGCGTGGCTACTGGCCCGCGAGTCGATGCATCCGAGGGGCGATCGGGCGCACTGCGGTAGCAAATTCAGCACGCTCGCCGCTCACCCGCGCCGCGCCTCTCGCCGCTTCATCGATTCGCCCGTACGTTCGGGCGTCCGCGATCGCGCTCGTGCATCTCGCGATCCCACCGTCACCCCACCTCACGTTCCATGCTTTCCACGTCGTCCCGTTGGCTGCTCGCCGCCGTCGCGCTCAGCGTCTCCTGCGCCCATCGTCCAGCGTCCACCCCGCCCCGCGCACCGTCGTGGACCGTCAGCGAGCGAGCGGCGGGTCCCCTCCGCATCGGGATGACGGTGGCGGAAGTGGGGCATGCGCTCGGCACCGCGTTCCAGCCCGCCTACGAGATGACCGACGACTGTGACATGGTGAGCGCCCCGGGGGGTCCTCCTGACATCAGCCTGATGATCGTGCGCGACACGCTCGTGCGCTTCGACGTGACTGACAGCCTCACCCCCACGACCACGGGGATGCGCGTGGGAACCACGGAGGCGCACGTGCTCGGGATCTACGGCGACGGGGTGCGCGTGGAGCCGCACGCGTACGACGACCCGGATGGGCACTATCTGGTCGTGCGTCCCATGACGGACTCGCTGTACGCCATCATCTTCGAGACGGATGGCCGGCGCGTCACGAGCTACCGTGCGGGCCGGTGGCCGGAGGCCGGCGGGATCGAGGGCTGTCTGTAACGGGGCGCGGTGCCGCGGCGCCCCAGGGTCGGGTGCCGCATCCATTGCAGCGAGATCACGATCGCGAGCGAGGTCCGATGAGCAATTCCAACGCGACGCCGTCCACCGCCCACGCCGACGCCGCCCGGGCGCTCCTTCGCCACACGGTGGCGACGCTCGCCTACCGTGGAGGCAAGGCGGTGCGCGGCACCCCACCGCGATTCGCCGGTTTCCGCGTGGCCGAGGGCTCCCGCGCGCCGGGCGAGATCCTGGCGCACATCGGTGACCTGCTGGACTGGGCGCTCTGGCTCGCGCGCGGCGAGCACCGCTGGCACGACTCCGCGCCGCTGGACTGGGACGCGGAGGTGGCGCGCTTCCACGCGGGGCTGGCCGCGCTCGACGCCTACCTGGCCAGCGACGCGCCGCTCGGCTGGAGCGCCGAGCGGATCTTCCAGGGGCCCATCGCCGACGCGTTGACGCACGTGGGCCAGCTCACCATGCTGCGGCGGCTGGCGGGATCGCCCGTGCGCGGAGAGAATTACGCGAAGGCCGACATCGCGGCCGGTCGGGTGGGCGCGGAGCAGGCGGCGTCGCGCGTGGAGTTCGAGTGAGCGCGGTGGGCGAGGGCGCGCGGCTCTCCGCATCACCGCTGGCCGCGCGCCAGCGCATCACCGTTCCCGGAGCACCAGCATGAGCCTGAGCGCGGAAGAGCAGCTGGAGTTCGGCGCGGCCGTCGAGCGTGACGGCTGGGCGGTCACCGCGCCGGTGGTGCCGCAGCTCGCCGTCGACCGCCTCGTGGCGGAGCTCGCGCTCGTCGTGGGCGGCGCGGTGGAGCGGGGTGGCGTGCGCAATCTGCTCGACACCTCGCCGTCGGTGCGCGGGCTCGCCACCTCCCCCGCGGTGCGCTCGGCCGCCGAGGCGGTGCTCGGGCCCGGGTGCTTCGCCGTCCGCGCCATCCTCTTCGACAAGACGCCGGTCGCGAACTGGAAGGTGGTCTGGCATCAGGATGTGAGCGTTGCGGTGCGCGAGCGCGCCAGCGTCACCGGCTTCGGGCCGTGGAGCGAGAAGGCGGGCGTGCCACACGTCCAGCCGCCGCCCGATCTGCTCGAGCGCATGCTCGCCGTCCGCGTGCACCTGGACGATTGCGGCGCCGCCAACGGTCCCGTGCGCGTGCTGCCCGGCTCGCACCGGGTCGGCCGGCTCTCCGCGACGGCCATCGACGGCTGGCGCGCCGGTGCGGAGCCGGTGGACTGCCTCGCCGAGCGTGGCGCGGTGCTGGCGTTCCGGCCGCTGCTGCTGCACGCGTCGTCGCGGGCGTCGTCGCCGGCGCACCGGCGGGTGGTGCACTTCGAGTTCGCGGCGGAGGAGCTGCCCGAGCCGCTCGCCTGGCACGCGCGCGTGGCGTAGGGGTTCGCCGCGCCGAGCGCGCGCGGCGCGCGGGACCGGGGTGCCAGCGGGTGTCGCGCCGTGCGCCCCTTGGTCCGAGCCCCGATCGCGGTCAGCGGCTTGCCGGCGCCGTCGCCGGCCGGCACACTACGACGTGGCCGCCGCGCGTTCGAGAGTACCCGCCAATGGCAGAGGAGAGTGGATATGTGCCGCAACATCAGGATCCTGGCGAACTTCGAGCCGCCGGCCACCGAGGACGAGATCCGAGCCTCGGCGCTCCAGTTCGTCCGGAAGCTGAGCGGCGCTGCGCGCCCATCCCGCGCGAACGAGGCGGCGTTCAACCGCGCCGTGGACGAGGTGGCCGACGCCGCGCGGCGCCTCATCGAGTCGCTCGAGACCAGCGCCGCGCCGCGGAACCGGGACGACGAGATGCGGAAGGCGCGGGAGCGCGCGGCGAAGCGCTTCGCCTGAGATGGGGCGCGCCACCGATCCGCGAATGATCGCGGTGGGCCCCGGCGCGGCACTTACCTGGCCAGCTCGCGGAGCGCGTTCCGGTACTTCTTCGCAGCCGACCGCGCCCCTCCGCCGCTCGCCTCAGTCCTTCAGCGCGTAGTCGATCGTCGACACCACCCGCACGGTCTTGATCATCTGGCTCTCCTCGGTGATCCCCGCCGCCTGATCGCGCGGCAGGATCTCGAACACGCCCTGGTTCGCGCGGCGGATGCCGCCGATCTCGCTCCTGGAGTCGCGCGCGAACTGCACCGCGGCCTCCCGCGCCCGCGACGTGGCCTCGGCGATCATCTCGGGCTTGAGCGCGTTCAGGCCCGTGAACATGAACGTGGGGCCGCCGGTGCCGTACTGCCCGCCGGACGAGAGCACGACGCCCGCGTTCACGAGCTCACCCACCCGCTGGCTCGCGGCCAGCACCCGCTCGGGGTTCGTGGACCGCACGACGACGGTCTGGTTGATCACGTAGCGCGTGCTGGCCTGGCCGCTGGGCGCGTACTGGTTCGCGAAGGCGTCGGACACCGAGAAGTCCTGCAGCGCCACCTGCGACGTGTCGATCTGGTGGCTGACCAGGAACTCGCGAATCCGCCGGACGCTCCCCTCCAGCGTGGCGTGCGCCGCACCCAGATCGTTGCTCGCCGCCACGAGGCGCAGCGGCCAGATGGCGAGATCGGCGCGGGCCTCGCGCTCGGACACGCCCTTCACGGTCACGAAGCGGTCGGCGGCGCGGCCGCGCGCGAAGCCGGTGCCCACGAACAGCCCGGCCACGGCGATGCCGACGGCCAGGATGGCTGCGCCCACCACGGGGTTGCGACTGACGGTGCTCACGCGCACGTCCTCCAGAGAGTCGTTCGTCGAACCCTTCGGGTGGCCCGGCCCGGCGGCCCTACCCCTGCCATTCGGACCCGCGCCCCCCTCGCGGTCGGTACGCGTCGGAACGTATGGGCGCCGGGACGCCGGGGGTAGTCGTCCCCGGGCTGGGCGCGAAGGGCGGCCACCCGAGGCGCGTGAGGTCACGAACGACGACGAGCGCGCACCCGTGGGTGCGCGCTCGTCGTCGTTCGGGTCAGCGGCGCGTCAGAAGGGGCGGCGCGGCAGCGGACGGCCGGCCACCGGCGCGGGGATCTGCTCCTGCACCCACGTCAGCAGCGCCTGATCCACCTCCGCCGGCTCC
>DATANT010000205.1:0-3479 GCA_036266115.1 Gemmatimonadaceae bacterium | reverse complement strand
TCGTCACCGGCATCGCCCAGATCGCCGCGGCGATCCGGCTGCGGAAGGTGATCAGGGGGGAATGGGTGCTCGTGCTCGTCGGCCTGCTGTCGATAGTGCTGGGCGTGCTGCTGATCGCGTTTCCCGGAGCGGGCGCGCTGGCCGTCGTGGTCTGGATCGGCGCCTATGCCGTCGTGATCGGCATCCTGGAGCTCGTGCTGGCGTTCCGGCTGAGAAAGTGGGGCCACGAGCACGGCGCGGGCACGGCGGCGCACGCCGTCTGACGAACCGACTTGTCGGATAGCACCCGGCCTCGACGTTGCGCGCGTCCCCGGCCGCGGCTCACGGCAGGGTTCGACATGTACCGGCCGCGAGCGTCGGCACGTGATGGCGGTCGCGCATCGCACCCGCCGACCAGCCGCCGCGCCAGGCGGTCAGCGCGCGGCGCGCGGGACGATCTTCTCCATCGTCAGGCGGCCGAGGTAGCTGACGCCGTGCGCGCCGTGCGCGATCAGGATCTGCGAGGCGCGCTCCTTCCGCGCGTCATCCTCGGCGTCGACGAGCAGGAGGTAGTGGCCATCGCGGAGCTGCTGCTCGTACCACTCCTTCAACATCATCTCGTCGTTCTCCACACCCAGGCGCTCGGCGATGCGGACGGCCAGCCCGGCCAACCCCGTTCGCCCGGACGTGGCATCCAGGGCGGCCGCGGCATCGGCGCCGGCCAGGACGTGGATGCCGGTCGTCGGGAACGCATCGGCCTTCAGCGCCTCCACCGCGCTCATCGCACGGTCGTGCGTGTCGATCACGGCGGCGATGTGGTTGACCGGATAGCCGCTGATCTCGTGTTCCACGTTCTGGGCGCCGCTGGCCGCGGGTGCGTCCTCGTGCTCGCTCATGAAACCACCTTCCAGCTGTGGGGTCGTGATGGCTGCGCGGGCATTTTCAGTCGCGGGTCTCGTGCCAGCTCGGACAGTCAGTAGACCGAGTGCCACGCATCCTCGATGGCGAGCCCGGGCCGCGCGCCGCTGGATCGGAGCGGCGCGCGGAGCGCCGGAATGCGCGCCGGTTTACGTCGCGGACGGGGCGAGGGACTCGAGCGCATCCGCGATCACGCTGGCGAGCGGGGTCGTCGGCCGCCCGATGAGGCGGCGCAGATCTCCGCTCTCGACCAGCAGATCACCGCGCGCGATGCCCGCATCGCTGTCGGCCAGCACGCGGGCGGCGGGCTCGGGCAGCCCCACGCCGGCGAGCACTTCGGTGTACGCCTCCACGGGCAGGTCGCGATAGACCACGGTGGTGTCGCTCTGCCGGGAGATCTCGGCCGCCAGCTCCGACACGGTGAACGACTCGTCGCCCCCCAGCTCGTAGACCCGGTTCGCGTGGCCATCGGCCGTCAGCACCGCGGCGGCGGCGGCCGCGAAGTCGGCGCGGGTCGCCGCGCTCACCCGTCCCTCACCCGCGCTCCCGGCGATGACGCCCTGCTCCAACATGCGCGCGAGTTGGTCGGTGTAGTTCTCCGTGTACCAGCTGTTGCGCAGGAAGACGAATGGGATGCCGCTCTCGCGGATCAGCTGCTCGGTGGCGCGGTGCTCGGCCGCGAGGAGCATGGGGCTCGAGTCTGCACGGACGAGGCTCGTGTACGCGAGCAGCCGGACGCCGGCCGCGCGCGCCGCCTCCACGACGTTCCGATGCTGCGGGAGGCGCCGACCCACCTCGCTCCCGGACACGAGGAGCAGCCGCTCCACACCCGCGAGCGCGGTCGCGAGCGTCTCCGGCTCGTCGTAGCTGGCCCGGCGCACCTGCACGCCCCGCTCGGCGAGATCCGCGGCCTTCTCGGGGCTGCGCACCACGGCCATGAGGTCGGCGGGCGGAACGCCGCGCGCCAGGAGGTCCTCCACGGCCAGGCGGCCGAGATGTCCGGTGGCTCCGGTGACTGCAATCGTCATGTCTGCTCCCTGCCCACACATCGGGCGGTTGATTCGTCGTTCGAGTGAATTCACGGCTGCCCACGCTCACTCGGGGTGCGCGTGGACGCGGTTGGCGGCGAGGATCGCGACCGCGCGGGTCGCACCGCGTGATCGTCGTTCTCTGTAAGGGTTCAAACACCCTTATCGGCCGTGAACGGCCGCCCGAAGGCGGCCGCTGCCGGAGGGGATCACGCGCTACGGTCGCTTCCGCACCAGCGTCAGCAACTCGCTCAGCATCCCCAGCTGCTCGGGGGACAGGTGGCCGAAGAGCCGCTGCTGCAACGCCGTGAGCGGGCTGTCGATCTGGTCGAGGAGGGCGAGCCCCTTCGGCGTGATGTAGGTCGGCACGCACCGCCGGTCATCGGGATCGCGCTCGCGTCGCACGAGCCCCGCCTCCGCCATCCGCTCGAGCAGCCGAGTGACGTCGGGCATGCGGGTGATGAGGCGGTCCCGGATCTCGTTGCGGCCAAGGCCGTCGGGGCCCGCGCCGCGGAGGATGCGGAGCACGTTGTACTGCGCCGAGCTCAGGCCGAATTCCTTGAAGAGGAGGTCCCCCGCGTCACTGACGAGTCGGCCCGTGCGAGCCAGGTTCGTCATTGCCTCCTCCGCCGGACTCCGGAAGGGCCTCGTCTGCTTGATCTCATCGCGGATGGTCGGAGCCATGGGTGAATTATAAGTGTTATGACACTTATTGTCAACCGACACTCGCCACCGGATCGCGAGACGCAAGGTGCGCGTCGCGTCGCCCGGTGGAGTGGATGCCAGCAGCGTCCGAGAGGTCGGTTGGCCACCGCCCGCCGACCTCTCACCTCGTCTCGCCTCGTCAGCGCTCAGCGCGAACGCTGGCGCCGACGGCCCAGGAACAGCGCCGCGAGCCCCGTTCCCATCAGCAGCACCGTGGCCGGCTCCGGCACCGGCGTCGCGGTGATGTTGTCCACGCCCAGCACGCCCACCACGGGCGGCGGCGGCAACGTGGGATCCGGGCTGTGGTAGATGCGAACCTCGGTGGCGTTCGTCAGCGCGGTGGCCACGGAGCCCATCTCGGCGATCAGGCTCCCCGGCCCGAACAGCGGGAACACCGCGTGCGTCCAGCCCGAACCCGCCGGCAGCGAGAACGGAGTGGCCGAGATCGCGACATTCATCGGTGGGCCAGCGCCGGGGTCCGCGATGAGGATGCGGATGAACAGGTCCGACGTCCCGGCGTTGAACAGGTCCATCTCGAGGGCGCCGACGCCAGCCGCGCGGTAGTCACCCGCCCACTGGCCATTGAAGTTGATCACGCCCAACCGGCCGCCTGCCCGCTCGCCGCCCACCGCCGTGAGCTGCAGGTAGTTGTCGCCCTCACCGGCGGGACCGCCCGTGGGGACGTTCACTGGCGGCGCCGGCGGTGACCCCATGCCGAGCAGGTTGATGACCCACCCCTGGGTGGTGCCATCCTCGAACGTGTCCGTCTGCCCGACTGCCACCTGCGCACTGGCGGCACCGGGCAGGTGCAGCAGCCCGGCTGCGAGCAGCGGGGCGGGAATCCAACGC
>DATANT010000204.1:0-11763 GCA_036266115.1 Gemmatimonadaceae bacterium | reverse complement strand
GCCGCCGTCGCTCGCGCATCCGTTCGGCACCGACCAGTACAGCCGCGACGTGTTGAGCCGGGTGCTCCACGGCGGGCGCGTCTCGCTGCTGGTGGGCGCGCTGGCCACGCTGCTCTCGGTGTGCGTGGGAACCGCGGTGGGCGCCGTCGCGGGCTACGTGGGCGGGCGCGTGGACGCGCTGCTCATGCGCGGCGTGGACGTGCTGCTCTCGGTACCGCGCCTGCTCCTGCTCATCGCCGTGCTCGCGCTCTGGGGGCAGGTGAGCGTGCTCACGCTGGCGGTGCTGCTGGGCGGCACGGGCTGGCTGGCCACCAGCCGCATCGTGCGCGGCGAGGTGCGGGCGCTGCGCGACCGGGAGTTCGTGCTGGCCGCGCGGGCCCTGGGCACCGGCGGCGCGCGCATGGTGGCGCGGCACCTGCTGCCCAACGTGCTCTCGCCGGTGATGGTGGCCGCGGCACTGGGCATCGGCCACGTGATCGTGCTCGAGGCGGGGCTCTCGTTTCTGGGCCTCGGCGTGCAGCCGCCCACCGCCAGCTGGGGCAACATCGTGCGCGACGGCGCGGAGCAGCTCACCACGCTCTGGTGGGTGGCGCTGTTTCCGGGGCTCGCCATCGCGGCCACGGTGATGGCCGCCAACGCGCTCGCCGATGCCTTGCGCGATACCCTGGATCCGCGTCAGCTTCCGCACCGATGACCTCCCCCTCCCCCGCCGCCGCGCCCCTGCTGCACATCCACGACCTGCGCACCAGCTTCAACACCGAGGCCGGCGTGGCCCGCTCGGTGGACGGCGTGTCGCTGCGCGTGGAGGCCGGCGAGACGGTGGGCCTGGTGGGCGAGTCGGGGTGCGGCAAGTCCGTGACGGCGCTCTCCATCCTGCGGCTCGTGCAGCCGCCGGGGCGCATCGACCCGGCCAGCCGCATCGAGTTCGAGGGGCGCGACCTGATGACGCTCTCGGACCGCGAGATGCGCGCCGTGCGCGGCAACCGGATCGCGATGGTGTTCCAGGAGCCCATGAGCGCCCTCAACCCGGTGTTCACGGTGGGCGACCAGATCGCCGAGGTGGCGCGGGTGCACTCCGGCGCGTCGCGGCGCGAGGCGTGGGCGCGGGCCGTGGAGATGCTGGCGCTCACCGGCATGCCGGCGCCGGATGAGCGCGCGCGCCAGTACCCGCACCAGCTCTCCGGCGGCATGCGTCAGCGCGTGCTCATCGCCATGGCGCTCATGATGAACCCGGCGCTGGTGATCGCCGACGAGCCCACCACGGCGCTCGACGTCACCATCCAGGCGCAGATCCTGGAGCTGCTCGCCGAGCTGCAGCAGCGCCTGGGCACCTCGCTGCTCATGATCACCCACGACCTGGGGGTGATTGCCGAGGTGGCGCAGCGCGTGGTGGTGATGTACGCGGGCCAGGTGGTGGAGGAGGCGCCGGTGCGCGAGCTGTTCGCGCACCCGCATCATCCCTACACCGAGGGGCTGCTGCACGCCATGCCGCGCCTGGGCGGCGGCCAGGAGCGGCTGGCGGTGATCCCGGGCACCGTGCCGGCGCCCACCGCGTGGCCGTCCGGCTGCCGCTTCCGCGAGCGCTGCCCGTACGCGTGGGAGCGGTGCGAGCAGGAGCCGCCCCCGCTCTACCAGATCGCCCCCGGGCACACCTCGCGCTGCCACCTGGCGGTGGAGCCCGAGCGCCGGCAGTCGCCGCATGCGCCGCTCGTGCTGCAGGAGCAGCGCGCGTGACCGCGCCGCGCGTGGCGCCCGGCGGGGTGCCGGCCTCGGAGCCGCTCGTCTCGGTGCGGGGGCTCACCAAGCACTTCCCCATTCGCCGCGGCATCCTGCAGCGCCAGGTGGGCGCGGTGCGCGCCGTGGACGGGGTGTCGCTGGACGTGGCGGCCGGCGAGACGCTGGGTGTGGTGGGCGAGTCGGGGTGTGGCAAGACGACCACGGGGCGGCTCATCCTGCGCCTCATCGAGCCCACGGCCGGCGAGATCCGCTTCGATGGCGTGGATGTCCGCGCGCTGGGCGCCGAGCCGCTGCGTGCGCTCCGCCGGCAGATGCAGATCGTCTTTCAGGACCCATACTCCTCGCTCAACCCGCGCATGACCATCGGCGCGGCCATCCGCGAGGGGCTCACCGTGCACCGCCTGGCCGAGGGCGCCGACGCCGACCGGCGGGTGCGTGCGCTGCTGGACGAGGTGGGGTTGCGCCCCGAGTACGCCAGCCGCTACCCGCACGAGTTCTCCGGCGGGCAGCGGCAGCGCGTGGGCATCGCCCGCGCCCTCTCCGTGGAGCCGCGCTTCATCGTCTGCGACGAGCCGGTCTCGGCGCTCGACGTCTCGGTGCAGGCGCAGGTGGTGAACCTGCTGCAGGACCTGCAGAAGGAGCGGCAGCTCACCTACCTGTTCATCGCGCACGACCTCTCGGTGGTGGAGCACATCGCCGACCGAGTGGCCGTGATGTACCTGGGGCGGATCGTGGAGCTGGCGCCGGCGGCGGCGCTCTACGAGGAGCCGCTGATGCCCTACACCCAGGCGCTGCTCTCGGCGGTGCCCGTGCCCGACCCTACGGTGCGCAAGTCGCGCATCGTGCTCGGCGGCGACGTGCCGTCACCGGCCAACCCGCCCTCGGGCTGCGTCTTCCATCCGCGCTGTCCCCATCCGCAGAAGGACGCCGCCTGCGCCCGCCTCGTGCCTCCGCTCGAGGAGAAGGCGCCCGGCCACTGGGCCGCCTGCATCAAGCAGCTGCCCACGCAGGTGAGCTGGGCCCAGCAGCAGGAGGCTGGCGCAACGCTGCCCCCCGAGCAATACGTTCCAAGAGCGGCGCTCCCCGCCTGAGGCGCGGGGTGGCGGCACTCGTCCACCCACCTCCACCCCCGAGACCAACGTGACGGGTACCCAGATCGACGAGGCAGCGGTCACCATCGACCGGCCGCCTGCGCTCGAGGACACGGCCCTCTTCGGACATCCCCGCGGACTGGGCCTGCTGTTCATCGTCGAGATGTGGGAGCGCTTCTCGTACTACGGCATGCGCGGCCTGCTCGTCCTCTACCTGGTGAACCATCTCGGGTGGCCGGACGCGAACGCCGCCAACCTGTACGGCACGTACACGGCGCTGGCATACCTGACGCCGCTCGCCGGTGGCTACCTCGCGGACCGGCTCATCGGCACCCGCCGCTCGCTGGTGATCGGCGGCATCATCATCGCCCTCGGCCACTTCGCCCTCGCGGTGGAGAACATGGTGTTCTTCTACCTCGGGCTCGGGCTCGTGGCCATCGGCACCGGCTTCTTCAAGCCGAACGTCTCCACCATGGTGGGGCAGATCTATGCGCCCGGCGACCCGCGGCGGGACTCCGGGTTCACGATCTTCTACATGGGGATCAACCTGGGCGCCTTCCTGGCCGGCATCGTGTGCGGCTGGCTGTACCAGGAGTTCGGCCCCTCGTACGGCTTCGGCGCCGCCGGCGTGGGGATGGTGATGGGGCTGACGGTCTATCTCATCTACCGGGACCGATACCTGCCGGGCATCGGTCTGCTGAGGCGTGAGAATCCCACCGGCAGCACGGGAGCGGTGGCGGAAGTGGCGGCCGACCCCACCAACCCGATGCATGGCATCGTGGGCGCGTTGCTCGGCGTGATCGTCGCCCTGGCCGCCTCGGGCGGCGCCTGGCGCGGCGTGGATGCCTTCAGCGCGTGGCTCACTGGCAGCAGCGGGTGGCTCTCGTTGTTCTTCGGCGCGATGGTGGGCGCCGCCCTCGGCGTCTCCATCCTCGGCTCGCACGGCGAGGAGCGCAAGCGCGTGATCGCGCTCTTCATCGTCTGCTTCTTCGTCGTGTTCTTCTGGATGGCGTTCGAGCAGGCGGGCAGCTCCATGAACCTGTTCGCCGATCGCAACACGGACCGCAACGTGGGCGGCTTCCTCATCCCCACGGCCTGGTTCCAGTCGGTGAACGCGGGCTTCATCATCCTCTTCGCGCCGCTGTTCGCCGTGTTGTGGGCGTGGCTGCGGCCGCGCGGCTGGGAGCCGTCCACGGCGCTCAAGATGGTCGGCGGGCTGTTCCTCTGCGGCATCGGGTTCCTCATCCTGGCGGCTGGCGGGCGGATGGCCGACACCGGCGTGCTGGTGAGCCCGATGTGGCTGGTGCTGGCGTACCTGTTCCAGACGTGGGGCGAGCTGTCGCTCTCGCCGGTGGGACTCTCGTATGTCACCAAGGTGGCGCCGCTGCGCTTCGCGTCCCTGCTCATGGGCGTGTGGTTCCTGGCCAACGCCTTCGCCAACAAGCTGGCCGGCTCGCTCGCCGCCTACTCGGCGTCGCTCACGTCGCTCGGCGAGTTCTTCATGATCCCGGTGTACACGTCCATCGGCGCCGCGGTGCTGCTGCTGCTCCTGGTGCCGGTGCTCAAGCGTCTCACGGCGTCGGTGCCCGGAGCCTGACGACCGGAGGGTCCGGCGCCGACACGGCGACCGGAACGCCTGGTCGTGCAGCGGGGGCCATCGCGTCGCGATGGCCCCCGCTGCGCACGCGACCCTCTCCGCGCCCCGGCGTCAGGGCCAGGTGTAGATGCTCGACGGGATGGCCTGTGCGCGGGCGCGCACCACGTCCGGCGGCGGCTGCCAGCCCCGATTGGCGTTCGTGCTGCTCACCCGCACCTCGAATCCGGCGTGCGGGTCGGCGCTCAGCGGGAAGGCCAGGTCCAACCGCCACATGCGCTGGGAACGCGGTGGAACGACCACGAGCAGGCTTGCTCCCACGCCGACCTTGGCCGGCGTGTCCTGCCCGAAGAGCGCCTGTCCCGCCCACACCCGGCCCACGTCGGCGAAAACGCCCACCCCGAACTGCGAGGTCTCGCGGTACTGGCCCACATAGACGCGATTCTCCAGCCGCCCCACCACGCGCCGCTCGCCGAGCGCACGGGAGCGCTCGTAGCCCCGCACGCCGCCGTCGGGGTCGCCCAGGTGGAGCACGACCGGCACGCGGGAGCTCCACGAGCCGGCCCACTCGCCGCTCGCGATGGCCGTGTGGCGCGGCGTGGTGTGGAGATACCACGCCAGGCGCCCGCTCGAGACCATGCTGTCCCACTCGTCGGTGTTGAAGTCCTGGCGTGCCTCGCCATGAGCCTCGATCTGCAGGAAGGAGCGTGGCGAGCCGCCACCGGCGTAGATGTCGCCCGCCACGAACAGGTCGTCCTCGGTGGAGCCGAGCGACGCCAGACTGCGCCCGGCGAGCCCGCCGGCCTCGAAGCCGCTGCGCACGTCCTGCACGGCGGTGAGCGCGTCGAAAGCGACCACGCGCACGAAGCTGATGTTGCGCACGCCCCAGGCCGCGTTCAGCCTCGTGGCGTTCACGTCGCCGTATCGCGCGGCCTCGGCATCGAACTGCGGCACTGGCACCGGCCCGTCCGGCGTGATGAGCTGCGGCCGCGCGCCGGTGGAGCTCTTCTCCGTGGTCAACGAGGCACCGAAGAGGCTCAGCCGCCCCGGCGGACCCACGCGGACGATCCCGCCGATCTGACCGTATGCGCGTTCCGCCACGATCGCCACGTCGTCGCCCACGTCACGCGTGAAGCGCACGTACTCGCGCCGCTGCCCGCCGCCAGCGCTCCACGCCGCCCGCTGCAGGTCCGTGAGGAACGGGTGCGACAGGGCGACCACCCCGAAGCCCCCCAGCTGGTCCCGCCTCGCGTCCAGCCCGAACTGGTACGGCTGATTCCCCACCTGATAGTCGATGAAGCGCACGCCGTACGAATCGCGTCCGAAGGTACCCGCCCGCCATTCCGCGGAGGCGTGGATGCCCTCGCCCATCAGGTTGCCCTCGCCCAGCCGCATGCCGCGCATCATGGGGTTGTTGAGCGAGACCCGCGGTTGAAAGATCGTGGTGACCTCGTCGGTGGTCTCCACCAGCACGCGAACGCCGCCCTCGCCATCGGGCTCCGTGGTGACGGCGGCAGTGGCGATGAACGGCTGTGCGCGCAGGATGCGCTCGGACTCCACGCGGCGGAACTCCGAGCAGGGCTCGCCCACCTCCAGCGCGAGGAAGTTCCGGATCAGGTCCGGCTGGCTCGTGACGTGGATGCTGCCCAGGAAGCGGGTGATCAGCTGCCAGCGCGCGGGGATGCCGCGCACGAACGGCGGCGTGGGCGCGATGACGATCTCGCTCACCACCCGACCATCGCAGACGGGGGCGGCCTGCGGCGCGGACGTACGGGCCTGAGCCCCCATGGTTCCCAGCGGCACGCTGCCGACGAGGAGGAGCGCGAGCAGTGGGAGTGGGCGGCGCAGACTACCTCCCCATGCGGCGCTTGAGCTCGGCCAACCGCTCGTCCGCGTCGGCCTCCCGCGCCGCCCGCGCCTGCTCGCGCCCCAGCGCGTCCAGGTCCTGCCGCAATCCCTCGTCGTTCCCGGCCGCGGCGTCGGCCTCGGCCATGGCCGCGCGGGCCGCCGCGCCACCCGAGAGCGGCGACGACCCCACGCCCGCGTGCGCCGCCTTGAACTCCGTGGTCATCTCCTCCACCTCGCGCTCCACGAGCTGGAGCTCCGCCTCCTGCGCGGAGAGCTTGCGCTCGAGCACGTCCACCTTCTCCGCGTACTGACGCTCGAAGCGCTCGGCCACCGTCACCGTCTCGGCATCGTTGATGCCGGCCGCCAGCGCCTTGCGCCGGCGCACCGTGGCCAGCTCCTGGTTGGCCGCGCCCAGTTGCACGCGGGTGGCGGAGATGCCGGCACGCAGGTCGTCGAGGCCGAGCCGGGCGCGCACCAGCGTCTCACGCATCTGGTGCAGCGCGTCGCGCCGCTCCTCCGGGGTGCTGCTGCCGCGCCAGAGATCACGCAGCGCTTCGCGAATGTGCTCGAACACGGTGGCCGGTAGGAGGGGGAGCGATCGGCGGCCCGGGCGCGGGAGGACGTGCCCGCCGCCACGAGTAGAGATTAGGATACTGGACGCGCGCCGGCCTCCGCAACCGAGCGTGCGCCCTCGCTGGCCGCGCGCGCCAGCGCTCCAGCACCACGGCTCTTCCCGCACTCCGCATCCCGTGCCCCGCCGCCCGGTCGTCCTCGTCAGCACCACGTCGGAAGTCCTGCGAGCCGTCGCGCGCGTCCACACGAACACCGCGTACGTCCACGCGCTGGAGCAGGCCGGGTGCGCGCCGCTCCTGCTGCCGCCGCTCGCCAGCGACGCGGCGGTGAGCGCCGCGCTGCGCGCCGCGAACGGCGTGCTGCTCACCGGCGGCGAGGACGTGGACCCGGCGCACTACGGCGCCGAGCGACAGGCCGCCACCGATGCCGCCAACGCGGCGCGCGACGCCACGGAGCTCCGGCTCGTGGCCGGAGCGCGCCATCGCCGCACGCCGCTCCTCGCGATCTGCCGCGGCGTGCAGCTGCTCAACGTGGCGTGCGGGGGCACGCTCGTGCAGCACCTGCCCGACGAGTACCCACGGACCCTGGACCATGCGCCTTCCGTGCCGCGGCACCACCGCGCGCACGAGGTGGCAGTGGACGCCGGGAGCCGCCTGGCGGCGGCGCTCGGCGTCACGCGGCTCGCCGTCAACAGCCTGCATCATCAGGCCGTGCATCGGGTGGGCGCCGGCCTGCGGGTGTCGGCGAGGAGCTCGGACGGCGTGGTGGAGGGGCTGGAGGCGGAGCACACCGCGTGGTGGGCCGTCGGGGTGCAGTGGCACCCCGAGGAGCTGGTGGACGACGAGGAGCCGTGGGACCGGTCACTGTTCGCCGCCTTCGCGCGCGCCGCGGGCGGCTGAGCGCCCCGGCCAGCGCGGCCACGCTCAGTGCAGCCGCTCGCCCGCGAGCATGGCCGTGCGCACCTGACGCATCAGGCGCTCCGGCGAGTGCACGTCGGGAAAGAACAGTCGGTCGCTCACGTCGTTGAGCGCGGCGCGCAGCACCACGAAGCGATCGGCCGCCGCCGCGTACAGCGGCTGGAGCCCGTGCTCGGCCGCCAGCCGGTGCTCCGCGGCCAGCTGGAAGCCGCGCCGCCCCATGGCGTCGTAGTAGTCCAGATCGGGGCCGCCGCGCCGCCAGCGCCGGTGCTCGATGTGGTCCGGAAAGAGGCCGCTCAGCCAGAGCGCGTAGTTGCCGAGGTGTGCGCGCACCAGCAGCGAGCGCCGCGGGTCCGCGCCGTTGGCCGCGCCGAGCAGCTCGGCGGCGGTGCCGTAGACCTCGTCGTCGGTCTCGGCCACCCGGCGGGCGCGATCGCGCATCCCGAATTCCATCACCACCGCCGCCACGTAGTCGGCGATCACCCGGTCGTGCTCCCCCGCGCGTCGCAGGGCGTGCCGCACGATCACGTAGGTGAACAGGGCCAGCGACGCATGGGCACCGTGCGGCGCCTCCAGCAGCGCATCCATCAGCCGCGGGTCGTCCAGCAGCGCGTCCAATCCCTGGTCGCGCAGCACGGCCTCCGCGTCCCGCAGCGCGGTGCCCGAGCCACGGCTCACGAGCCGCAGCGCGAGCTGGGCATCGTCGCGGCCCAGTCGGCCTCGCAGGTTGGCAACGATCATCGGGCCTCCATTCGCCTGTGATCCGGTGACGGGTGAGTTCTACACCGCCGGCCCGCCGAGGTGCGCGGAGCGCCGACGCTCTGGTGCGACGATCCTGGGGCGGGCCGCGATACGCGTGGCCCCGGCGCCGGCCTGGCATCGGCGGGCCGCGGCCGCTCACGGCCGCTCACGGCCGCGCCCGCGGGTGCGTTTGCCTTCGCCGCCGGCGCCAGCCATCTTGCGCCCGCATGGCGTTGCGCATCGTGCTGGTTCACTCGGGGCGGGAATGGCGGGCCGCGCCGCGGCAGCTCCTGCTGCTCGCGCAGGGGCTGCGCGAGGACGGTCACGAGCCGCTCGTGATCGCGCCTCCCGACTCGCCGCTGCTCACGCGGCTGCGCACGCGCGGCCTGGCCGCGGCGGCGGTGCGCATGCGCGGGCCGTGGGACCTGGCTGCGGCCCGACGCATGCGCACGCTGCTCACCACCTGGCGCGCCGACCTCGTTCACGCGCACGACGCCCCGGCCTACGGGCTCGCGGCGCTCGCGCTCGTGCGTCGCCCCGGCGTGCCGCTGCTCGTCACCCGGCACGGCGCGGTGGTGCACCGCGGCTGGCGCGCATACGGTGAGCGCGAGACTCACGTGCTCGCCGGATCGAACGCGGTGGCCGAGTCGCTGCGGCGGAGCGGGGTGGACGCCGATCTCATCACCGTGGTGCCGGCCGGGGTGGAGGAGCCCCCGGTGAGCGCGGCGCGCGACTGGCACGCCGAGCGCGGCTGGCCGGCCGACACCGTGGTATGCGGCCTGGTGGGAGCGCGCGCCGCCGGCGCGTGGCTTCCACCGCTCATCGACGCCGCCACCCGCCTGCCGCCCGACATCCGGGCGCGCGCACGCCTGATCCTGCTGGGCGGGCAGGCGGCGGGCACGGGCACCCTGGGCGGCGTCACGGCCTTTCGAGCGGGATTCGTGGACGAGGTGCACGCGGCCATCGCCGGCCTCGACGTGCTCCTCCACATCTCCCCGGGCCAGGGGTTCCCGCTGGGGGTGGCCGAGGCGATGATCCGCGGCGTGCCGCCGGTGGGCGTGGCGGTGGGTGGCATGACCGATCTCGTGGAGAACGGGCGCAGCGGGCTGATCGTGCCGCCGGGCGACGCCGTGGCCTTCGCCCAGGCGGCGGCCCGACTGATCGGCGACGCCGAGCTGCGGCGGACGCTGGCCAACGGCGCCGCGGCCCGCGCCCGGGAGTTCGGAGTGCGCCGCATGGTGGTGGCCACGGAGGGCGCGTACCGCGAGGCACTCGAGCGCCTCCGCGCCCCATCGTGACGGCGGCGCCATTCACGTTTGGGCGCCGCGTGTCGTAGTTTTCGGGCTGGCAGCTCCGGCCGCCGCTCGACCACGCATCCCGAGGCGACGTGCTCCACATCTGCATTCCGGTCTACAACGAAGCGCCCACCATCGGCGTCCTGCTCTGGCGCATCCGCAAGGTATTCCAGGACTTCTCGCGCGAGTACGAGATCGTCGTCTACGACGACGGCAGCACCGACGCCACCGCGGAGACGCTCGCGCCGTACCAGCGCGTGGTGCCGCTCACGCTGCTCGGCGGCGCGGAGCGGCGCGGCTATCCGGCCGCCGTGGAGGCGCTGCTGCGTCACGTGGCCAGGGGTACCCGCTACCCGCGGCGCGATGCGGCCGTGGTGATGCAGGCCGACTTCACCGACCAGCCCGAGCACCTGCCCGATCTGGTGAAGCGCTTCGAGGGCGGCGCGGACCTCGTGGTGGCCGAGCAGCAGACGGCGGTGGTGCCGGCGCGCGCGCCGCAGGCGGTGCGGCGGCTGCGGCGCGTGGCGCCGTGGGTGCTCCGCCCCTTCGTCACCGTCCCCGGCTCGGCCGATCCGTTCGGCTCGTATCGCCTGTATCGCATCTCGCTCGTCCGCGACATGCTCAAGGAGGTTGGTGACGGCCCGCTGATCGGCGCCGAAGGCTGGGCGGGTAACGTGGAGCTGCTGCTCAAGGCGGCCCGCCTGGCTCGCCGGGTGGAGACCGTGCCGCTGGAGCCGCGCTACGACGTGCGCTCGAGGGAGAGCCGGGTGAAGCCGCTCACCGATGCCCTGAACCTCTTCCACTTCGGCCGCCACGCCCGCGGCCGCTGGCAGCCGTCTGCGGCCGAGGGCGCAAGTACCGCGGTACCAACGCCCTGAGGGCTGCCGCGCGGGTGTGCCTCGGGCCGCGGCCGGATCCGGGTGACCTTTCGGGAAGGTGGCGGTGTATGGACCAGCCACGGTCCACGGAGGGAGTGGCCCGGCAGCCCCGCGCTCCGGGCGTCGCTCATGCGATCGCGAAGCAGCCGCACATCCAGGAATACGGATGCCACCCCCGCACACCTGGAGCCTGCCGCGGCGCCGCCCTCGAGGCGGTCCGGGTTGGCCCACGAACCGCTGAATGCCCATGCCTCTCGCCGCCAATCTCCTCGCCGTCGTCGTGGCGCTCACCAGCCCGCCGCTGGCGGCGAGCGCCCTCCAGTCCTCCGATAGCACCGAGGCCAGCACGGCCGCGAGGGTTACCGACAGCACCGGCGCCAGCACCGGCGCCAACGGCTACCCGTTCGGGCCCGGCGAGCGCCTCACCTACGACGTGAAGTTCTCCGCCATCAAGGTGGGCAGCGGCTCCATGGAGGTGATGGGGCTGGACACGGTGCGCGGGCGCCCCGCGTTCCACACGGTGTTCCGCGTCAAGGGCGGCACGTTCTTCTACAAGGTGGACGACACCTTCGAGAGCTGGTTCTCCACCGACAACCTCTCCTCGCTGCGCTTCGTGAAGGACCAGAACGAGGGGAGGAAGGAGCGCGAGGTGCGCTACGACATGTTCCCGGAGCGGCGCACCTTCGTGGAGCTCTCGAGCAGCGACACCACCGAGCAGCCATCGGTGGCCACGCCGCTCGACGACGGTTCCTTCCTGTACTTCATCCGCACGGTGCCGCTGCAGGTGGGGCGCACGTACGAGTTCAACCGCTACTTCCGGCCGGATCGCAACCCGGTCACCATCCACGTCGTGCGCCGCGAGAAGATCACGGTGCCGGCCGGCACGTTCGACGCCATCGTCCTGCGGCCGATCATCAAGGCCAGGGGCATCTTCTCGGAGAACGGGCGGGCGGAGGTGTGGCTCTCCGACGATGACCGGCGCATCATGCTGCAGATGAAGTCGCAGCTGTCCACCGGGTCGCTCAACCTCTATCTCAAGTCGTATACGCCGGCCCCCGGCGCGCCCGCCGCGTCGCGCCCGTGACCACC
>DATANT010000203.1:0-3293 GCA_036266115.1 Gemmatimonadaceae bacterium | reverse complement strand
CCATGACCGCCGGCGTCGCCGGGCTGGCCGCGGGCGTGGCCGTCGGCAACCTGTGGATCGTGCGCGCCGCCGCGCTGCTCTTCTGCGCGGGCGTCGCCATCTTCGTCACCCAGATCGCGCGCGTCGCGCGGGGATGCCATCCATGACGATCGTGCCAGCCAACTTCCGGTTCGACGGACCCATCGTGGTGCTCGACGTGCGCGACGACCTGCGGCAGCGGCGCGAGCCGTTCGCCCGGATCATGGCTACCGTGGCCGCGCTCGGTGAGCGCGACGTGCTGCACCTGCGCGCCACCTTCGAGCCCGTTCCGCTGTTGAAGGCCATGGCGAAGCGCGGCTTCGCGCACCAGGTGCAGGAGCACGCCCCGGACGACTGGTCGGTGTGGTTCCATCGGCCCGCGGGCGCGGGGGCGACGTGCTCGGTGCCGACGTCGGCCGCGGCGGCGGCGGAGCGTGTGGTGGCATCGTGGGCGCCGGCGGACGGGCTCGTGCTCGACGTCCGGGGTCTGGAGCCGCCCGAGCCCATGGTGCGCACGCTGGCCGCGCTCGAGGCCCTGCCTTCCGGTGCGGCGCTGGTGCAGGTGAACGAGCGGATACCGCAGTTCCTGCTGCCGCTGCTCACCGAACGCGGCTTCGTCTACGAGATCGACGCGTCGGCCGCCGACCGGGTGGTCGTGCGGATCCGGCGCGCCGAGTAGCGGGCCGCCGCACGCGCTTCCCGGCCGGCGTGACTTCGTCGGCCACATACCACCCCACCCAGGAGCCTCACGTGTCCGCGCAGCCCCTCGAGCTCGACGTCCGCGTCATCCCGCCTCGCGACAAGCACCCCGCCATCTTCCGCGCCTTCGACGACCTGTCGAGCGGCCAGTCCATGGTGCTCGTGAACGATCACGACCCGCGCCCGTTGCGCTATCAGCTGATGGCCGAGCGTCCCGATACGTTCGAGTGGACGTACCAGGCCGAGGGGCCGGACGTCTGGCGGGTGCGCATCGATCGGAAGTGACGGGTCGGGCGCCCGGAGGTCGCCTCCGGTGCGGAACGAGTGGGCGAGACGCGCCGCCAGCATCGAGCTGGCGGCGCGTGTCGCGACGATTCGTCTCGAGCCGCCGAGCGTCACCCGGAAACCGACTCATGGGTGCTCGTCGTCGGACGAGCGCCGAGCATCGGCTGCAGCCGCGGCGGTCGCGGCTGCCTGGCGTCCGGCAACCGCGGCGCGGCCGGTGTCGGTGTACGCACTGGCCGCACCTTCACGGTAGACCAGCGCGCCGCCGCTGTGCCCCACCTGAACGCCGGCCGCGACGAGCCCCAGCGTGCCGGCGGCGGTGACGAGCCGCGCAGCCTGACCTGCGCGATTGTGGAGCAGCCCTACCACGGCCACCGCGAGCAGCACGCCCGAGAGCACCAGGAAGCGCTCGGCGGCCTCCTCGTGGCTGTGGAGAGCGCCACGGGCCACGACCTGCTCTACGCGGTCCTCGTCGGACTCGCCGGTCTGCGTGGCGACGTACGCGCTCACGGTGAGGGCGGCGGCCACGGCCAGCGGTAGGTACCATGCCCGGCGCGGTGTGGCGCTTCTCCTGATGGCCAAGAGCGCGCCGAAGGCGAAGATTGGAAGCAGGACCGTCAGGACGATCGGGAAGTGCACCACGATGGGGTGCAGTGGCAGGTCGAACATGGCATCGCCTCGGGAAAGGGGTCGATGACACGTTGGGCGATGCGCAGGGCACGCGGCTATCCGACATTCGCCGCGTTTCGGCGCGAGATTCCCCAGATCCGTCGGATGACGGAGGCCATCGAGGTCTCATGGACGACGAGATTGGCCCGCGGATGCGCGGCATCCTGGTGGTGGCGCTGATCAGCATCATCGTCGGCGGCACCGCCGACCTCGTGATGGATCAGCCGGCGACGTGGCTCTCCTTCCACGTGGTGTTCGAGGTGCTCATGATCACCGGCGCGCTGCTCATGGCCACGACGCTCTGGCTGGGCTGGTGGCGGTCGGAGCGCGACGTGGCGGCGCTCCGCGGCTCACTGGAGGTGCATCGGGAGGAACGAGACCGCTGGCAGGCGAGCGCCCGGTCGGCCCTCGAGGGGCTCGGCCACGCCATCGACGCGCAGTTCCGGGAGTGGCGGCTCACGCCCGCTGAGCGCGGTGTCGCGCTCCTGCTGCTCAAGGGGTACGGGCACAAGCAGATCGCCGCCCTCACCGACCGGAGCGAGCGCACCGTGCGCCAGCACGCCGGCGCGGTCTACGAGAAGGCGGGGCTGGCCGGCCGCGCCGAGCTGGCGGCGTTCTTCCTCCAGGACCTCATGCTGCCGGAGGACCGGCGGGAGCTTCATCCCGTGGATCCCGCGACCGCGCCGTGAGTCGACAGCGCACGCCCGGTGGGTTCCGGGCGTGGCCGCGGCCGGTCGCGCGGCTCAGCCCACCCTGGGCACGGCGTGCCAGAGCACGGCCAGAAAGTGACACGTGCTGCCCGCGACCACGAAGAGGTGCCAGAGCGCGTGGCCGTAGCGCAGGCGCGTGTCGGTGACGTAGAACGGCACGCCGCCCGTGTAGAAGAGCCCCCCGGCCACCAGCCACGCCAGCCCTCCGCCGGAGAGGTTGGTGACGAGCGGCTGGATGGCCACCACGATCAGCCAACCCATGCCCACGTAGAGCACCGTGGAGAGCCGCGGAAAGCGGAAGCCCACGGTGAGCTTGGCCACGATGCCGAACAGCGCGAGCCCCCACACGATCCCGAGCAGCGTCCACCCCCACGGGCCCCGCAGCGGGCCGAGCGTGAACGGCGTGTAGGTGCCGGCGATCAGCAGGTAGATGGCCGAGTGGTCGAGCACTCGCAGCACACCCTTGGCCCGGCAGACGGGCAGGGCGTGGTAGAGCGTGGACGCGAGGTAGAGCAGCACCAGGGTGACGCCGAACACCACGCCGCCCACGAGTTGCCAGGGGTCCTGCCGGCCGGCGGCCGCCAGCACGAGCACGGGCACCGCGGCCAGGCTGGCCATCAGCCCCGCGCCGTGGGTGATGCAGTTGGCGATCTCCTCGCCCAACGTCTGCGGTCGTCCGGCCATGGCGCGACCTCCTCGGATGCGCATCGGCGATTCACGCCGCAATCTAAGCATCGGTCAGCGACCGCCGGTGATCGCCCCATGCGTCGGGCCGCTTCGCGGCTGAACGGCCGAGCCAACGGAGTCGCCAGCGGCATCGTCCGTTCGGTCGGCGCTCGACGGCGCGGTGCGAGTGAGTGGCGCAGCCGCGTTCCCGGAGCCAACCGCACGTCGAGCCAGCGGCAGCAGCAC
>DATANT010000202.1:0-4798 GCA_036266115.1 Gemmatimonadaceae bacterium | reverse complement strand
GCCGGTGGGGCGTTCTCTCGTGCGTGGTGCGCGACCGGTCAGGACTCCTGCTCGGTCTCCTCCACGCCGTACTGCGAGGCCATCGAGGCATCCATGGAGTGGACCTCGGGCGGCGTCTCGGGACGCGGCGGCTGGTCCGCCGGAATGTCCGTCACCGAGAGCACGATGCGGCGGTGGATCGGATCCACCTCCAGCACGCGCATGTCGAGGATCATCCCCTCGTACGACACCTCGACCGGATCCGCCACCGTCTGCCCGGGGGCGAGCTGGCTCACCGGCACGAAGCCCTCGATGTCGTTGCCCACGTCCACCACCACGCCCTTGTCCATCAGGCGCACCACGTGGCCACGGAGCTCCGTGCCCACCGGGTACGTCTCACCGATCCGCAGCCACGGATCTTCCTCGGCCTGCTTGAGGCCGAGCGAGATGCGCTTGTTGTCGGCGTCGATGTTGAGGATCACGACGTCCACCGTGTCGCCCTTCTTCACCACTTCCGACGGGTGCTGGACGCGCTTGGTCCAGGACATATCGGAGATGTGGATGAGGCCGTCGATGCCCGGCTCGATCTCCACGAACGCGCCGAAGCTCGTGAGGTTGCGAACCTTGCCCGAGATGCGCGTGCCCACCGGGTACTTGAGGGGCAGCACCATCCACGGATCCTGCTCCGTCTGCTTCATGCCGAGCGAGATCTTCTCCTCGTCCGGATCCACCTTGAGCACCACCGCCTCGATGGTCTCACCGATGGAGACGAGCTTGGACGGGTGGCGGACGTTGCGGGTCCAGCTCATCTCGCTGATGTGCACCAGCCCTTCGATGCCCGGCTCGAGCTCGATGAAGGCGCCGTAGTTGGTGATGGACACCACCTTGCCGGTGACGCGCGTACCCACCGGGTAGCGGCCGGCCACGTCCTTCCACGGGTACGCCTGGAGCTGCTTGAGGCCGAGCGAGATGCGCTCGCGCTCCCAATCGATGTCCAGCACCTTGACCTCGAGCTCCTGCCCGATCTGCACCATCTCCGACGGGTGGGAGATGCGGCCCCACGACATGTCGGTGATGTGGAGCAGGCCGTCCACGCCGCCCAGGTCGATGAAGGCGCCGAAGTCCGTGATGTTCTTCACCACGCCCTTCCGCACCTGATCCTTCTGGAGCTCCTTCATCAGCTTCTCGCGCTTGCCGGCGCGCTCCTGCTCCAGGATCACCCGGCGGGAGACGACGATGTTGCGGCGGCGCTTGTTGAGCTTGATGATCTTGAACTCGTACTTCTGCCCGAGGAGCTCGTCGATGTTCGGCACGCGCCGGAGCGCGATCTGCGAGCCCGGCAGGAAGGCGTCCACGCCCATGAGGTCCACGACCACGCCGCCCTTGATCTTCTTGACGAGGGTGCCTTCCACCGGCTCGTCATTCTCGTAGGCGAGGCGGATCTTCTCCCAGACCCGCATGAAGTCGGCCTTCTTCTTGGAGAGGACGACCGAGCCTTCCTGGTCCTCGAGGTGTTCGAGGAGTACCTCGACCTCGTCGCCAGGCTTGAGGTCGGGCATGTCCTTGAACTCCTCGAGCGCCACCGTGCCCTCGGACTTGAAGCCGATATCGAGGACGACGAGATTCTCGCGGATCTCCATGACCTTGGCCTTGACGATCTCCCCCTCTTCGATGGAGGCCATCGTCCCCTGGTACATGTCGATCATCCGCTCGTACTCGTCGGACGTGTACTCGTCCTCCTCGTAGAGCTCCGGGCGGCGGTTCGCCAGCGGACGGAGCTGCGAGCGCTGCAGATCGCGCTTCTCGCGCGCGGTCAGGGGCGCACCGGACGTCGTGTCGTCCGTACCGGCAGCAGTGGTGGTTTCTTCCTGTTCGAGCTCGGGCATACCGAAGGAAATCTCCTGAATCGCGGATCTTTAGGCTCGCCGCGGCGAGTCTGAGGAGTGGAGCGGCCAGGCGCGCGCGCCGATGCACCGGTTGGTGCGGGCACGCTCGACGCAAGCGCGGGAACCGCGTAAGGTACGGATACGGTCAGCCCGCGTCAATGGCGGAAGCGTCGCTCGCACGATGAGTTACGGCGCGCGCCAGGGCGGCGATCCGCTCCACCTGCTCGCGCTGCGTCAGATACGTGGTGTCGATGAGCACCGCATCGGGCGCCTGCACCGTCTGGGTGGCATCGAGCCGGTCGCGCTGCACCAGCCGGTCCGTCTCCTCGGCGATCTCGTCGTCCCCAGGCCGCCGGCCCAGCCGCTGGATGAGCCGACGCCGCGCCCGCTCCCACGGGTCAGCCACCAGGAAGATCTTGAGCTGCGCCTCGGGAAACACCGCGGTGCCGATGTCGCGTCCGTCCACCACCACGGCCCTGCTGGTTGCGGCCGAGCGGACCTGCGCGTTCACCCAGGCGCGCACGCCCTCCATGCGCGCCACCTGGGACACGTGGCGGGTGACCTCGCTGCCGCGCAGCTCCTCGTCGGCGTCGGCGCCGTCCAGCAGCGGCACGAAGGACCGCGCGCCCGGCACCAGCGTGACCGCCCGCGCCGCGTCCAGCACCTGCTCCTCCGTCCACGGCTCGTCCGGGCCGGCGGCGCGCCGCAGGCGGGCCGCCGTCGCCGCCCGGTAGAGCGCCCCCGAATCCACGTGCAGGAAGCCCAGCTCCTGTGCCACCCACTGCGCGGTGGACGACTTGCCCGAGGCCGCGGGGCCGTCGATGGCGATCACCATGGGTACGAGCACCCCGAGCTCGGCGGGCCGGCCGTCGGCCTGTGCGCTCATCGCTGGGTCGCCTGCCACAGATGGTCCCAGAAGTCGGGGTACGAGACCGCGACGCACGCCGCGTCGTCCAGGCGGATCTCGTGACCGGGCACCACGCTCAGCACGCCGAAGGCCATGGCCAGGCGATGGTCGCCGTGCGTGCGCACCGTGCCCCGCAGGGGCCGGTCGCTCCCGCGCACCACGAAGCCGTCCGGCAGCTCCTCGGCGTCCGCACCGATCGCGCGGAGGTTGTCCACCACCGCGGTGATGCGGTCGCTCTCCTTGGCGCGCAGCTCCCCCGCCCCACGCACCGTGGTCACGCCTTCCGCCCGCGTGGCCAGGCAGGCCACGAGCGGCAGCTCGTCGATGAGCGCCGGCACCTCGTGCGCCGCCACGTCGGTGGCTCGAAGCCCGCCCGGCGCCACCAGCACGTCGCTCACCGGCTCGCCCGCCGTCCACTCCGCGCCGTCCACGGCGCCGGCGAGGTCCACTCGCGCGCCGAAGCGTCGCAGCACGTCGAAGAAGCCGGTGCGGGTGGGGTTCACCCCCACCCCCTGCAGCAGTAGCTCGCCGTCGTGGGCGAGCGCGGCGAGCGCGGCGAAGAACGCAGCCGATGACGGATCGCCCGGCACGTCCACATCCATCGCGGCCAGCTCCTGCACCGGCTCGAGCGCTACCCGGGCGCCATCGCGTCGGAGCGGCACGCCGCGGGCGGCGAGCATGCGCTCCGTGTGATCGCGCGATACCTCCGGCTCCTCCACGCTCACGGCCACCCCACCCACCAGCCCCGCGAGCAGCACGAGACTCTTCACCTGCGCGCTGGCCTGCGCGGAGCGCCAGTGCACGCCGTGGGTCACCGGGCCGGCCACGGTCATCGGGAGCCCGTCGTCCGGCCCCAGCTCCACACGGGCGCCCATGGCGGCCAGTGGCTCGGCCACGCGGCGCATGGGGCGGCGGCTCAGGCTCGCGTCCCCGGTCACGCGCGCGGTGACGCCGGCGCCCGCGATCACCCCCGCCATCAGGCGCGCCGTGGTGCCGCTGTTGGCGCAGTCCAACGGCGTCAGCGGCGTTCGCAGCCCGCGCAATCCCACCCCGCCGATCGCGAGCTCGGGCAACAGGTGGCCCGACAGCTCCGGGACGTTCGCGCCGAGCGCGCGCAGCACCCGGGCGGTGGCGTGGACGTCGGCGGATTGGAGCAGGCCCCGCACCCGCGACGGGCCGCTGGCGATGGCCGCCAGCATCAGGGCGCGATGGGAGATGCTCTTGTCACCGGGCACGCGCAGCTGGCCGCGGACCACCAGGCGCTGCGAGGCGTGAGGCGTGGAGGCGCGTGGAGAGACAGACATGCGGCGGAAGATAGCGCGACCGATCCTCGACCGCGCCCTCCGCCGCGCGTCGTGGTCGCGCGCTGGAGCGCCCGGAGCACTCCAGCCGCGGGCCACGATGACGTACTACGCCCGCACGTCCCGGACTGCCCTCTCCTCGGGCCGCACGTCGCGCACGTGCTCCACGAACATCTGCTGCACCAGGCGATTGGCGTCGCGCACGTACTCGTCGTGATCTCGCTCGCCCATGGCGCCCAGCTCCGCCAGCTGGGCGTCGCCCAGCGCACGCCCCGCTTCCCGGAACGTCTTGAAGGTGTCCTCGGCCTGCCGCGCCATCACGATGTCGCCCACGAGTCGCAGGAAGTCGCTCTCGCGCGTGGCATCGGCCAGATCGCGCGCCATGCCCATGGCCTTCCCCATGACCTTCTTCGCGGTGCCCGCCTCGGCGCCGATCTGGGTCTGGTAGCGCTCGAGCATCCGCTGATGCTCCTGCATCTGCGGGATGAAGCGGGCACAGAGATCACGATACCGCCCGTCCTCGGCCTGGCTCTCGTGGTCCACCAGTGCCTGCGTGAACGACTTGTGCTGCATCACCGCATTGTTGATCTGGCTCTTCAGGAAATCCCGCCCTCGGTCCATGGTACCTCGCTGTTGAGACGCCGACGGTGCGTGCAGGAGACGGGCCAGGAACCGCCCCCGCCCCCGGAACGTCGGACGCCCGGCCGCAGGCCTTCAGGCGGGCC
>DATANT010000201.1:0-4182 GCA_036266115.1 Gemmatimonadaceae bacterium | reverse complement strand
GGGTGGTGGACGAGCGCGCCTCGACGCACGCCACCGGGCCGGTGCGGGACCGCGCGGATGCCGGCGTCACGATGCGCTCTCCACGGTCGGCGCCGGAATGATCGTCCTCCTCGCGCTGCGCAACCTGCTCTGGCGTCCCTGGCGGTCGCTGCTGCTGTTCGCGGGGTTCGGCGTGGGGGTGGGCGTGATGATCGTGCTGCTCTCCATCGGCGAGGCCATGCTGCTGCAGGCGCGCAGCGAGCGGCTCGTGGGCGGGGGCGAGATCACGGTGCTCCCAGAGGGGCTCGACATCGAGCTGATGAAGACCGGCGGGCTGGGCGGGCTGTTCTACTCCATCTCCAACGCGCGCTTTCTGAACCTGCAGCTCTTCTCGTCGCCGCGGCTGGCCGGGTCGGTGGCCGCGGTGGCGCCGCAGATCGAGGGCAAGCTGCTCTACCTGCGCACGCCGGACGGGCGCGAGGTGACGGTGCGTGCCACCGGTGAGATTCCCGATGCCACACGCGCCGTGGGTGCCGCGCCGGTGCTCGCGGCGGGCACGTGGCGCGACGACAGCCTGGACCGACGCTGGATCGCGCCCACGCGCGCCGAGTTGCTGAACGACATCGACCACTTCCATCACACGCCGGCCGATGCCGCGCACCCCGAGACGTGGGCGGAGTGGCACTACTTCAACGTGCTCTCGGCGGACCGGCGTCGTTGGTGGTTCCTCACGCTCGCCGTGGGCGGTGACGTGCCGCGCGGCGAGTGGGGCGGGCAGGTGCTGCTCTCCGCGCAGGGCGACGCACAGGGCGACCGCCGCTTCACCGCCGCCGTGCCCAGCCAGCAGGTGCAGCTCTCCACCACGCGTGCCGATCTGGTACTCGGCGCGTCGCGCGTCACGTTGCTGCCGGACGGTCGCTATCACGTGGTGGCGAGTGCGTCCGACGAGGCAGGCGGTGGCGGCCGGGCGACGGTGGACGTGGTGGTGACGCCGGCGCCGCGCGCGTACTTCCCCGGCGTCGCCCTGGGCGGCGAGGCGCTGGTGAGCGGCTACGCCGTGCCCGGGCTCCGCGCCGACGCCACCGGCCGCATCTGCGTGGACGGCCGCTGCGAGGAGCTGCGCGAGGCGCAGGCGTATCACGACCACAACTGGGGCATCTGGCGGCGCGTGGACTGGGAGTGGGGCGCCGCGCGGGCGGGCGGGTTCAGCTTCCTGTACGGGCGCGTGCAGCCCACCGACAGCGTGGCCGACGTCACGCCGCTACTGCTCTACCTCACCGACTCGCTCGGCTTCCGCGCGCTGTTCCGGCCGCGGGCCGTGACGTACGACGACGGCCGCACCATCCTGGTGAACGGCGCTCGGGTGCGCGTGCCCAGCCGCGCCGTTCTGGCCGACGCGCGCGGCAACGACACCTTGCGCGTAGAGTTGGAGATCGAGCACGCCACCGGCACCGACACGCGGCTGGGCTTCCTGGCTCGCGGCGATACCACCGAGGCGCGCGGCATCGCGCGGCCGTACTTCATCCAGATGAAGGGCGTGGCGCGATTGAGCGGGCGCGTGGATGGCCAGCCGGTGAGCGGGGTGGGAACCGGGTTCTTCGAGACGTATCGCTGACGTCGGCCCGGCTCACGGGCCCCACTCACGGTCTCGGCTCGTCCCCCGCCGGCGCTCCCGCTGGGTCCACGTCGTCCCAGCGCTGCGTGGCGAGCGTGTCCAGGCCGCCGGCGCCCGGTGCGTCGTAGTGGCTGCGGAAGAGCGCGTCGGTGACGTCGCCGTGGCCCAGCTGGCGCACCGAGCCAGCCACCGTACGCCCCGTGAACCAGCCCGCGATCGCTCCGGCCAGCCCGCCGACGATCACGCCCAGCGGGCCGCCCAGGGTTCCCAGCCCGGCTCCCACCACCGAGCCCGAGATGCCGCCCGCGACCTCGCCGATCTCCTCGCCCGTCGTCGCGCCGTGCGACTCGGCATGCGGCTCGCCGCGCGGTGCCTCGCCGTCCGGCTCCGGTCGCGTCGTCACTGGACCCTCCGGCGTTCCCGCGCGCCGGCCGTGTCATGGCTGCCGATGCGCGCGTGGCCAACGTCCCACCGATCATCCATGGGCCGGCAAGAACGGGACCTCCCCTCTTGACACCGCCGCGTGCCGCTGGCCCATTCCGGGCATGGCCGGCACCATTCACATCGGCACGCAGGGCTGGAACTACGACGCCTGGAGCGGCGTGTTCTACCCGGACGGCACGCGCCCCGCCGACTACCTCGGCGTCTACGCGCGCGCGTTCGAGACGGTGGAGGTGGATTCCACCTTCTACGCCATCCCGCCCTCGCGCACGGTGCGCGGCTGGTACGACCGCACGCCGCCGGGCTTCATCTTCTCCCTCAAGCTGCCGCAGGAGATCACGCACGAGCACCGGCTGCGCGACGCGGCGCACCTCACGGAGCTCTTCTTCGACCGCGCGCGCGAGCTCGGCGAGAAGCTGGGCGCGGTGCTCGTGCAGCTCGGGCCCGACTTCGGCCCCAGCGAGCTGCCGGCGCTCGCCGCCTTCCTGCCCACGCTGCCGCGAGACGTGCGCGTGGCCGTGGAGTTCCGCCAGAAGGGCTGGGTCTACGACGGCGTGCTCGCGCTGCTCGCCGAGCACAACGTGGCGCTCGCGCTCACCGACGCGCGCTGGATCGCGCGCCGCACGATGCTGCAGCTGGCCACGCGCCCCACGGCGGACTTCGCCTACGTGCGTTGGATGGGCCCCAACCGCGACTTCGTGGACTACTCGCGCATCCAGGTGGATCGCTCGCGCGAGCTGGAGGCGTGGTCGCACGCCGTGTGGGGGTTGAGCCAGCGGGTGCGGACGGTCTACGGTTACGTCAACAACCACTTCGCCGGCCACAGCCCGGCCTCGGCGCGCGAGCTGCAGCGGCTGCTCGATCAGCGGCCCGTGGAGCCGGACCAGCTGGGCGATCAGATGACGCTGTTCTGATCACCGCCGGAACGCGTACAGCCCGCGGCTCCCGGCGATGTAGAGCGCGCCGGGTACCGGGCGCGCAGGGCCGATGAAGAGTTCCGCTGGTGGCGCCCAGCGCTGGTCCACCTGCCCCGTCGCGGGATCGAAGGCGTGCACGTGCCCGTTGAGGGCGAGGACGAACGCGTGGGTGCCGTCCGTGGTGAGCGGGTGCAGCACGCTCGATTCGCTCAGCGGTACCTGCCAGCGCTGCTGACCGGACGCCACGTCGTAGCCGGTCACTAAGCTCGAGAGGGACGTGGCGATCAATGTACCTCTAACGGCGAGCACGAAGCGCCAATCATCGCGCCCCGTCACGCCGTCGGGCCGGGGCGCCGTCCACCGCGTCTCGCCGGTGGCCACGTCCAGTGCCTGGATCTCGCCATCCTCCAGCGGGAACATCAGCAGCCCCTGCGCGAGCGTCATCGGGCCGTTGGGCGACCGCGACTTGGTGGGCTCATAGGGGTAGGCACGCGACCAGCGCACGGCGCCCGTCCCGGCGTCGAGCGCGTAGACCGCGCCGTGGAGTGGGTTCGTGAACGTTCGGGAGTAGATGTACACCGCGCCGCCACTCACGAGCGGATCGAACAGGCGCGAGTTGCCATCGGTGATGAGCTGCACCCGCCAGGCCGGCCGTCCGGTGCTCACGTCGAGGGCGAACACGTGTCCCGTGGACGAGCCGGTGAAGATACGCTGGCCATCGGTCGCGAGAAGCGACTCGCCCAGGCGCTCGCCTTCCTCCCCCAGCGGAACGGGGTCATAGAACCAGCGCGACGCCCCGGTGCGCCGGTCGAGCGCGGCCACGCCCATGTCGCCGATGACCACGACGTCCCCGGCGAGGACGACGTTCAGGCCACCCTGAGTGCGCGGCGAGTAGCCGCCGGTCGGAGAGCGCCAGCGCACGCGGCCCGTGCTCGCCTCCACGGCGATCACCTCATTGGCCCAGCCGCCGAAGTACACCGTCTCGCCGTCGAACGCTGGCTCGCCGGTGCCGGCGACGTCCACGGTCCACAACAGCTTGCCCTGCACCGGCGTTGGGTCGAGCGGGCCGGGTGAACAGGAGAGTGCGCCGGTGGCAATCGCGACGGCATACGCCGGGCGCAGCACGGTGCGCATGGAGTCTCTGACGGGGAGGGGCATGGTGAGCCGAAGATCCCCGGCCGGGGCCGGATCCGCCAGCCCCGGCCGCCGAGCCCGAGCCGCCGCCCCGCC
>DATANT010000200.1:0-4431 GCA_036266115.1 Gemmatimonadaceae bacterium | reverse complement strand
CCTCCGATCGTGAAGGACACCATGGCGGCCAACGAGGAGAACTACGTGAACTTCGGCTCCGAGACCTGGACGACACTGGCCAGCAACGCGGACATCCGGATTCCCCCTGGCGTGGGCAGCAGCTTCACACCTGACGTGAAGCCGGTGGGCACCGACACCACGTGTGTGGCGAGCCAGACGAACTGGGGCGAGCCATGGCGCAAGCCGTCGAGCGTCAAGGGCTGCTACAACCGCTTCCCGATCATCTATTCCGAGGGCGACCTGCACCTGAAGGGCAACACGCGTGGCCAGGGGGTGCTGCTGGTGAACGGCAGCCTGAAGCTCAACGGCGGGTTCGAGTTCTATGGCCTGGTGATCGTGCGCGACGAGATCGAGAAGCTGAACGGCACGGCCCTGATCATGGGCGCGGTGCTGGTTCGAAACGCGACGATCGGCGACCCGAGCTGGCTGGGCGGCAACCAGGATACGTTCTACTCCAAGTGCGCCGTGGAGAACGCACTCCGCGGCTCGGCAATCCTCGTGCGCGCCAAGGACCGGAGCTGGGCACAGCTCTACTGAGCCGTCACGCTGACATCATGATGTGACGAGGGGCGGGGAGCCAATGGCTCCCCGCCCCTCGTCGCTCACACGCCAGCCGCGCCCGTGATCGCGGTCAGGCGCGCGCATCGCCCTGGCGCAGCTCGCCCTCGCTCACCTCACGCACGTCGGCCACCTTTGGCGCGTCGCCGGTGAGCATCGCCTTGCCCAGCTCGAAGAGCACCATGGGCGCCGGCCGGTCCTTCTTCGTGTAGACCACGGCGTGCGGCTCCACGAGCACGAGCGCGATGCGCGGGTCGTCCGCGCTCCCGTCCTGCGCGCCGCCCTCCTCCGGGAACCAGGGCTTCCAACTCGCGTCGTAGAGCTCGTGGATGCGCGCCCGGTCCTGGGAGACGCTGGCCGTGCCGCTCACCGACACCCACTCGCGGGTGCGGTCGCGATAGTACGCGAGATTGACGTGGGGGTCGTACGCGAGCTCGTCGAGCTTGTGCGAGTGCACGTTGGTCACGAACCAGAGCGCCGAGCCCTGGCCGCGCTTCTGCGTCTGCATGGCGCGCGACACCAGGTGGCCGTCGGGGCGGCGCGTGGTGAGCATGGCGACCTCGATGTCGTCGATGAGGTCGTAGAGGTCGTCGAGCTTCTCGCCGAGCGACACGTCGTCCTGGTTCCTGGCCTTCACGTCGTCCGCCATGCCATGCGCTCCGCGCCAAGGGTCCTGGGCGGGCCGGGGCGGCCCGCCGCTCGCCGGCTGCAGCGCGCAGGAGGCGTGCCGCGAGCTCGGCCAGCAACCGCTCAGAGCGTCGCCAACTCCCGTGCGACCTCGTCCGCGTGCCCCGCCGGCTTCACCTTCTCGAACACCTTCGCGACGTTCCCATCGCGATCGATGAGGAAGGTGGTGCGTTCCACGCCCATGTACTTTCGCCCGTACATGGACTTCTCCTTCCACACCCCGTACGCCTCGGCCACGGTGTGCCCGGTGTCGGCGAGCAGGGTGAACGGCAGGTCGTACTTCGCCTTGAACTTCACGTGCGACTTCACGTCGTCGGGGCTCACCCCCAGGATCACCGCCTCGGCGTCGTCGAAGCTGGGGAAGGCGTCGCGGAACCCGCACGCCTGCGTGGTACAGCCCGAGGTGTCGTCCTTGGGATAGAAGTAGAGCACCACCGGACGGCCGCGGAGGTCGGAGAGGCGCACCGTGCGCCCGTCGTCGGCGAGCAGCGAGAAGTCGGGGGCCGGGTTGGCAGACATCGGAGTCTCGGGTTCAGGTGGTCGGATGATGATCTCGCGGGCGGCGACTGCCGAGGTGTCATGCTGTGGGAGCGAGTCGTTCGCAGGGCCCTGCTCCACTTCCGTCGTTCCACGGGAGCGATGGCCTTCCCTTTTGCCATCCCGCAGGAGCGCGCGGCACGGAGTGCATCCCTCCTGTTCTCATCCCGCAGGAGGGAGCCGTCTACAGGACGGAGCCTTCATTGTCATCCCGCAGGAGCGAGCGCAGCGAGCGAGTGTCGGGATCGTCTTCACGTCCCGTGATCCCGGGAGGGTGGAGAGGGTACAGCGGTCGAACCGCCGCGAGGGAGAGCGATCCCGACACTCGCGCTGCCTTTCGGCAGCGCTCCTGCGGGATGACAAGCTTGACTGCCCTCCCCCTCGGCAGCGCTCCCGCGGGATCACACAGCAGACCAGCCTCGCTCTCGGCGACGCCCTCACCCCAGCGACTCCCCGCCCATCAGCGCCGCCATGATCGCCTTCTGCACGTGCAGCCGATTCTCGGCCTCGTCCCACACGCGGCTCTGCGGCCCGTCGATCACCTCGGCGCTCACCTCCTCCCCGCGGTGGGCGGGGAGGCAGTGCAGGAAGATGGCCGACGGCTTGGCGCGGCTCATCATCCCGGCGTCCACGGTGAACCCGGCGAAGGCCGTCTCGCGCGCGGCCTGCTCCTCCTCCTGCCCCATCGACGCCCAGACGTCCGTGTTCACCACGTCCGCGCCATCGGCGGCCTCGTTCGGGTCGCGCACGAGGCGCACGGGGGCCATGGTGCGGGCGCGGGCGAGGATGGCGGGGTCGGGGTCGTAGCCCTCCGGGCACGCCAGGACGAGCTCGAAGCCCAGGCGGTACGCCGCATTGAGCCACGAGTTGGCCATGTTGTTGCCGTCGCCGATCCAGGCGATGCGCTTGCCCTCCCAGCCGCCCAGATGCTGCCGCACGGTGAGCAGGTCGGCGAGGATCTGACACGGGTGCAGCAGGTCGGTGAGGCCGTTGATCACGGGCACCGTGGCGTACCGCGCGAGCTCCTCCACCTCGGTATGCGCGAATGTGCGGATCATGATGCCGTCCACGTACCTCGAGAGCACGCGCGCGGTGTCGGGGATGGGCTCACCGCGCCCGAGCTGCACGTCGCGCGGCGAGAGGAAGAGCGCGTGCCCGCCGAGCTGCCAGGCGCCCACCTCGAAGGAGACGCGGGTGCGCGTGCTCGCCTTCATGAAGATCATCGCCAGCGACTTCCCGGCGAGCGGCTTGCGGTCGTACTGGCCGGTGCGCATCGACTCCGCGAGGTCGAACAGCCGATACAGCTCGTCGCGGGAGAAATCCGGGATGGCGAGAAAGTCGCGGTGGGACACGGTTGGTATCGGGTGTCGGGAATCGGATGGCGGGTGTCGAGCGCCCTGGCAGGGCGGAAGCTAACCGCCTCGGCGGAGAGGGGGAAACCGCTGGCGACCTCGACGTGACGAAGGGGTGAGCCGGCGAATGCCGCGCTGCGTCCGGCCTCCCGCTGGCTGCATCCGCGGGCGCCCCCCGCTCGCGGGAGGAGTCATGCGCCTCACCCGGTCCGTCGCAGCCCTGGCCACCGCGGCCGCCAGATGCCGATCACGGTGGGCATCCGGCTCTGACCCGGTCGCGACGCGGGGCCGGCGAGTCGCCGGCCCCGCGTGCTCCGCCGTCCCCCGCTACAGGATGTACTTCCGCAGGTCCTCGTCCTCCACGATCGCCCTGAGCCGCTCGCGCACGAGCGCGGCGTCCACCGCGATGGGCGCGGTGCCGCGATCCGGCAGCTCGAACAGCACGTCCTCGAGCAGCGTCGTCATCACCGTGTGCAGGCGGCGGGCGCCGATGTTCTCCATGCGCTGGTTCACCTGCGCCGCGGTGCGGGCGATCTCGCCGATGCCGTCCGCGGTGAACGTGAGCGTGGCGCCTTCGGCCTCCACCAGCGCGGCGTACTGCTTGGTGAGCGCGTTCTCGGGCTCCGTCATGATGCGCACGAAATCGTGCTCGGTGAGCGGCTTGAGCTCCACGCGGATGGGGAACCGCCCCTGCAGCTCGGGAATCAGGTCGCTCGGCTTGGACACGTGGAAGGCGCCGGCGGCGATGAACAGCACGTGGTCCGTCTTCACGAGCCCGTACTTGGTCTGCACGTTGGAGCCTTCCACGATGGGCAGCAGGTCGCGCTGCACGCCCTCGCGCGAGACGTCGGGGCCACCGCCGCCCGCCGGCCCCCGCTCGCCGGCGATCTTGTCGATCTCGTCGAGGAAGATGATGCCGAGCTTCTCGACGCGCTCCAGCGCGTCGGCCGTCACGTCGTCCAGGTCGATGAGCTTCTCCAGCTCCTGATCCAGGAGGATGCGACGCGCCTCGCTCACCTTCACGGTGCGCTTCTTCTTGCGCTTGGGCATCATCTCCTGCAGCGCCTCGGTGAAGTTCTCCATGCCCTCCGGCGCGCCCTGCGGCACGAGCATGTCGAACATCTGCGGCCCCTGGTGGGTGACCTCCACCTCCACCTCGCGCCCTTCCAGCTGGCCGTCCACCAGCAGCTGCTTGAGCTTCTCGCGCGGGCGGCGGTAGCGCTCCTGCGCCGCGTCGGGCTCGGTCTCCTGCTGCACGCTGCCGGTGGCGGACACC
>DATANT010000199.1:0-9217 GCA_036266115.1 Gemmatimonadaceae bacterium | reverse complement strand
CACCCGATGGAACGAAACGGGAGGGCCAGGTGGAACCGAAGCCGTGAGGCGGCCGCGGTGTCGGCGTGCGGAGCGCCGTCACCACCCGATGCCCTGATCCTCGCCGTGATTGCTCGACGCGCCCCACAGAGTTCCGTGCTTGCGGTCGAACAGGATCGCGTTGATCGGGCCCGACGTCCGCTGCTGGAACTCCAGCGTGTAGCCCATCGCGCGTAGCCGCGTGCGCACGCTGTCCGGCGTCGAGCTGGCGAGCAGTAGTGCGCCGGGCCGGATCTCGTGCTCGCCGAACGAGGCGCGCATCTGGTAGCTGTTGATGTTGGGCGCCTCCGCGGCCTGCTGCGGCGTCATGCCGAACTCCACCACGTTCAGGAAGAACTGCAGCAGGTTCTGATCCTGGGTGTCGCCACCCTGCACCGCGAACGACAGCCACGGACGGCCGTCCTTCGTGGCGAGGGTGGGCGTGAGCGTCACGCGCGGCCGCTTGCCCGGCTCGATGACGTTGAACGGCCCGTCCTCGGCGCGCGTCACGAAGCTCTGCGCGCGCTGACTCAGGCCCACGCCGGTGCGGCCGGCGATCACCGCCGGAATCCAGCCGCCGCTCGGCGTGATGGACACCACCCAGCCCGCCGAGTCGGCGGCCTGGATGCTCGTCGTGCCGCGCGTGAAGGCCTCGTGGAAGGCCGAGTCGCCGAGCGCCCGAGCCATCGATGCGGTCTCGGAGTCCGAGGGCGGCACCAGATCCTGGCCGCCGCTCCGGGGCTGCGAGTCCGCGGCGGGGTTCACCTTCCACGCGGCGAGCAGGCTGGCGAACGGGTTCGTCCCTCCCTGGAACGGATACGGGTCGCCCGGCTTGATGGTGGGGTCGTTGCGGTTCCAGTCGATCTGGGCGAAGCGCGACTTCGCGTACTCCTTGGAGAGCAGCCCGCGCACCGGTTCCTCGGGCGGGAAGTACGGATCGCCGTAATAGAAGTCGCGGTCGGCGAAGGCGAGGCTCATCGCCTGATAGAGCGTGTGGATGTACCGCGGCGAGTTGTAGCCCATCGCCTGGAGGTCCGCGTGGGCCAGGATGTCCAGCGACTGGAGCATCGCTGGCCCCTGCTGCCAGAAGGGGAGCTTGTAGACGGTGACACCCTTGTACGTCGTGCTCACCGGCTCCTCGATGTGCACCTTCCAGCTCGCCAGGTCCTCCATCGTGAACAGCCCGCCCTCCTCGCGCACGCCGCGGACGATCTCCTGGGCGATGTCGCCCTTGTAGAAGCGGTCGTAGGCGGCATAGATGGCGGCCTTGCGGTCCTTGCCCGCGGCCAGCGCCGCGCGCTCCGTCTCCACCAGCTTGCGCAGCGTCGCGGCCAGGTCCTTCTGGACGAACACCGAGCCCGGCTCCGGCCCCTCGCGGCCTTCGGCGCCGAGGTTGGGCAGCATCACCTCGCGCGCGTACTTCCACTGCTTGAGGTGCTCCTTCTGCCGCTCGATGGAGTTGGCCGCCTGCGCCTCGATCGCGTAGCCATCGGCCATCTCGATCGCCGGCGCCAGTACCTGGGCCAGCGACATCGTCCCGTACTCGGCGAGCATCACCATCAGCCCACCCGGCGTGCCCGGCGTGACGGCGGCGAGCGGCCCGTACTCGGGCGGATACTCGTATCCCTTCCGGTGGTAGAACTCCGCCGTCGCCCCGGTGGGGGCGACGCCGAGCGCGTTGATCCCGATCACCTTCTTGAGGCCCGGGTGATAGATCAGCGCCTGCGTCTCGCCGCCCCAGCCGAGCGTGTCCCACATGCTGCTGGTGGCGCCGAGCATGGCGCACGCCGCGTCCACCGCGTTGCCGCCCTTCTGGAAGATCGCCGCGCCGGCGGTGGCGGCGAGCGGCTTTCCGGTGATCGCCATCCAGTGGCGCGCGTGCAGCGGCGGCTTCTGCGTGCGGGTGGGTGGCAGCTGCGCGCCCAGGGGCGCAGCGATGGCGCACGCGACCAGCGCGCCGGCGAACATCCGAGTACGAAGAGGCGAATGAGCGCTCATGGGACGGTCGGCTCCGTGGTGGGTCGGTCAACAATGCAGCCAATCGGCAGACGAGGGAAGCGGTGTCGCGCCCCGCCGCCTCGTCTCCCGCTCCCCCGCCAGGGAATGTACGGCCGCATCGGCGCACCTGGCACGCCCGCCGAGCAGCCGCCGAGCACCCGCCGGGCGTGACGCGGCAGCCTGCTCCCGGGGTTTACCTTTCCGTCCACCGCGACGTCACACTGTCGGCCCGCGCCGTCCACGTCCCCCGCGCGCCACCTCCGCCGCCCGCTCTCCCACACGTTCCATGAACGCTCCCCGCAAGCTCGCCGTCGGCGCTGCCGCCGTCATCGGCGCTCTCCTGCTCGTCCTGCTCCTCGTTCCCTTCCTGTTGCGCGACCGCATCGCGGCACGGGTGCAGGCGGAGATCGCGCAGTCCGTGAACGCGCAGGTGCGCTGGGGCGGCGTCGGCCTGAGCCTCCTGCGTGACTTCCCCAACGTCACCCTCCGTCTCGACGACCTCTCGGTCGCCGGGGTGGAGAAGTTCGAGGGCGACACCCTGGTCGCGATGCGACAGTTCCGCATCGTCCTGGACCTGGGCAGCGTGGTTCGCAACCTGCGCCGCGGTGACGCGATCGTCGTGCGTGAGGTGGAGCTGCGGCAACCGGCGGTCAGGCTCCTGGTACTGGAGGACGGCGCGACGAATTGGGACATCGTGCGCGCGCAGCCCGACGCCGACACGGCCGGCACGAGTGGCGCGCTCGCCCTCTCGCTGCGCGAGCTCAGTGTGCGCGACGGGAGCATCCGCTTCGACGACCGGCAGTCGGATCTCGCGGCCGCGCTGGCCGGGCTCGAGGTGGCGCTGGACGGAGACTTCACGCAGGACCGGTTCGAGCTCGGCACGCGCGTGCGCGCCAGCGAGGTCTCGCTGCGTTTCGCCGGAGTTCCGTATCTCACCCGCGTCTCGCTCGCGCTCGACACCGACGTCACCGCCGACATGGGCGGCCGGCGCTTCACGTTCACCGACGACCAGCTCCGACTCAACGACCTCGTGCTCGCCTTCGCCGGCTCCGTGGGCCTCGGCCCCGAGAGCACGGCGCTGGATCTCACCTTCTCCACCCCGAGCACCGACTTCGCCCACATCCTCTCGCTCGTCCCGGCCGTCTACGCCCGGGACTTCGAGAGCCTCCAGACGTCCGGCCGCATGTCCGTGTCCGGCCGCGTGCAGGGGGAGTACGGGCCGAAAGCCTTCCCGGCGCTGGCACTCCGGGCGAAGGTGGAGGACGGCACGTTCCGCTATCCCGATCTCCCGCTCCCCGCGCGCGACATCGCCCTCGATCTCGCGATCGACAACGCGGGCGGCCACGTGGACAGCACCATCGTCCGGCTCGAGCGCTTCCACGTCGTGCTCGGCGGACGGCCGGTGGACGCGCGCCTCGTGCTGCGTACCCCGGTGAGCGACCCGGACGTGGAGCTCAAGCTCACGGGCTCCGTGGACCTCGCGGACGTGGGCCGCACGATCAAGCTCGAGGGCGTCGACGAGCTCTCGGGCCTGGTGGCGGCAAACGCGGCCATGCGCACCCGGAAGTCGTGGGTGGACGCCGGGCAGTACGAGCGCGTCTCCGCCTCGGGCACGATGGATGTCTCGCGCCTCGCCCTGCGTACCGCCGCCCTGCCCCACGCGCTGGCGATCGACTCGGCCCGGCTGCGCTTCACGCCGCGCCGAGCGGAGCTCGCGTCCTTCGCGGCGCGCATCGGGAGCAGCGACGTGCGCGCCACCGGCGCGATCGACAACCTGCTCGGCTTCGTGCTACGCGGCGAGGAGCTGCGCGGCGAGGCGACAGTCGCGAGCAACCGATTCGACCTGAACGAGTGGCAGTCCGACGACTCGTTGAAGGTGGTCCCGGTGCCGCCGAACGTGGACTTCGCGCTGCGGGCCACGGCCAGGGAGGTGGTCTTCGGCAAGCTCCAGCTCGCGAACGCCAGGGGTGGGCTGCGGGTCAAGGACCAGCGCGTGACGATCGACGACTTCCGCACGGACATGCTGGGCGGCGCGGTGATCGCCAACGGCTTCTACGAGACCACCGTCTCAACCCGACCGACCTTCGACCTGGACGTGGCCGTGGACTCGGTGGACATCCCGACCGCGTTCGCGTCGCTCGTCACCGTGCAGCGGCTCGCGCCCATCGCGCGCTACGCCCGCGGCAGCGTCTCCGCGAACCTCGACCTCGCCGGGGCACTGGGCGGTGACATGACGCCGCTGTTCGACGTGCTCACGGGCAAGGGCGCCTTCCAGACCGCCAGCGTGGCCATCGAGGGGTTCCCCGCTCTCGTCAAGCTGGCCGACGTGCTCCGGATCGAGCAGCTCCGGAACCCCACGATGCGCGCGCTGCAGGCCGCGTTCCGCGTGGAGAACGGCCGCGTGCACGTGCAGCCGTTCGACGTGCGCGTCGGCGAGCTGGCGGCCACGATCACCGGATCCAATGGCATCGACCAGACGCTCGACTACGACGTGGCGCTTGCGGTACCGACGTCGCTGCTCGGCGCCGGCGCGAGCCAGGCGATCACCAGCCTCGCCTCACGTGCGGGGCGCACCGGGATCGATCTGGGCGCGGCGGAGGTGGTGTCCATCGCTGTGGACGTGACGGGAACCGTGACCGATCCCACCGTGCGCCCCGCCTTCAGCGGTACAGCGGGATCCATTCGCGACGGCGTGAAGCAGGCAGTGCAGACCGAGGTCGAGAGCCGGGTGGCGGCGGTGGAGCAGCGCGTGGATTCGGCGGCCGAGGAGGCGCGACGCCGCGCGAGGGCCGAGGCCGAGCGGCTGGTGGCGCAGGCCGAGGAGGGTGCCGCCGCCGTCCGGCTCGAGGCGGACTCCGTGGCCGCGCGCGTGCGCCGGGAGGGATACGAGAAGGCCGACGCCCTGGTCGCGCGGGCGACGAATCCCGTGGCCCGCGTCGCCGCGCAGACCGGCGCGGACCGGTTACGTCGTGAGACCGACGCGCAGGCCGAGCGCATCGTGCGCGAGGCGGATGCGCGGGCGACTGCGCTCGTGGAGGAGGCACGGCGCCGAGGCGACGGGCTCGTTCCGCCCAAGGGCTGATGATCCTGGGACGGACGTAGGCGAGTGGGACTCGGTGGACCCTGAGCCGCGTCGCGCGTCCGAGCTGCTCCCGTGGCGGGTGGTCGGTGGGCGCTGATCGGGTGAGATGGTCGATGACCACTCGCCCGAAGTGATTGCGCGCCTCGGCGGAGAGCGGCCACCCGCCGGTGACGATGCGCCCGTCCACCGACACGAGCACGTGGCAGATCACGCGCAGCCCCCGCGACGACGCCGAAGTCGCGGGCGTCACCGGTCCACCTGCGCCATCTGCTTCTCGCCGTAGCGCGGTCCGGCCACCTTCTCCGGCGCGAGCGCCGCGTCGAGCGCCGCCATCTCGTCCGGCGTGAGCCGCACGTCGGCCGCCGCGACATTCTCCTCGAGGTACGTCCGCCGCTTGGTGCCCGGGATCGGAACGATGTCCGGGCCCTTATGGAGTAGCCACGCGAGCGCGACCTGCCCCGCCGTCGCGCTCTTTCGCGCCGCCAGCTCGCGCACGGCCGACGCGGCCCGCACGTTCGCATCGAAGTTCTCGCCCTGGTAGCGCGGATCGCCGCGGCGGAAGTCGCCCTCCGGGTACTCCTCGGCGCGCTTCACCTGCCCCGTGAGAAAGCCGCGGCCAAGCGGTGCGAACGGCACGAGGCCAATTCCGAGCTCGCGGAGCAGCGGGATGATCCTGGGCTCCAGGTTGCGTTCCCAGAGCGAGTATTCGCTCTGCACCGCCGAGATCGGATGCACCGCGTGCGCGCGGCGGATCGTCTGCTCGCCAGCCTCGGAGAGACCGAGAAAGCGCACCTTCCCCTCGCGCACGAGGTCCGCCATGGTGCCCACGACGTCCTCGATGGGCACCGCGGGATCTACGCGGTGTTGGTAGAGCAGGTCGATGTGATTGGTGGCGAGCCGCCGCAGCGAGCCCTCCACGGCCTCGCGAATGTGCTCCGGCCGGCTATCCAGGCCAGCGACCGCGCCATTTGCGTCGAACCCGAAGCCGAACTTGGTCGCGATGACGGCGCGGTCGCGCCCGCTGCCGAGCGCCTGGAGTGCGCGGGCCAGCAACTCCTCGTTCCTGTACGGTCCGTATGCCTCGGCCGTGTCGAGAAAGGTGCACCCGAGTTCGACGGCCCGGTGGATGGTGGCGATGGACTCGCGCTCGTCGCGCTCCTGGGCCGTGCCATACGCCTGGCTCATTCCCATCAAGCCGAGGCCGAGCGCCGAAACGGTGAGACCTTGCGTGCCGAGTGTGCGGGTGGGCAGCATGTGCGGTAGACGAGTTGGAGGTTGCGGGGTGCTCATGGCGCCCCGCGATCGGGTGAGAGCGATTCTTGGCCTTGCGGCTTCGCCCGGTACTGTTCGTCGCTGACGTGCTCCATCCAGGCGACCGCCTGGCCGTCGAGCGCCTCCTGGATGGCGATGTGCGTCATCGCCGTGGTCGGCGACGCGCCGTGCCAGTGCTTCTCGCCGGGCGGGAACCACACCACGTCGCCCGGCCGGATCTCCTCGATCGGGCCTCCCTCGCGCTGCGCGAGCCCGCAGCCCGCCGTGACGATGAGCACCTGGCCGAGGGGATGCGTGTGCCACGCCGTGCGGGCGCCGGGCTCGAAGGTGACGGCGTTGCCCGCCGCACGCGCGGGCGCGTTCGCCGCGAACAGGGGGTCGATCCGGACCGTGCCGGAGAACCACTCTGCCGGCCCCCTGCCGGAGGGCTGGGAGCCCGCTCGCTGGATGTCCATCGTCGCTCTCCCTGGCTCGGGCGGACGGGAGCTCAGAACTCCTGCCGCGTGGGCCGGAACAGGATCTCGTTCACGTTCACCTCGTCCGGCTGGCTGATCGCGAACGCGACGACGCGCGCGAACGAGTCGGCCGGGATCGCGATGTCGTCGTACATCTTCCGCGTGCTCGCGGCGACGTCCGGCTCGCTGATGCTCTCTGGCAGCTCCGTGGCGACCACGCCGGGCGAGATCACCGTCGTGCGGATGCCGTAGGGCGTCACCTCCTGGCGGAGGCCTTCGGACAGGGCGCGCACGGCGTGCTTCGTGGCCGCGTAGACCGCGCCCCCGGCGCGCACCTTGTGGCCGGCCACGGACGAGACGTTGATGATGTGCCCCGCTCGCTGCGTCTTCATGTACGGCAGAGCCGCGGCGATGCCGTAGAGCACGCCCTTGATGTTCACGTCGATCATCCGATCCCACTCGTCGATCTTGAGGCGCTCGAGGGGCGACTGCGGCATCAGCCCGGCGTTGTTGAGCATCACGTCGATGCGCCCGAACGTCTCGACGGCCGCGTCCACGAGGCGCTGCACCTGCGCCCGGTCGGCGACATCGGTCGTCACGGCGAGGGCCGTGCCGCCATCGCGGGTCAGCTGCTCCGCCAGCGCCTGGATGCGCTCGGCGCGCCGCGCACCGAGCACCACGCTCGCGCCCTCGCCGGAGAGGTGCCGCGCGGCGGCCTCGCCCAGCCCGCTGCTGGCGCCCGTGATGACGACGACCTTGCCTCCGATGTTCGTGCTCATGCGGACCTCGGTGACGAGTTGGCAGGTGCCGTCCGCCGACCCGGACGGCGCCTCGCGCGCCCGTAGCTCCTGCAAGCGGGCGTCCACCGCGCCGCCCGCAGTGGTCGGCGTCGCCGCCCGTGTGGGGCGAGCGGGGCCTGCCTGATTCCTGCAGAGCCCAGATCTGTCAGGGTGGCGGGTGGCACGTGGCGCCTGCCGTCCGGGACTGGAGGACGCGATGGTAGTCTTCGAAGTCGTCATCGCGCTGCTGCTGGGCGGCGCCGCCCTCGCCGCCGTGGCTCGGCGCATCAGCGCGCCGTATCCGGCACTCGTGGCGCTCGCCGGCGCGGCGCTCGCGCTCGTCCCTGGGGTGCCGACGCTCGTGCTCGACCCCGAGCTCGCGCTCGCGCTCTTCGTCGCGCCCGTGCTGCTCGACGCGGCGTTCGACTCGTCGCCGCGTGACCTGCGCGCCAACTGGCGCCCCGTCGCGGGCCTCGCGCTCGGCGCCGTGGCGCTCACGATCACCGTGGTGGCGCTCGTCGCGCACGCCCTCGTGCCGGGGATGCCGTGGCCGGCCGCGATCGCGCTGGGCGCCATCGTCGCTCCCCCGGATGCGGCGGCCGCCACGACGGTGCTGAAGCAGCTCCGCCCGCCGCACCGGCTGCTCGTGATCCTCGAGGGCGAGAGCCTCTTCAACGACGCGAGCGCACTGCTCGTCTACCGCCTCGCGGTCGGCGCCACGGTCAGCGGCGTCCTGTCCGGATGGAGAGTGCTGCCGACGCTGCTCGCGGTCACCCTCGGGAGCGTCGCCCTCGGACTCGTGCTGGCGCGCGTGACGCTGTTCGTGAACCCGCGCATCGGCGACGTCGCCACGTCGGTGGTCGCGCAGTTCTGCGGGACCTTCTTCGTGTGGATTCTCGCCGAGCGCCTGCACCTCTCGGGGATTCTCACGATGGTGGTGTACGCCATGGCGGTAGCGCGCCGCGCGGCCGAGCTCATCCCGGCGCGCATCCGCATCCCGTCGTACGCGGTCTGGGAGGTCGCGGTCTTCGTGCTGAACGTGCTCGCGTTCATTCTCGTGGGCTTCCAGCTCAAGTCCATCGCCACGCGCGCGACCGGGGCGACGGGGGCATGGTACGCCGCGGTGGCGGCGGTCGTGTGCGCCACGGTGATTCTCGCGCGCATCGCGTGGGTATCTGGCGCGGCGGCGTTCAGCCGGTGGCGGTGCCGCCCGCGCGCGGCCGGGGCACCCGCGCCGCGCGACACGGTCGCGCTCACCCCCGGCGGCGCGGCGATCGTGGGGTGGTGCGGCATGCGCGGCACCGTGACGCTCGCCACCGCGCTCGCACTGCCTATCGACTTCCCCTTCCGCGACCTCATCCTCACGACGGCGTTCGGCGTCACCCTCGGCACGCTCGTGCTGCAGGGACTGACGCTCCGGCCTCTGCTGCTGCGCCTCCGGCTCCAGGATGACGGCTCGGTGGATCGCGAGGTGCGCCTTGCCAGGCTCGAGACACTGCGGTCGGCGGTGGCGGCTGCCGGGACGTCTCCGGGAGCGGAGACCGCGGCGCTCGTCCGGCACCGCTACGAGCTCCAGCTCCACCGCGCGGAGTTGGAGCTCGCGGGCGATGGCG
>DATANT010000198.1:0-2718 GCA_036266115.1 Gemmatimonadaceae bacterium | reverse complement strand
CTCGCCGCTACTACGGGCATCTCTGTTGATTTCTCTTCCTCCGGGTACTGAGATGTTTCAGTTCCCCGGGTTCGCCTCTCTCCCAAGGGAGAGATGACGGCGCTCGCGCGCCGCCGGGTTGCCCCATTCGGCCATCTCGGGCTCAATGCGTGTGTGCCGCTCCCCCGAGCTTATCGCAGCTTACCGCGGCCTTCATCGCCTCCGTGTGCCCAGGCATCCCCCACATGCCTTCTCTCGCTTGACTACGTCACCGATCCAACCGGTCCACGTCGGTCAAGCGCCTACGCCTTTGCGTCCATCGTCTCTCCACCCAGGTCGCTGCACGAGCCCCCGCCGCGCCGTTCCCGAAGGAACGCCACGCCGACAGCCCGGCACACCCGGACGAGAGACCGAAGGATCCGCGATCCAGGCACCCTCACAGGGTCCCGGATCGTCCCACGATCTTTCCCCACCTTCCGTTGTCAAATAGCGGTCGCGGCTGACCAGCCGCCGCGAGCAAGACCTGCAATCTACTGGCTTCCGATCCGTTGTCAACTGCTGCGGTGGCCGTAACTTGCGCCTCTTCTTCACGCCGCGGCGGTCAGGATCTGGAAGGGCGAGTATGATATCCAGGACCAGGGTCTGGTTCAAGGGGGGTCGGCAAGAATCTCCACCAATTTTCGCCGCGATCCTCACCACGACACGGTTCCAGCCCGGCTCGCCACCCGCGCGCCTGTGCACGGCCCCCTCGGCGCGCTAGCTTCGGCCGCATGCCGAGAGCCGTGGTATCAGCGAGGGGGGCACGCCGGTGGGCGGGTGGCCACCCATGGATCTACCGGAGCGACATCGTCGCGCCGCCCACCACCCCGGCCGGCGCGGTGCGCGTGGAGGACCAGCGCGGCGCCCCGCTCGGCTGGGCACTCTGGAGCCCCGCGTCGGAGATCTCGCTCCGCCTCATCGATCCCGATCCGGACGCCACCATCAACGCCGACTGGTGGCGCGCCCGCATCGCGGCCGCGCTCGCCAGGCGACAGCCCATCACGGGCCTGGCCACGGCGTACCGGCTGGTGCACGCAGAGGCGGACGGCCTGCCCTCGCTCGTCTGCGACCGATATGGCCGGTGGCTCGTGGTGCAGCTGCTGAGCGCCGGCGTGGAGGCCTTCCGGAGCGAGATCGTGGACGCGCTGGTGGAGCTGGTGAAGCCGGCCGGAATCCTGGCGCGCAACGATCCGGCGGTGCGTACCCGTGAAGCGCTGCCCCGCGAGACGGTGCTCCTGTACGGCGAGGTGCCGCAGACCATCGAGGTGGAGGAGCAGGGCGTGCGCTACCTGGCCGCGCCCTGGACCGGCCAGAAGACCGGCGCCTTCCTGGATCAGCGCGAGAACCGGCATCGGGTGGGCGAGCTGGCTCGCGGACGCGCGCTGGATTGCTTCAGCTATCACGGGAGCTTTGCCCTGCACCTCGCGCGGCGCGCCGACCACGTGACCGCGCTCGACAGCTCCGCCGCGGCCCTGGCCCGGGCGGACGAGAACGCCCGCCTGAACGGACGGGAGAACATCCGGTTCGTGGAGGCCAACGCCTTCGACTTCCTGCGCGACTCGCTCAAGGCCGGCCATCGATACGACACGATCGTGCTCGACCCGCCCGCATTCGCCAAGAATCGCGGATCCGTGCCGGGCGCGCTGCGCGGATACAAGGACGTGAACCTGCAGGCACTGCGGCTGCTCGCTCCCGGCGGCCTGCTCTACACCGCGAGCTGCAGCTTTCACGTCACCAAGCCGCTGTTCATGGAGATGCTCGAGGCGGCCGCCGCGGACAGCGGCCGGCGCGTGGCGCTCCGCGAGATCCGCGGCCAGCCGCTCGATCACCCGGAAGTGCTCACCATCCCGGAGACCGGCTACATCAAGGGCGCGCTGCTCGAGGCGATGGACTGAGCTCGCATCACCGAGCGCGCGCCGAGCGCGCGCCGAGCGCGCGCCGAGCGCGCGCACGAACGAGCGAGGCCGCCCCGGAGGGCGGCCTCGCTCACATCCGGCATCGAGGGAGGCGCGCAGTCAGCGCCGCGCGCCTCACCTATCTCAGACCGCGGCCTTCCGCCGACGGCGCAGCGACATGCCGCCCAGCGCCAGCAGCCCGCTGCCCAGGAGCGCCAGGCTCGCCGGCTCCGGCGTCGTGGTGATCGCGCCCGGCCCGAGCAGCATGTCCACGCCGTTGGCTACGAAGCGCGCACCCTGCGCCTCATCGGCGTAGGTGTCGAAGAGCGGTCCGAGGAGCAGCGTGCTGCCGCCGTTGCCGAGCACCGCGGCACAGCTCGCGTCACCGAACGTCGCGAGACAGGTCTCGGAGGTGCTGTAGCCCCTCGCCCAGGCACCCCAGCCGGGGTTGGTGAGCCAGACGGGCGCCATGATACCCGCGAACATGTCCCCTGAGCCGCTGATGGACCAATGGTTGGTCGAGGTCGCCGTGGCCTGGAAGAAGGTCGCCATTGGAGAGTCCTGCCAGGTGGCGCCGACGATGCGCCCGCCACCCGAAAGGACCGTGGCGAGCGCGGCGGAGGAGCCGTCGAACACGTCGGGCATTTGCTGCTCGCCGAAGATGGCGACGGTGTAGAGGCCCGAGCCCAGCTTGGCGTTGAAGTCCGCCTGGCTCGAGGCCGCATCGTAGGTCACGCCAGCGCGCAGCGTCTGCAGCGTGCTGAGGGCGGAGGGCAGGATGCTCGTGCCCTGATCGTGGTCGGTC